>NZ_LKGW01000130.1:0-13778 GCF_001467335.1 Pseudomonas sp. ICMP 10191
CACAGGTATTTGGACTTGAGCGTCGGGTCGACGATGGTGTGCGGCAGGCCGTCCTCACCGTTGAGGTATTCGGTCTTGTGGCCCAGCGCATCGATCTCGGCAACGAGGTTGCCTTTGGCATCGTAGTTTGCCTTCCAGGTACTGCCATCCGGGTAATCGACCTGAGTGATCAGCGTCGTCAGGTGGTGGTACTGGTAGCGAATACTGCGGCCCAGCGGATCGGTCTCCTTGAGCAACCGGGCGAACTCGTCGTACTCGAACGCCAGCTGGTTGCCATCGGGCAGGGTCAGCCCGGTCATGTTGCCGGTGTCGTCGATCTCGATGACGTAGTGATCGCCACTGTAGTCGCGGCTCGAGGTGACGCGATGGTCCTTGTTGTAATGAATCTCCAGCTCGCGGCCCAGTACGTCGGTGACCCAGGTGGTGCGGGCCTCGCGGTCGTAGCGGAAGTGGAAATGCTCACCATCGCTGGTCTGGTGTTCGACGACACGTGGCTGGCCGTCGATGGTTTCCCAACGGTACTCGCAGGTCAGGCCCAGTGCGTTGCTGTGGCGGGTCATGACGCCATCGGTGTAACTGAAACGGCGCACTGAATCACCGTTGCGGTTGAACACCTCAGCGAGCTGACCGTTGCTGTCGTAGTGGTATTGAACCAGGGTTTCAACAGCCTCGTTGTCGACGATGCGCTTGACCGAGGTCAGGCGTGTCGTCACTTCGTCGTAATGCAGGTGCACACGCACGCCGCCCGTCGCGCTGATGTCGGTCAGCGTGCCTTGTTCGGTGCGGGTGAAATGCAGGAAGTGACCGAGTGCGTTTTCGATACGATCCAACGGAACCGGTTTGTTGTCGTCAGGCACTTCGCCGAAGTAGAAGAAGATGTTGTCCAGCGTCTGCAGCAGGTAGTGACCACCCTGCGTGCAGACCAGATAGACCTGTTCGTGGGGGTTGTAGATGCGCTGGCCGGGCGCTATGTCCACGAACGGTACGGTGCGGCCCTGATTGTCCGTAAGGTAGAGGAAGCTGCCGCGCTTGCGCAGGCTTTGCTCCCACGGCAGCACCCAGCCTTTGCCGAGTACGCTGTCGACATTCAGGTTGCTGGCGTAAAAACGCGACCATTCGATGGGCATCAGGCCCGGCAGGCTGAAGTCGATCTCATCCGGGATCAGCTTGCGGCCAGTCGTGGTGTCGACCGGGTTGCCGCTCAGGCCGCCGATCGCACTGCGCATCACAGGTTCAACCACGTAGCGACTGCCCACTTCGCCGGCGACGAAACCTGCGGTGAACTTCAGGGCGCAGGGCAGCACTGCTTTCATGCCTGCCTGCGTTCCGGCCTTGATCAACTGGGCTATACCACCTGCCGCACCCGCCACGGCCATCAGTACATCGACGGTAGTGCGCAGCCAGCCTGGAATTTCGTCGTCCACTGGCAGATAGCGATACCTGCCGCCGCCGATAAATACGTTGTCGGAGCCGCCGGAGATGGTCGCGCCACAGGTCAGCTTATCGCCTTTGCGCGCCGCCGCCACACTGTTGATGAAGACGTTGGTCGAACCCTCGGCAATCTTGACCGGCCCCGGATGCTTGTCACAGGCACCAATGCTTTTTTCAACATGCGCTGCCTTGCGGTTGTTGATGTACACATTGGGTGAGGCCGTGATGATCGTGCCGGAAGGGGAGGAAAACATACTCCCTATGGCCTCTCCTGCGGCGGTGAGCAGGCTACCTCCGACGCCTGCTGCAAGTCCTGCCAGAAGAGCCACGCCGAACCCGCACGTGAAGGTTGCGATCGCCACCGTCGCAATGAGCGCAATACCGAGCACAGCCCCGATCAGGAAGCCCCCCAGGGCGCCGGTATGCGATATTTCGTCACCAAAGCGCGCGGCCTCGAACATGAGCGTTACTCCTGTTCGCTACCGTTGGCTGGAGAAGTGTCGGCCACGCGAGGCTGGAAACTGGCCAGCAAGTTTTCCCAGTCCTGGGTCTGCTCGGCACTGAAGTCCGTCTGGGACGTGGTCGAGAATACGATCGCGCGCTCAGGCTCGATCAGAAACGCCGCCTGGCGTTGATAGTAAGGACGCCCTTCGGTCATGTAATACGCGTCGATCTGAATACCTTCGAGAGGGGCCACGGTCGATAGCGAAACTGCTTTTCTATTCAGCAGCGTGTAACCGCGCAGCTTGGACGAAAGCATTTTGACCTGGCGATCAACATAGGTTTTCAGGTGCTCGGAAGGTAGCAGAGTGTCTCTGGAGACCGTAATGCTCAGCGGGGCAGGCAGCGTCGAGCCCATCACGAACATGTTCACTGTGCGGTCCTGAAATCCCTCTGGCAGCTTGATACTGCCTTCGTGCAACTCGTAGTCCATGTGATAAGAATTCCTGAAATCAAAAAGAAACAATCACTGTGCGGCGAGACCGCCCAGCATGCTATCGAAATCCGCCAGCCAGAGGCTGAGGTCCGGTTTGGTCGGATCGATCAGGCAAGAAATTTCCAACCACTGAAGCACATCCTTTCCGGCAAGGGGAACAAGCGCACCTACCAGACGTGCGTGTTGTTCTGCGCTGCCTTCTTTGAAGTGGAAATCCAGCGCTTTCGCAGTACAGCCCACCAGGGTGCAGTCCCGCCGACGAATAATACGGAGTTGAGGGTCGCGCTCACGAAAGGTCTGCACCGAGCTTTCGAAAAGTGCTTCCAGCGCCTCACCCTGCATTACGTCTCTGCGTTTGACAGACAACATGAGCGGCTCGCCTTTGTACTCAAGCGTAACCTGGACATCACGAAACAGGGCGCCCTCAGGAAAGGCCAGATTAAAGCCACCAAAATTGAAACTGCTGGGCACGTCCTGCAATGGCGTGATCGGTTCTGGCTCAGGCTCGGGGACAGCTTCAACGACCGGAGCTTCCAGCGCCGCCTTGCGGGCTGCCTCCTCATCCGCAATACGTTTTGCGGAAATACGGTCGTAGAGACTTGTTCGTTCCATGCCCTGCGTTCTCACTTGTTGATGTCGACTCGGTCACCTTTGACGAAGGTGCTCTCGCCAAGAACATTGATCACTTTGCCTTTTATCTGGATGCCTTCCGGAGTGATCGAGATGCTGCTGTCGCCCACTTTGAGAAGGATGTACTGCTTGGCATCCACCTGAATGAATTGGTTGTCGACCTTTAGCGTAAACGACCCCTGCTGCACGTTCGTCACAGTATCTTTCTGGATGATTTCCGTATTCGTGCCGCCGACCGTCACCTTGCGGTTATTGCCCACCTCGTGCTTTTCATCCAGCTCGATCTCGGTGTCCATGTTGCGCTCGGCATGCATGATCANCACCTGTTCGGCACCGGCCTTGTCTTCAAAGCGGAAGAAGTTGGCCGTACCGCCATCCCCCTTGGCCGAACGCGTCAGGAAACCACTCTGGGTCTTGTTGGCAGGCAGCGACCACGGCGGCGTGTTCTGGCTGTTATACAGACTGCCCATGACGAGCGGACGGTCAGGGTTGCCATCAAGGAAAACGACCACCACCTCGTCACCAACGCGCGGGATCTGGATGCTACCAAAACCGCCACTTGCGCCGGATTGAGCGACGCGGACCCAGCAGGAGCTTTTGTCGTCAAACTTGCCGTAGCGGTCCCAGTGGAACTGCACTTTTACCCGGCCCATTTCGTCGGTGTAGATTTCTTCGCCGGGCGGGCCGACGACGATGGCGGTTTGGGGGCCGGAAATGCCTGGCTTGAGCAGATCCATCTGAGGCCGGAATTTGATTTTTTTGCGTACACAATAAATTTTATTAGCGTAACCCGCCTGACTGTCTGAGGTGTAATTGTTGCTGCCGCGATGCTCGATATTCATTAACAGGAACTGCCGATCATCAGGAGAGCCCGTGTCATGCTCGTAATGTTGCGTCAGTTCAAATGTGTAACCTGGACGCATCGCCCGACAGTTGCTCGACCCTACGAATGTCTTACCTTTCAGCTCCAGTGCTTCGATACGATTACGCACGAGGAGCTCACCATCTTCGGGCGTGCCGTGCGTGTACTGCCCCATGTAATCGAAAATTTCATACGATGGAACATCGCCCTGTTGATTAAGGCTGTTCATCGTGACGGGAATACGATTTCCTGGCTGCCGGTAATCGAAGGTTTGTACCGAAATCTTGCCAGCCTGGAATTCCCGGGCTGAACTCCAGTGGGTGATGGAGTCAGAGGTTTCGGTTACAGAAGCTGTATGGAAGCGAACCTGAGGCTGCTCTGGAAGCGGTGTGAGTACAGTCGAGTCGTCCATGATGATCAGCGTATGGCTGTCCGCCGTATGCTCAAAGTAGAAGAACAAACCCTCCTGCTCCAGCAGGCGCATGACGAAGTGACTATCGCTTTCGCGGTATTGGGTGATGTAGCTGTATGGCTTGAGCGTGCGATTGACACGGAACTCGTACTTCGCAAGCCCATCGTAGCGACCCAATACCTTCCGGATCACCTGCTCCACTGTCTGATCCTGATAGATCTGAGAATCGTACCTCTGCGCAATCAGGCTCAACCACGAGCCTATGTAGGCTGAATAGCGCGACATGCCACCGTCGCTGCCATTGTTACCGAAGCTCAATACATGACCGTTAATGTAACGGCTGCCTCCGGTGGCGAGTTCGATTTCAATGGTCGCGGACTGCCCTATAGCGGACTTTAGCTTTACGCTCGCGTCATCAGAAATCAGATCGAGTTGAAACCCGAAATCAGCCGATAAACCTTCACTACCGGCGAAGGAATCAAGCAACAGCTCCTGGCCACCCTTGAGGGCCATCGTCAGCTTGAACAGTCGTCTGTTCTGCGCCGTAAACAGTGAGGATAGATCCATCGCTCCAATTACTCCTTAACCGATAGCACGTCGTTAGGCTGGGGCAGCCTGCTCATATCATTATCAAACATCACGCACCCGACGATTCGCGTAGGGAAGCGACCCATCTGAACAACCTGCTTAGCCACCAACGACTGCGAGCTTCGCGAATATCATCGATTTGCATAAAGGTGTAGGGGGCGGGCATGGTCTTTTCCTGGATGCGTAGGGTGCGCAGGCCTCTAATAAGATGACGGGAATGGATAAGTATAAAGATGCAACCGAATAAAAAAAGCAGGATTATAAGAATGCCTGTTGTCAGTGAGGTGACAGACCTTATAACTACAGACGCTACGAGTGTCCCGGCGCCTGCAATAATGCCGGACTGGAAGCTGGATATATCGGGGGCGCTGAAAGAAACTTTATTGCCAGATACTTCAAATGGAAAGTTTTTTGTCGGCGTCAGGTAGATAAATAAGTATACCAACATGACAAAGGCTAATATAGATAAAGTGGCAGCCACTCCCAAGAGTTTGGTTCCACCTAAGTCATCTGTAACAACCATGTAGCTTACGCATGCTGGTGCAAAGGCAAGAAGGAAAATCAAGAGTGTGAAGTAGCTCGAGGCAAATAATGTATACCGCTCACATGTATATTTTATGTAAAGCATATAAATAAAAGCCGCTAGCGATAAGCACCCGTAAATCCACCAGCCACCCGAAAAGCTTACTGGCCCCATAACGCCAAGGGTCACGGTGAGTAAAAATATAGCTATGGATGCCTGCTTGACCGTTCGCGCGTCTGGATCGTAAATAGTGCTCATTATGGCAGGTATTCCTTGATTGCTTTCTCCGCCATTTTATCTCCACCGGTCTTCGCCATGGCATATTGGGCGAGTAGACCAGCCCCCCATCCGATGGCTATGACGGCCACCAGCGGCGTGCCAACAAAGCCAAGTCCAAACGTCACAATAGCACCGACGGCGAATGCGGCGACGTTGGTAGGTTGGCTCTCCGCTGACTTTCTGTAAAACTCCTCGTTACTGCTTGAGCTTGTCCAGTCTAGGTAGGCTTGGGGCCCGACTGCGAGGGCTGCGCCCATGAGAGTGCCATTCATCACCTTGAGACTGCCTCTAGCCCCGTTGGCATGAAGGTGCACTCTTTTATTAAGCTTGCTTCGAGCTTCATTTACAGGGATTTTTACAGATGACTTACCAATCTCACCTAATATCTTATAATCTTTGGCTTCAAGGGTAAGCGGGATATCCAAG
Organism: Pseudomonas sp. ICMP 10191; assembly: GCF_001467335.1. Lineage (NCBI taxonomy): Bacteria > Pseudomonadati > Pseudomonadota > Gammaproteobacteria > Pseudomonadales > Pseudomonadaceae > Pseudomonas > Pseudomonas sp. ICMP 10191. Next base: position 6,089 of record NZ_LKGW01000130.1, read on the forward strand.
AATAATTTTCCACCGATACGCAGCACTTTAATTCTTCCTTTTAAGGCCTTGCCCGCGGTGCTGGCATTAGGTCCCCCCCTTTGATTTGCCCATTTGCGAAGTTTAGTATGCTGCGCTGAGGTTAGATCAAGCATGTCAGATACTTTTTTGGCTTTGGTTGCGGCCATGATGAGGCCAGAGCCGCTTGCCAAGGTTCCAGGTATATTTCCTGGAGAAAACATGAGCTGTCCGAGTACCGGAATGCCCGCTGCTGCTTTCTGCAAAGACTCAAGCGCGTCAACCGATACGTCTTTGGCCTGGCTCAGGTTTTGTAGCAGTCCCCAGAGCATGGTCGCCATGCTCTCAGCTTCTTCCGGGTTCATCTGCTCATCAGGGGAGGAAAGCTGACTTATCAGAAGTAAAGCCGCAGTGTAATCATCCGTGGCGTACTGCCCCGCGATACTAGGACTAGGAGGACGCATGTAAAAGCTCATGGCCGATTCGCCTGCAAAGCCCTGCTGACCACTACCCAGCAAGCCAGTCTGCTTGCGCTCACAGGTCAGAGCTGCGGAGGTAGGAGGGGTCAGGAATTTATTCATGCGCGTGCCTCGTTGACTGCCGCATGACGTCGGCATTTATCAAGCTGATCGGTCCGAAAACCAAATCTACCAAAATTGACGAGATAGCAATACTTTTGATGCCATCGCCGCCGCGAGGGGCCGGCCTGATCCATGGTCATGTACATATCCTTGAACGTACGTACGTCTGTTGCCGCAACTGAACGCGAGTCAGGGCTTGGAAATTGAAGCCGTCAGATAGCAACGTATCCCTTTATTCGGTATTTTTCTACGTTTCACGTCTATCAAAAAAGTGCAATATTTCCGAAAAAATCGTAGGAGACGTACTACCTCAGCTTCTTCCAAGACCTTCTGCTCCTACCGAGCCACCGAGTGAGACAGCCAGAAAATGTGAAAGTGCCGCAGACTGACCAGAAAGCTAATACTTTTCTTAGAGCCTTTTCGGTCTTACAATTCTTGAGGGAAAAACCTGGCCTCTGTAAGGTGCCAGTCATACGGCGGGACTGACACGGCGGCCCTTGTTACGGCACCCATGGACCACGTTCCTGGTAGGAAGCTGTACAAAACTGAGTGGCCCCTTTGAAAGCCCAGGTTGCAGGAGATTAAAATGGACATGGATAAAGTTGAGTTCTCAGCAAAAAAGTTGGAAGATAAATTAGAGGAGTACTCATCGAAAGATCCTCAGGCCTTACATCTCCATAATGACCTGAGACCATTGCTGGAGTTGGCAAAGTCGAGGCGGATTTTAACCCCTATAGAGGTGGGAGCCGTTCCGGGGCGTTATCGCTTTACCGAGAATGGGCTTCAAGAATACAGTGATTTAGAGCATGCATTTGCTGTATTTTCAATTGAGATTACGGGCGGGGAACCTCCACTTTTAAAAATACTTCGCGCAGAACGAAATCGAAAATAGCTCGTCCGTTCTGCAGTGATGAAGCGTATTCTGTATTAGGGGCAAGCCGATAATAAGGTTTAAGTCCGCCAAGGAGTTCATAGAGCATGCTGTTTTACTTACCGAAATTCGTATAAGTCGCCACCCTGCGTTTTCGATATACGCAGCAGTTCTAAATCAGCCTCTCTATATAAAATCAATTCTTGAGGTTGTTGAGGCAGACAAGTCCGGACTTCACAAGCTTTTTATCGGGGCCCTTGCAGTCAAGAGGTTCAAAGAAAAAGATTACGTGCTGGCACAAGCCCCGATGAATGTTTATTACATTGCGAATCAGTCAGCAAACGGGCTGGAAATTAAACTTCCCGAAGGGTTGTGGCATCCTTTAGGAATAAATTTTATAATGGTTGCCCTGTGCAGAAAAATTTGCAATTTTCTCTCTTGGGGCCGGTTGTAGGTTTCTGCTTTCCTTCGTCCTTCTGTAAATTCAGCTGCCGCCAAAATCATTATTATGAATATTGAACATCTTAAGCAAAAAACGCAAAAGCTGCGTGAAGTGATTGAAGATTTGAAAAAATCAGATCACGTGGTTGAAAAGCTTCGAGCTGAGATCGAACCACTGATGAAGCTGGCCGAATCCGGCATGATAACAGTTAAGTTGCAGTGGCGAGACATTCCAGGGCGTTATCTATTTGCCGAAGAGGGTTTGCAACAATATCCTCATCTTGAGCATGCTTTCGCAGAGTTCAGGATTGAGCTGACTGGTGGAGAGACTCCTTTGTTACATAAGTTGAAAAGGGAAATGGGCGAGGAGTGAAGGTGAGTGTCACGGGCAGTTAATTTTTACTCTGTGTGGCGCACATGCCTTGCGGTCCTGATGCTGCATGACCTGCTTTCTGAGATGTAGCATATGCTCCGATGAGAATCTCAAGGAATCTGAACCAAATGTCCAAACCGTGCCCGCAACATCTCTACAACAAAGCCTGGCTATTCGCATGCCATGCCCACGTCGGCCAAAAAATGACAGGCTCGGACCTTCCTTACACCACCCACGTGGCGATGGTTGCCAACGAGTTGATCTTCGCCCATCGCGAAGAATCCGTGGGCGCGCTTGAAATCGCCTTGCCCACAGCGTTGCTGCACGACGTGCTGGAGGATACGCCGGTGACTCAGGATGAGTTGGCTGAAGCATTCGGTGTCGAGGTGGCTTCAACGGTGGCGTGCCTGAGCAAGAACCTGATCGTGCCGTTTTCCGAAGCGCTTTATTTCGCAGGGATCGCCAGGCATTCCAAAGAAGCTGCGTCGGTCAAGTTGTGTGATCGCATCACCAATCTCCAGTCAGCGCCGCCCACCTGGAAGAAGGCAAAGCGAGCGTCGTATCTGGTGGAGTCGGCGCAGATCCTGGCTGCCTTGGGGCATGCGAACGGGTATCTGCGGCAGCGCCTCATCGATACGATTGTGCGTTATGAGGCGCTTTATGTTGATGGCTTTGAAGGCTGAATAATGAGCTCTCATCATTGTCGGATCGAGAACGGGAGTCTCTGGATAGAAAGTCAGCGAGTCTGCCTTCCTTACCCGGCGGACACGTTTCTGCTGTTTAAGGGGATAGTGCTAATCAGGCTTGAATCTCCGCCGGGCGAGGGCTTCAACCGGAACATCTTCGCTTTCTCGATGGCTGGCGAAGTGCTCTGGCAGATCGAGGAAAGCCCGCACGGTACGCAGGCGGACAAGCCGTTTATGAGTCTTCACTGCGATGACAACGCTCATGTCATCGCAGATTGCTGGAATGGTGTGACCTACTCGGTGAATGCGGAGAATGGGAAGATTCAAGTTATCCAGTTCAACAAATAGCCGCGCTTCCGGGCCGGCTTTTTGTGGATACCGAATATCAGGCGATCTACTACTTGTGCCAAGCCGCTATCCACTTGCACAGCCTGCCCAACAACCATCTCCTACAAGCCTCACGAATGTCATCGATTTGCACGATAGGGTAGAGCGTAGACACGCCAAAGCAATCACGCGTCCGACTCCGGGTTGCTCAACTGGTCATACCTGTTACGGAACAGACTGCGATTGTCGCTCGGTTTGACGTCTGGGTGCGAAGCGCTTTCGTGGCGGTGAAGCCCGCGGTTGGCCAGTTCCGCATTTTTGGGATCACCTTTGTAATCGGCGGCTACTGGCAGGTCATAACTGACGCCGTTACTCAGGTCAATACGGTACTGGCTGGTTGTAACGTGATGGTCGATGCTGATCTGTCCGCTGGCGTCCATCACTCCTTTTTTGATCTCGGCCCCGTCTGCAAAGATGGTATACGGCTGACCTGCCCATGCCTGATAGCCCGCCGCACTACTAAGCCCGGCGTAGGCTGTAAGCTTTTGTTTGATCGAATCGGTCGGCCACGCCGGATTATCCCGATTGAGCTGCGCAGGGCCGTCGAAGGTCTTTTTCACGCCTTTTACATCGATGGTTCCGGGGGCATGAATCTCGATATTGCCGCCTTTGATGCGGATGTACGCTGCGCCGCTGGTCAGCAGGATTTCTTCCTGCGCCGCAATCTCGATGGTGCGGGCGGTGGAGGTGATACGCACGCTTTCTTTCGCGGTCAGTTCAATGCTGTCGTTTTGTGCCTGTATCTCAACTTTGCCCTTTGCTGCAAACAGCTTGGCGCCTGCCGTTTGAGCGAACAGGCTGATGCTTTGCGCGACACTCACCAATAGCGACTTTCCGCTGGCCAAATTGGTGTCTTCACCGGTCGAAAGCGTTAACTGTTTGCCGCTGTGGATGTGAGTATTTTGCGGGGTGACGGTCGCGATGTCGGCCGGTGAGGATGCGACCAGCAAGGGCTTTTTATAGCCTGACGTCTGGCCACGGCCGCCGCTCATGATTGCCGCCTTGGTGTCACCGCCGTTACGTTGCTGCGGACTGCTGCTGACCGGGCTTTCGCCGCCGCTGCCGTAATTGGCCTGGGTATCGGCGTTGAGCTGGTCGAGACTTTCAATACCGCCCGGCATGGGCAGCGCATTGTGCTGCTCGGCAATTTCCGACAATGCCTTCACTCGTGCCTGAGCGTTGCTCAGGTGCTGCTGAGCTTCCTGAGTATCAATCTGCCCACCTTGTGCCTTGTTGCGCGGCCATGTGCTCAAGTACAGACCTTGCTGGGCACGCAAGGCACCGTAGGCGTCAGTACGCAACTCGAAACCTGCGCCTCGCAGTGCGCCTCGTGAGTTGCCCTGTTGGTCGATCAGGTAACCGAGGTTCAGCTGACTATGCCCATGGCTACTGTGGATCTGGGTTCTGACCTGGCCGGTGGAATCGTCCATTACCCACTGGTTATAGCCGCTCCCCTGGATCTCCTGACTTTTATAGCCACTCATCAGGCCGCTGGAATGCCATGCAGGCTTATGTCCGCCGTAGACCTGTCCCATGATCAGCGGACGGTCGATATCGTTATCAAGAAAGGTGACGACGACCTCTTCGCCAGCGCGCGGCACATTGACGCTGCCCCAGTCCTGACCGCTGCTGGGTTGCATCATGCGCAGCCAGCAAGAGCCCAGTTCACCGTCCTTCATCAGGCGATCCCAATGAAAGCGAACGCAAACCCGATTCAGATTATCGGTGAAAACCTCATGCCCGCCGGGTGTCACGACGACTGCTGTCTGCGGGCCGGGGTGGGCTGGTTTTTGATGGGTAAACGCGCTGCGATAGGGAATATCCAGACGCTGTGTTTCAAAGCGATTCAGGTAGAAGCCTTCATCGCCCGCCGGTAGCGAAGCTTGCGTCTGCAGTGCATCCAACTGTGCTTTCAGGCTTCCGGGTGGGCTTGATCGCGTTTTGCCGATCGGCAGGTTGCTCTGCACGAAGAACTCCACGGCGACGATCAGGAACTGACGGTCCTGGAGCGTCTTGAGCTCGTAAAGCGGATGCTGGGTCAGCTCAAAGCCATGACCGGGCTGCATCTGACGAGCCCCGCCCTGGCCCTGAATGCGACGGGCTGCCGACTCATCCTGTTCGATCTGCACGCGTGCGAGCCATTCGCCTCGGCCGAGGCTCTGCCATGCATACTGGCCACGGTATTGGTAGCGCTCAAGGTCAGGTGGCGCCGATGCGGCAGGCAGTGCCATGGAGTGAGTGATCTGTGGCTGCGCATGACTGCGGTATTCGCTGCTGCGCCACTGCACCAGACCATTGAGAAGGCGGGCGCCGGGGCTCCACTGGGTGATGCTGTCTTTCAGGTCGGCGGCCTGCTGGGTATGAAAACGCAGGCTTGCGGGGTTCAGTGTGGGCAGAGAGTCAATGTTGTCGGTGAACACGATGCAATGACTGTCGACCTTGTGCTCCACGTACCAGAAAAGGCCTTCCTGCTCGCACCAGCGCTGCACGAAGTTGGCGTCGGTCTCGTTGAACTGCGTCACGTATGACAGCAGCGGGTAGTCGCGTTGCAGGTCGAAGCGGTAGTTGGCCCGGGCCTGGCTGTAGTGCTGAAACACCTGAGCGAGGATGTCCGGCAAGCTCATTTCTTGCCAGATCCGGCAATCAATGCGGTATTCCAGCAGGCTGAACCACGGCGCAAAGACCAGCTGCCAATCCTCGAGCCCGCCATCGCTGCCGAGATAACGCACGCTCTCGACCCAGCCATGCCGAGGGCTCAGGCTGCCGTCGTCGAGACGGATGCTCAGTTGCACTGCCTGACCAATCAGCTTTTCCGGGTCGAAATCGGTGGTCTGATTGATCACGTCTACCGTGTAGCGTGCCACGTGGCTCAGCCGCTCAACGGCATGCGCGCGCAGGGCAAACAGCTCCTGACCTTGCGGCGTGTTCAACTCCAGCAAGCGACCGGCCTGACTGAGCGGTCCGCTGAAGGTGTTAATGGCAGCGTCGAGTATCGAATTCATAGGTACATCCCTTTCTTGCAATTCCCTGGGTGATCAGCCGATCAGCCAGCCCTGAGTCTGATCCGCGCAACCACGGTCCAGTATCCATGCGGCGCTGCCCGGTTCTGCGCTGGCAGCCAGCCACGCCAGCCCGATCTGCGCCCATTGCTCAGTGGCAGGCCCGACCCGAGCGCTCAGCGTGTTCAAACGGATCTGGCGTTCCAGATCGAGGCCGGACAAAGAGGATCGAGCGTAATGATGGAGCTGCTGCAAACGTTGCCCATCGAAAGCGCCATCACCGATCAGCACCTTGATTTTCTCCGCGTCGAAGCCGGTTCGGGCGCTTAGCCCGGCCATCAGGCTTTCCAGCACCTGCGTGTCGTTGCGGGTCTGTGAGTAACGGCTGACATGGTGTTCAGTGACAGGCGCAAACAGTTTCAAAGCGCCTTCGCGCAGCGGTTCAGGGGGGCTGGATTCGCGTTGCAGCAGAACCGCGCTGACCGCCTCCCCAGCCATTTCGCCGGGTTCACCCACCTTCATCTGTTCCTTGCACGCCCAGGTATCCAGGCTTAGGCACAAGAGGTAGGGCGCACCGTAGCTTTGCCCCAGAACCTCGGGCAGCCATTGCGCCACCGGCTGAGTGGTGACTTCAAACGCGTAATAAGGCAAACGGTCGCGAGGCCACAACCTGCAAACCGCGGCCAGCCAGTCCAGCTCACTGAGTGCCGTAGGTGTAAACAGCATGACCTGAGTGTTCGCCCAGTCGACCTGCGAACAGAACGCCTCATCCCACTGGGCAAACATCGCCATGAGAATCTCGACAGCCCGCCCAGCCGCATCGACGGCAGGCGACCGAACAGCCGGTGTATCCAGGCGACGCAGAGGCCGTCGCAAATTGCGCGAGTCCACCAGGCGTGGATCATGATCAAAATCCGCACGGCGCAGCGCCAGCTCATCAGCCGTCAGCGGCGCGTCGAATACACCGCAAGGCAACCACACCCAGGCATTGACCACCGCCACAGAGCCAGAGGTGAAATTGCCCTTCGGCACCTGCGCCTCGACAACGCGCTGCCGCTCAAGATCAGCCAGACGCTTTTCGGACAGGCGATCATAAATACTCCTACGTGGACCAAGCATTTCTTTTCCTTAAGAGCGCGCGCGAGGTTTTGGATATCGCGCTGTCGTGCAAGTAGAGATCGTTTACTTTTTAACGGCTGCCAAAGGCATGCCTGTAGCAGGGTCGAGGTTCTTTTCAGCCGCAATCCGTTGAATCAGCTCTTCTGATGGGGGCGAAGGTGGCGCGGCGGAATCACGATCACGCTTCCATTTGAACGTGCCGTCCCACTCGGGCAACGGTGCTGGAGGAAGTGGAA
>NZ_LKGW01000131.1:0-13256 GCF_001467335.1 Pseudomonas sp. ICMP 10191
GGCAGGTTGAAAAAAACCGGCTTGGAAATGAAGACGGTGCGAACGGGTTAATTTTTCAGCGTCTCCCTAGGTCAAAGCCGTCCATAATTACGTACATCATGATGCCGAAGATGATGATCACGGCCCAAATCAGCGGAAGATCAATGCCCATGAGTCAATGCCCCTTGTGATGGCTATCAGCATCGCCACCGTGGGCGGCAGATAGAGGACGGGCAGGTGTTCGCAGATGGCCAGGCCCACCGTGGCTAAGCGCGTCGCCTTCGTGATTTTGGGGTCCTTTACGTACCAGGCGCATCATGTAGCCCAAGCCGGTTCCGAAAAGCGCGAAATAAACCAGGACAAACAGCACTAAGGTAATGCTCATCTGCGCCACGCTATGGTTCGACGAAGCATCGGCAGTGCGCAGCAGTCCATACACTACCCAAGGCTGACGACCGATTTCAGTGGTAAACCAGCCGGCCAATAGGGCGATCAGCCCTGACGGCCCCATAAGCATCAGGAAGTATAAGAACGAGCGGCACCGGTAGAGCGTGCCGCGCTTTCGCAACCATAGACTCCACAGTCCAGTGAAAATCATCAGCATTCCCAAGCCAACCATGATACGGAACGACCAGAACACGATAGTCGAGTTGGGGCGATCCTCCGGCGCAAAGGATGCCAAGGCAGGAATCTGACGATCCAGGCTGTGGGTAAGGATCAAACTGCCCAAGTAGGGAATCTCGACGGAAAACCGGGTCTTCTCAGCCTTCATATCGGGCCAGCCAAACAGGATCAACGGCGTCGGCTCATTGCCCACGTTTTCCCAGTGGCCCTCTATTGCCGCAATTTTTGCCGGCTGATGCTCCAAAGTGTTCAACCCGTGAGCATCGCCCACCACGGCTTGTATCGGCGCCACAATCAACGCCATCCACATCGCCATTGATAACATTCGACGGACGGCCGGGTTATCGCGACCTCCCAACAGGTGCCAGGCTGCTGAAGCGCCGACAAAGAACGCCGTTGCCACGAAGGCAGCAATCGACATGTGCACCAGGCGGTAAGGAAAAGACGGATTGAAGATAATCTTCAGCCAGTCCATCGGAATCACTTGACCATGATCAATTTTGAAGCCCTGTGGGGTTTGCATCCAGCTATTAGAGGCGAGAATCCAGAACGAGGAAACCAAGGTGCCAACGGCCACCATCACGGTAGAAAAGAAATGTAGGCCACGGCCGACTCTACTCCAACCAAAAAGCATCACACCCAAGAATCCAGCTTCAAGAAAGAAAGCCGTCAGTACCTCGTAGGTCAGTAGGGTCCCCGTTATAGGGCCGGCGAAATACGAAAATCTGCTCCAATTGGTACCGAACTCATACGCCATGACCAATCCTGACACCACACCCATACCGAAGTTGACTGCGAAGATTTTGATCCAAAAGTGGTATAAGGTCCGATAGGTATTGTCATGCGTCCTCAACCAAAGACCTTCCAACACTGCTAGATAAGCAGCCAGCCCGACGGTAACTGCCGGGAACAGGATGTGGAATGAAACGGTGAAAGCGAACTGCATTCGCGCGAGGTCAAGAGCTTGAAGATCGAACATATCGTGGCCTCCTAATGGCAATTTCGTATCAATAGAGGAAGCGTCTTGTCAGTGTCGACTCACCAAGGCACCGCCCCCCTCGGGATTTCGCTTGAAGCGCGAGAAATTTTTCTGCTGATGCCGAACGTTGCGCAACTGACGCGCTGGGTGATTTCCCAGTCCACGGGCGACAAAACCTTGCCGTATTTCGATCCGTTGGATGGCGGCGTCTACGCCAAAATATTGATATTGCTAGAGTCACCCGCGCGAACGGTCAGTCGTGCACGGTATGTCTCACGAGACAATCCGGGGCCTGCACAACGCAACCTCAAAAGTTTCATGGAACAGGTTGGGTTGGAACGCCGAGAGACCGTTATCTGGAATCTATATCCTTGGCTGCCCGATCTTGAAAAGCCCAAGGCGTCGCTCCGCAGGGCGCAAATTGAGGAGGGAATTGAGAAGCTAATCACGCTGCTTCCGCATTTTCCTGATCTCGCGACTGTCGTATTTGCCGGACGTGTCGCTCAGCAGGCGATGCTGCGGGTTCGACACGCCTTTCCCGATATCTCATTGCTCGAGATGCCACACCCCAGCCCGCTTTCTGTTTGCACTCACCCGAGTGTTCGGCAACGCATCCTATCCACGCTGCGTGACGCCAAACAGTCGATTGAGTAGCCAAAGGTTCAGGGTTTGCTCATCTTGTTCAGCGAGGCGATGCAGGGCGAGATGAACAAGTTGCCGCGATACGCGCCTACCAAAGTTTTGGCCGCGACGATGATCCACATGATCGCAAGCAGCAATACCAGTACCACGCCCACAAAATTGAAGAACGCGAGGTGCAACATGGAGCCCAATTTAAGGGTAGTCACCGCATACACGCCTAGCGGAAAGGTGAAACCCCACCAGCCGAGGTTGAAAGGAATACCCTCCCTGAAGTAGCGACCGGTAATCAGCAGCGCCAAAACCATCCACCACAATCCAAGCCCCCAAAACAGCACACCACCGATCAAGCCAATGCCCTCGGCAACGCCTCCGATGCCGGCCATTCCATGAGCGGCGAAGATCGCCGGAGCGTCGCTGCCGAGTACCAGCATCCCCAACGCACCAGTACCAATGGGCCCTAATGAAAGCCAGCTCGATGCCGCCATGCTCTCATGAGGCAATTTATGCAATGCCATGCGCAGCAGCAGAATCACCAGAATACTCAAGGCAACGGGCACTGAGTATGCCCATAGCACGTAGCTGGTGATCAACAGGGTGAACTGTGCACTCGCATCAGCAAGGTGCGGCGCCAGTAGCCCACCACTGGCGGCGGCTACCTCGGCCGCAACCACAGGTAGCAGCCATACTGCTGTCATCTGGTCGATACTGTGCTGCTGGCGGGTAAACATCATGAACGGGATCAGAACCCCGCACGCCAACGCCATGGCGACATCGATCCACCACAGGACTTCAGCTAAAGCGACAACCCCATCCCCCCAGCGTGGCAAGCCATAAAGGAGAAATCCGTTGATGATTGTCGCCAGCCCCATGGGGATGGTTCCAAAAAACATCGACACGGTGGAGTGACCGAAGATCTGTTTGGCTTCATTAAAGAACAGGGCCCAGCGGCTTGCGTACAACACCGTAAAGAGGCAAAACAACGCGATATTGAAAAACCACAAGGCTTCACCTAACACTTTGGGCCACTGCGCGGCAAATGGCAGTTGGCCCAAAGCCAGAGCCAGAATCCCGGTGCCCATCGTGGCGGCGAACCAGTTAGGTGTGAACTGCCGGATCGCTTCTCGTGGATTGGACAATGCTGCCAGTGGATGGCTGCCGCCCATAATCGCTGCGAGTCGTGTATCACTCATTTTCGCGCTCCCGCTTCAGTGTTCATTCAATGTGACTTGCCTGAAGTATAGCTTGATGAGGTTAGCGGCTAAACGGATAGTATAGGTTTACGTTACCTGTTAAAGAGGTAGAAAATTGAAGTTAAGCCTACGTCAATTGCAGATCTTCTGCGCCATTGCGCAACAGGGCAGCACCACCAGCGCGGCCATCGCTGTGTCACTTTCGCAATCGGCCACCAGCGCCGCACTCAACGAGTTGGAAAGCGCCTTGGATACCCGGCTTTTCGATCGCGTAGGCAAACGCTTGGTGTTAAACAATAACGGCCAAGCATTACTGCCCCAGGCCAGAAGCATGCTTGAGAACGCGTTGCAGATAGAAAACAGCTTCCTTCCAGGGCATGCAGAGCTGAAGACTCGCTTGCGGGTAGGCTGTAGTACCACTATAGGCAACTATGTTTTGCCATTGATACTTGGCGAGTTACGCCAATCGGCTCCGCACCTGCGGGTCGATGTTGATATGGCCAACAGCATGGCTATCGCCCGGAAGGTCGCAGATTTCGAGATTGATATGGGACTGATTGAGGGACCGTGCCACTTGCCCGAACTGAGTGCCGAACCTTGGCTTGTAGATGAACTGCTCATTGTAGCGGGCCAACGTCACCCTTTAGCACTCAAGTCGCAGGTCACCCTTGATGACCTGCGTACTGCTGAGTGGCTTCTCCGCGAACCTGGCTCGGGCACTCGGGAGGAAGTCGAACAGTTGCTGTTGCGTCACCTGCACGACCTCGCTGAAACCCGCCAGATCGGCAGCTCAGAAGCCATCAAACACGTCCTTGCACAAGGCATCGGCATCAGTTGCCTGTCGAGCTGGGTCGTTCGGGATCTGCTGACTTCTCAAGACCTGATTGAACTGCCGCATGCGTTGCCTGGGCTGAGCCGGCGCTTTTTTCTGATCCGCCACCGGGAAAAATTCATCTCGTCCGGACTTGAACGGTTCTGGCAAAGTTGCACTCAGTTTGCGAGCCAAAGCTAACGAAATCTATTTGAAAAGTAGGTAACTACTACCACAACAACTTGTTTTCGGAATTTATCCCAAGCGCTTAAGGTCAACTCATTGTCTAGCAGCAATCAGCGAGCTGCATTTGCCAAGGCGCAATCTCACGCCTGGCTGCCCCTTGTGAGGAACCTCTGATGAATGTGATCAAGAAAACAGTGACTGCACTGGCGTTGGGTATCGCGCTCGCCGCATCAATGAGTGCGTCGGCAGCGGAAGATCGCTGGACCTTCGATGGTGATATTCATAACAACTCACTGGCTGTCAGCCCTGACGAATCGACAGCCGTAGTCTCCTACAGTCAGCGTCCTGACGTGGTGGTCTACGACTTGAAAACCGGCAAGGTTCGTCAGGTTCTCACCGGCTATATCACGCCACGCAACATTGTCTTTTCTCCAAACGGCGATGTGTTCTACCTTTCCGACAGCAGCTTAGGGGTCGTTCGTAAGATCGACACCAAAACATTAAAAGTCATCGCAGATCTTCCGTTAGGTGCAGGTGCTTTTGGTACCACGCTCAGCAAGGATGGGAGCCTGCTCTACGTCAACAACGAGGCCGCCAGCACCTTGTCGGTTATTGACCTTGATCACCAACGACCAGTAGCTGTGGTACCTGGCTTCTCCCAACCGCGCCAAGGCATCCGAGTAAGCCCTGACGGCAAAACCGTCTATGTCACCAACTTTCTTGGCGACAAAATCACCCTGGTCGACAGCAAGACCAATAAGATCGAAGGTGAGATCACTGGCTTCAACAAGTTGCGCGCCATCTCCATATCGGCCGACGGCAATACGCTGTACGCGGCTAACAGCGGCAGTAACAGCATCGCAGTTGTCGACACTCAAAAACGCGCTATCACAACCACCGTTATGGTGGGCAAAGACCCCTACGGTGCAGCCCTGACTCCAGACGGACTGCACGTCTACTCGGGTAACCTGGGTGACAACACCCTGTCAGTGATAGACACCAAAACGCTGAAAGTGACGACCACTGTGACCGGTTTGAAGGCACCCCGCCAGGCCATTGTCTTCACCAAAGACAAGTCGAAGGCTTATGTCCTCAACGAGGACCTGAGCATCTCCACCGTCGATCTCGCCAGCAACAAGGTGGTATCGACGCTCAAGGCTGACTGATCGAAACAACGCAGGCCTTCTCGAGGGCCTGCTGATACTCCACGACCTGGTGAATAATAATGAATGGAAGTGATGAGTTCTGGATGATGAATCGCCGTCGTTTACTCGGGTTGGCCACTAGCGCTGGTCTCGCTAGCCTGCTTCCGCGCCAAGCCCTTTCTGGAACGGACTTGGCGCAACTAGATAGGATCGAATCCGCAGAGTCCGAACGACGCCTTGTACGTTTTCCAGAGAAAACGGGACTGATTCTGATTACTGATCGTCCGCCGCAGTTGGAAACGCCGCTGCATTATTTTCGCCAGGACCTGACGCCTAACGAAGCCTATTTTGTTCGGTGGCATCTGTCGGGGTATCCAACTCAGGTCGATACGCGAACCTTTCGACTGCGTCTCGATGGCCAGGTTGCCAATCCTCAGTCTTTTTCTCTTGATGCCTTGGTCAACGAGTTCGAGCCCGTGACACTGGTGGCCATGAACCAATGTTCAGGCAATGCCAGAAGCTTGTTTGGTCCTAAACCTCCTGGTGGGCAATGGCAATTTGGCGCGATGGGAAATGCACAGTGGACAGGCGTTCGCCTCAAGGACCTCCTTGATCGTGCAGGTGTTAAAGCAGGAGCAGTCGAGGTGGCAATTTCTGGGCTGGATGAGTCGCCAATGCCAGGCTTGCCAAAGATCGTGAAGTCATTGAAGTTTGACCATGCCAATGATGGTGATGTGATGGTTGCATACGCAATGAATGGCGCACCACTGCCGATGCTCAATGGCTTTCCATTGCGCTTAGTGGTACCCGGTTGGTACGCGACTTACTGGATTAAATCATTGGCTCACATTGAGGTGCTAGATAAACCTTTAAGCAATATTTGGATGAACCAAGCCTACCGAATTCCTGATAATCCAGAGATCAACGAGGAGCCAGGAAACCTCTCCAAGAAAACGGTACCCATCAACCGCTTTGTCACTCACTCCGTATTCGTACGTCCAGAACCCGAAGAACTATTGCTTGTAAATCATCCATACATGCTAGAGGGCTTAGCCAATGATGGCGGCGATGGTATCGCTCGGGTTGAGGTTTCAGTTGACGGCGGGCGTACTTGGGCAGATGCGACGCTCGACCCCGAGATCGGCCGGTTCTCTTGGCGTCGGTGGCGCTTCGTATGGACCCCCCTTGACAAAGGCCGATACACGTTCAAGGTCCGCGCCACCAACCGCGCCGGGCAAGGTCAACTGACCACCCAGTGGAATCGGGGAGGCTATGCGCGCCGGGTTATCGAACAAACCACTGGAATGGTGGTGTGAGATGACGACATTTCTCCAGCCTAGAATGCTCTTTTTTGCCTTGATGTGTAGCCTACCTATTTGGATACCAAGCGCCTTTGCGGCCGAGGAACCGAAGGTCGATTTTGGTGCTCCCGTGCACTCAATCACTGTTCCCCACGACGAGCCCTACTTGCCGGACGGTCCGGGGCGCAGCGAATTTCTGGCACAATGCGTGATCTGCCATTCTCCTCGTTACGTTACCAACCAACCTGCATTTCCGCGTAAAACCTGGGCGGCTGAGGTCGCCAAAATGCGCGACGAATATGGAGCGCCCATCCCCGACGAAGCCGTACAACCAATCATCGATTATCTGATGTTCTTCAATGGCAAGGAGACACCATGAGTGATCCTGTTCGCGACACATCGGCCCATGGGATTTCCCGAACTGCATTGGCTATGTTGATTGGTGTATTGGCGCTCGGCACGTTGATATCTTGGAAGGTCATCGGCACCCACGGCGCCTCGGATATCACCCGACGAGGAGATGCTCTCCCGTCGCGAGTGGACTCAACAGATAAGGTCGAGTTGACCACTGCATTGGTCGGCGCAGGCGCAATTGTGGTCCAACAGCGTTGCGCAGGGTGTCATGACGCGACTCAACGTTCGGTAGGTCCTAGCTGGAATGCAGTCCTTGCACGATATAAATCTGTAATTGGGACGAAGCCGCTTAATCACGAAGCATTGGCTGTCATGGTCGCTGCCATTTCCCATCCCCAACCAGGATGGGATGGTTATTCTGCAGGGCCTACGGACATAACACTGACGCCGGAGGAGCGATCAGGAACGGCAGCATGGATTCTAAGCCGCTCCAAAACCGTTTCGTTGAAGGAGCTAAGCCATGAGTAGACTGATAGCTGGAACAGAGCATGCTCTAGACGCGAATCAACCCTCGGATATTTTGCCGCGCATTGATTACGATCTTATCAAAGCCCACGGTTATGCAGCAGTGATCACACTGTTTCTATCAGCTCTTGCGGGCCTGCTTGTTGCTCTGAAGCTGACAATGCCCGATCTGCTGAGTAGCCACGCAGCGCTGACCTGGGGTCGCCTGAGGTTCGATCACACACAAGGTATTTTTTTTGGTTGGCTTGCCAATGCTTTCTTTGCGTTCTGTTACCACATGGTCCCGCGCCTGGCTGATCGCCCGGTGTTCAGTCGCAGATTGGGCTGGGTCATTTTCTATATTTGGAATCTTGGTGTCCTTTTGCCCGGATGGTTACTTATTTCCCTCGGGCTCGATAGCCCATGGTTCGCAATACAGTCTTTAGAATGGGCGGAGTTCCCAATGATCGTGGACCTAGTGGTAGTACTCGGTCTGATTTTGGTATGTGCCCAATTCGCGGGGCCTTTCTTGCTTAAGCGGCAACGAGGAGGCTTGTATATTTCGGCTTGGTACCTGATCGGCGGAGCCGTATTTACGCTGCTTGCATATCCAGTAGGAAATTTCGCGCCTGCATTTATCCCCGGCGCGCAAGGTGCTGCATTCAGCGGGCTTTGGATTCACGACGCAGTGGGTTTGTTCGTTACGCCATTTGTACTTGCGATCTCTTACTACATTATTCCGGCCGCCACCAATCGACCTATCTATAGCCACTTTTTGTCAATGATCGGTTTCTGGTTTCTATTCTTTTTTTATCCGCTCAATGGCACTCACCATTACGTCTATTCGGCTATCCCCATGGACGCGCAGAAGGCGGCCATTATCGCCTCCGTGTATTTGGGCATGGACGTGATACTAGTTGTATTCAACCAACTGATGTCACTGCGAGGCCAAGCTTCGACAGTCGCAAGCGATGTCCCTCTGAGGTTTGTCTGGACGGGCACGGTGTTCTATTTAATCGTCAGTTTGCAGGGCGCGTTCCAGGCTCTGATGCCGGTCAACCGATTGACTCACTTTTCCGATTGGGTAATTGGCCATTCGCATCTCGCGATGCTGGGTTTTGCAACCTTCGTTGCCGCTGGCGGGATTGCCCATGCCTGGCAGCGTATACCAAACAACCGCTACAGCGCAGCGGCGATGAATTGGGCTTACTGGCTGATAACTATCGGCCTACTGGCCATGTTCACCACACTAACGGCCGGCGGTTTGGTACAGGCACAAATATGGGAAACCACCGCGCCGTGGATGGACTCTGTACGCGCATCTCTGGCGTACTGGTGGATCAGAGACCTAAGCGGATTGCCGATTCTGGCAGGCTTCATCGCGTTTTTCCTGGGCCTAACTACAGGAGCCCGAAACAACGGTGCTGCCGTAAGTACCTCTCCCGTCATTCACCCTACGTTAGCGGGAGTTTAAGGTATGCAAACGGTTACCAAGCATCGCCTGTTCAATAGCGCCTATCTGATCATATTTGTAGCCGGTATCGGCTTCTTTATCTTGTCGTTTATGCTGCTCGGGATATTGCCTGGGAAGCAACTGCAAAAGGAAATCGAGGCCCGTGCACCTGCCAACATGCAACAGTATTCCGCGAAAGAAGAACGAGGGCGCATTGTATATGCCCGCGAAGGGTGCGGTTATTGTCATACTCAACAAGTACGATTCGTAGCTCAGGACGTCAGTCGCTGGGGGGCGCCCACTGAAGCATGGGAAACGAAATACGACTACCCACAACTCTGGGGGACTCGCCGCATTGGTCCTGATTTAGCTCGGGAAACCGAGGTACGAAGTAATGATTGGCATCTGACCCACCTATTCAATCCTCGATATGTCGTTCGTGACTCTGTAATGCCTGGCTATCCCTGGTTGTTTAAAGGTGATGCCAACAAACCGACATCGGATGGAATTGACCTCGTTGCCTACTTACAGACGCTTGGTAGAGCTAGAAAAGTTTCGGGTTATGACGATCCGCTTCAGGCGCAGGTTGAAGCTCAACAATCAACCCAGAAGAGCAGTAACGCGATGTCGCACGACAGCATGGCAGATGAAGAAATGTCGGCGTCACTCAATGTAAGCCAAGATGCAATCGCCGCGCGACCTCGCTTGGATGGGCCAGTGCCTGGCTTTGTGATACCTACTAACGCAAATGACCGCTCGATCGCATTACGTCTGGGACAAGCGGCTTTCGCGGAGAACTGCGCCGGGTGCCATGGTCCGAGTGGAACAGGTGATGGCTTAGCGGCGCCGACGTTGCTGCCACGTCCGGCTAACCTGCGCGATGCACAATTTACAACCCGGCATTTAGCCGATGTTTTGTGGAACGGCAGGCCCGGGACAGCAATGCCCGCTTGGAGAGACCTTGATAACTCAACGCTGGTGGCACTCACGCTTTATGTGCAAAGCCTGCATACAGCGGACGAGCGCGCCTTGCCGTCTAGCGACGTAGCGCTTGGGCAGTCTCTATTTTCCACCAATTGTGCTAGCTGCCACGGTGCCAGTGGCCAGGGCAATGGGCCTGCATCTCGCGGGCTCTCCCCACGCCCCGCGAACTTCTGGGAGAAGAAAGGCAACACGGCGTATCTGGAGAACGTCTTGCGTGAAGGCATACCAGGTACGGCAATGCCTCCCTGGAAAGCAGTGCTCTCGGACGAACAACGAACTGCTGTAGTTACCTATTTGCGTACGCTATACCAACCTACCGAGCAGGAGTGAATCATGTTTGCTTCAATGGTAATTGTGATGACCCTGATCGTTTCTGCATTCGTTGTAGCTTGGTGGGTCAGCCCTGAACTTCGGCTGTGGAGTGAGGCGCCCAAGCTCGTGATGCTTGAGCGTGAACGTCGTTTTGCTCAAATAAGAACGCCATTGGATCAACAGGGGGGGAAAGATCAGGGTTCCGGTAAAACATAATATTGGGAAGTTTTTTACGGAACTGGAATAGAACTGTCTGGCGTTCGTCTACTGTCTGGTCGCGTACTATTTCAAATAGCAGGCGAGCCTACAAAAATTCACAAAAACCAAAGGAATACGTATGTTCAAAAAAATGATCCTCACCGCTGCTGTTGCCGTCTGCTGCATATCTGGTTTTGCGTTCGCCGACGCGCCAGTCAAGGTTGCTGAAACAGACAAGGGAAAAGTACTCGTAGACGCGAAAGGAATGACTCTGTACACGTTCGGTAAGGACACCTCGGGCAAGTCGGTCTGCACTGGGCCATGCGCTGCAAACTGGCCACCTCTGGCAGTGTCGGCAAACGCCAAAGCGGATCATGATTATTCTGTCGTCACTCGAGACGATGGCACAAAACAATGGGCTTACAAAGGCATGCCACTTTACAGCTGGGTCAAAGATACCAAGCCAGGGGATACAACCGGCGACGGTGTCAACCAAGTCTGGCACGTTGCTAAACCGTAACCTCATTAATTAACAGGCTAGCATGCGCCCTGGCTTTGTCAGTGGCGCAAACTAGAAGTTTAACTACCTGATAGTTCCGCCAACGTGCGGCCGCTGCGCCTCACAAAGCATGATGGATCAGATCAACGTAAAATGGGGCCGAGGCACCGTACGCTCTTGAGATGTTCCCATAACGCCATACTGGGGTATGAAGCGCCAGATGCTAAGCCCCATTTGCACAACCCAGCTGGATCACCTCTGGACTGTTAAATTTAAATAGGGCTAGCACTGGGGCTGGGACTTACTAAAGGTTTCAACCCTCAGATCTGATTAAGGTAGGATGATTCAAAGAGCATAGCAAAAATCTTAATCCCGCCAATTATACATTATTGAAAAAACAGGTGATTGCGTTGCATTTGACCAACTGCTTGCATTCAATTTGACCAATTGCATTCGTATTGCCCACCTGGATAAACACCGGATCCTATTGCAACCGTTTGCGACTTTTGATCCTTCGCATTGATTCGCCTTTCAGTTCTATAACGTGGGACTTGTGAACGATACGGTCAAGAATTGCATCGGCAATCGTGGGGTCGGAGAACAGGTCATACCATTTTTCTTTAGGGTACTGACTTGTAATCAACAATGAGCCGTTCTGTGACTGCTCGTCGATAACGTCCAGGAGGAACGGGCCCAACTGGGCGTCAATGCCACCGATGCCCAAATCATCTATGACTAATAATTCTGCGCGGATCAAATGCCGACGTAGTTTAGGCGTGGTGTGGTCAGCGTAAGAAAGTGAGATTTCTTCAAAAAGCTTCGTGGCAGTGCGATACAGCGTCGCTCGCCCAAGGCGGCAGGCTTGGTTTCCGAGTGCGCAAGCGAGCCAGGTTTTGCCAGTGCCCGTAGCGCCCGTGATGATCACATTCTGACGTCGCGCTAACCACTCGCACTCACCAAGGGACATGACCGTATTGCGGTCTATGCCTCGAGACGCCTTGAATTCAATGCTGTCTATTGTGGCTTCATTCTCACGAAGCCTTGCGTTCTTTAGCAAACGTCCAACCTTTCTGCTCTCACGCTCGCTATTTTCGGCATCCATCATTAAACCAAGCCTTGTTTCGAATGGTTCTTTCAGCAGCGCCGGTGTTTCAAGCTGACGCTCGTAGGCTGCTGCCATCCCGTGCAGACCAAGAGACATAAGGTTTTGGGCAGTATCGAGGATTGACTTCATAGCGGCTCATCTCCCTGTGAGGCGTAGTATTCAGCACCACGTATGTTGGCGTGTTCGACCAAGGGGGCGGATCTTCGGTAGTTGGGGCGCAGGTCAGATTCGTTCCGAAGGATCGAACGCAGCCGCTCAGAACTTAGGATGTTCAAGCTATTCGCATAGCCGCACGCGGACTCAAGGCGTGACGGTGTGATTGCCCCTTTGCGAACGTCACGTTTCAGGCCAACAACGACCTTCAAACCGGTCGAGAAATCTTTCCGCAGGTTGAGGTTGTCCTTCACGAAACGGAGCGTTTCCGGCCCAATAGTCTCAGCCCAGACAATCAGAGCTTCCGGCTGGGAGTCCTGGAAATATCTGTGATTCGGGGCCAAGTGCTCTTTGAGAGTGCTAGTGCCCCGCTGACGATTGAGCTTGTGCGAGCCGATGAGACGGCGCTGATGAATGATTTCGAGCCAATCGTCTCGCACGCGCAAATCGACAAGAAGATTCGCGAAGTGGTAAGGAACCGAGTAGCTGTGCTCTTCAAATTGTACGTGGTAGTCGCTGCCTACCCTAACCTGATACACCCACTTGCTGTAGCTGTACTTATGTTCTGGGAGCGGCTTGAGGGCTGGATAGTCAAGCTCAAGGAAGCGGCTGGTTCGGCTCTTAGGGTACGTTCGAGTGATTCGACTGTTTAGCTCATCAACCCAGTAGCTGATTTTCTCGTTGAGCTCTTCTAAGGAAAAAAAGGTGCTCGCTCTCAGCCTTGCGAGAACGAATCTTTGTACCAGTTGAACAGCAATCTCACCTAGGGAGACGCTGAAAAATTAACCCGTTCGCACCGTCTTCATTTCCAAGCCGGTTTTTTTCAACCTGCCGGCC
>NZ_LKGW01000132.1:0-13123 GCF_001467335.1 Pseudomonas sp. ICMP 10191
AAAGAGCCGGGTCAAAAACCGTGATTAGCCTGATGAGGAGATAATCTGAAAGTCCGAACCAAGGTCTTTCAGGCTACCGTCCAGTCTCGCGACCGGATGTGATAATCATAACGATTCTCATTTGTAAGTCAACATTTCTTTTGGTCGTACGGGTGCCGGTGCCTGCTTATGATCCAGGCAGGGTATTCAAGGATTAAAAAGTGCGGTGCACAGCGTAGCGTCAGTGGCGACGGGGCTGCTCATGCGAGAGAAGAAGGGGTGAAAGCAGGACAATACATCGCCAGCCTGCCGTGCATCGCGCATGCAGGCTGCAACGTTTTTGCGGTATCAGTGGGTACGGTAGCGCAGGCGCGTGCCGAAATTCACCGACATCAGAATCTCGTCAGCCGAGAGCTCAGCCGGGAAGAACACCCCTGAAATCTGAGCGTGAGCGATGCTCGCACCTTCCATCGGTGTATTTCGCAGGTCCAGGCCACGAAGGTCGGCAGAGCGAAAATAAGCGTCGGTGAAGTCGATATTGGCGGTGTCCAGCGCGCGAAGGTCCAGCCCCCTGAAGTCGCCCCCGACCATATCAATGGTGCCGGTTCGTGGTTTCTCTTGATTGAAACCTTCGACATCATCTTTGCGCAGCAGCATATAAAGCGGTGAGTCGATCTGTTTGGGGTGGCTCATGATGGCCTCGCACATGTCATTGCGTTGGAATTATGGCGCCATTATATCGCCATCATCTTGAGGCCGTGAAGCGTTAACCGCTCAACGGCCATGTGTCTTTTTACAGGCCCGGCAGGCGCTGGCGCAGGTTGTCGATAAGGCTGTCCAGGTCGCTGCTGACGTTGGTTGCAACCTTCTTGCTGCGCAGGATCTCGTCGGCGCCGAGCGGCTCGCGACTGGCCTGCTGAGCCTCGATGACTTCCAGCGTCGCGTCAGACGGATCGTTGTCCTGCGCCTGACGCTGCGCAAGCCAGCCAGCGATCACAGCCTGTGGCGCTTCGCAATCCAGAATCAGGAACGGCACACCGGTGTTTTCCGCAATCTTTGCCGCCGCATCGCGCTGCTCGCGCTTCAGGTAGGTGGCATCGATCACCACCGAGAAGCCCGCGCGCAGGGTTGCGGTAGCAAGCTCATGCAGGCGCGCATAGGTTGCGCCGCTGGCTTGCGCGTCGTACAGATCCTGATTCTGGCCGGCAAACAGGCGCTTGCGCTCTACGTCCGAGCGCAGGCGGATGGCGCCCAGCGATTCCACCAGACGCATCGCAACGTGGCTTTTGCCGACGGCAGAGACACCGTGGGTAATCGTCAGAAACGGTGAAGGGATGGCGCTGTAGCTCTCTGCCAGATTGGCATAGTTGCGGTATTGACGAAGCGTCGCTGCGCGCTGCAAGCCGTCGGCATCGGCTGGCTGGCTGAACAACGCCACCTTGGCACGAACCATTGCGCGGTAGGCCTTGTAGAAATTCAACAGCTCCAGGCCTGCATAGTCGCCGGTGACTTCCAGGTACTGACTGATCAAGCGCCGCGACAGCGACTTCAGGCCACGGTCTTCAAGGTCCATTGCCAGAAAGCCGATGTCGGCGTAGACATCGGTCTTGCGGAACGGCTCGTTGAACTCGATGCAGTCGAACAGCACGACCTTGCCATCAATCACCGTCGCGTTGCCCAGATGAATGTCGCCATGGCATTCGCGGATGAACCCGTCGGCCTTGCGGTGAGACAGCAGCGGCTTGAGTCGCGCAAAGCTCGACTCTGCCCACGCCTGCAGGGCATCAAGCTGTGCCAGGTCGGATTTTTCGCTGATCAGCGGGCGAATCTGCTCGAAATTCTGTACCACCGGGGCCATCACGCTGTCAGGCGAGCCGAGTTCGCTTTCAGCCCCGACCTGCGGCGAGGTCAGGTGAAAACCGGCAATCTGGTGCGCCAGTTCGTCGATGTGCGCAGTCGTCACTTCACCGTTGGCCTGCAGTGTGCTCAGCAGGCCGTCCTGCGAGAACTGCTTCATCTTCAGCGCGTATTCGATGGCTTCGCCGTCGCCGCCCAGTTGCGGCGCGTCCGCTGTGCCGGTGATCGGCAGGACTTCGATGTAGAGGTCGTCGGTCAGGCGCTGATTCAGGCGCAACTCTTCCTCACAGAAATGCTTGCGCAGGGCCAGCGTGGTGAAGTCCAGAAAGCCGAAGTTCATCGGTTTTTTGAATTTGTAGGCGTATGGACCCGTCAGCAGCACCCAGGAAATGTGCGTTTCAATGACCTGGAAACTCTCCACCGGATGGGGGAAGAGGGCAGGGTTCTGCAGGGCAGCAATCAAAGACTGGCTCACGGTCGATCCTTCAGGAATGTGTTCAAAATGTAAGTACACGATGCCGCCATTATGGCCGCTTGGCGCGAGGCTGCAAACCGCTGACTCGGGCGTCTGTCGATCCTCGGTAAAGTGCGTATAATCCGCGCCCATGACTCGATCCCGCACCTCTCGTTCTGCAAAAAAACAACCTCCCCGCAGCCTTAACAAGTGGCTGGGCTGGGCGCTGAAGCTTGGTATTGTCGGCCTGGTTCTGCTGGGCGGCCTGGCCATTTACCTGGATGCCATCGTCCAGGAAAAATTCTCCGGCAAGCGCTGGACCATCCCGGCCAAGGTCTATGCACGGCCGCTGGAACTTTTCGTCGGACAGAAGCTGAGCCGCGATGACTTTCTCATCGAGCTGGACGCCCTGGGCTATCGCCGCGAAAGCGTGGCGAACGGGCCCGGCGCCGCAGCGGTGAACGGCAATACCGTCGACCTCAACACACGTGGTTTCCAGTTCTACGAAGGCACTGACGCAGCGCAGCAGGTTCGCGTGCGCTTTTCCGGTGACTACGTAGCCGACCTGTCGTCGGGCAATGGAGCCAAGCTTGCGGTGGCGCGGCTTGAACCCTTGCTGATCGGCGGTCTTTACCCGAAGAATCTGGAAGACCGGATCCTGATCAAGCTGGATCAGGCGCCGCCCTATCTGCTCGACGGGCTGGTAGCGGTCGAGGACCGGGATTTCTATCACCACTTCGGCGTGTCGCCCAAGTCCATTGCCCGGGCGATCTGGGTCAATACCTCACAGGGGCAGATGCGCCAGGGCGGCAGCACGCTGACCCAGCAGTTGGTCAAGAACTTCTACCTGACCAACGAGCGCAGCCTCACCCGTAAGCTGACCGAAGCCATGATGGCCGTTCTGCTGGAGATCCATTACAGCAAGCAGGAAATCCTCGAGGCCTATCTCAACGAAGTGTTCGTCGGGCAGGACGGCCAGCGTGCCGTTCACGGTTTCGGTCTGGCCAGCCAGTATTTCTTCAGCCAGCCGCTCTCCGAACTGAAAATCCATCAGGTGGCGATGCTGGTCGGTCTGGTCAAAGGGCCTTCCTTCTACAACCCGCGTCGCAATCCGGAGCGTGCTCTGGAGCGTCGCAATCTGGTGCTCGACCTGTTCGAGCAGCAGGGCGTCGCTACTCCGGAAGTGGTTGCCGCTGCGAAGAAAATGCCACTGGGTGTGACCAAGACCGGGACCCTCGCCGACAGCTCGTTTCCGGCGTTCCTCGATCTGGTCAAGCGTCAGCTGCGCGAAGACTATCGTGACGAAGACTTGACCGAAGAAGGGTTGCGGATCTTTACCAGCTTCGATCCGATCCTGCAGATGAAGTCCCAGGCTGCCATGGACGATACATTCAAGAAGCTCGCCGGGCGCAAGGGCTCTGACGAGGTGGAGTCGGCCATGGTCGTCACCAACCCTGAAACCGGCGAAGTACAGGCGTTGATCGGCGGGCGTGAGGCCGGGTTCTCGGGCTTCAATCGGGCGATCGACGCGGTACGGCCGATCGGCTCGCTGGTCAAGCCGGCTATCTACCTGACGGCACTCGAACGGCCAAGCCAGTACACATTGACCAGCTGGATCGCCGACGAACTGTTTCAGGTCAAAGGCGCCGATGGCCAGATCTGGAAACCACAGAACTACGATCGCAAGTCACACGGCAATATCTTTCTGTATCAGGGGCTGGCGCATTCGTACAACCTTTCGACCGCCAAGCTGGGTCTTGAGCTGGGCATTCCAAACGTGTTCAAGACCCTCGCCAAGCTGGGTGTGACGCGCGAATGGCCTGCCTATCCGTCGATGCTGCTGGGTGCGGGTGGCTTGAGTCCGATGGAAGTGGCCACCATGTATCAGACCATTGCCAGCGGTGGGTTCAATACGCCGATGCGCGGTATTCGCAGTGTGCTCACCGCTGAAGGCGAGCCGCTCAAACGTTATCCGTTCCAGATTGAACAGCGCTTCGATCCGGGTGCCATATACCTGGTGCAGAATGCGATGCAGCGGGTGATGCGCGAAGGTACGGGCAAATCTGTTTACAACGTGTTGCCGAGCTCGTTGAATCTGGCAGGCAAGACCGGCACCAGTAACGACTCTCGCGATAGCTGGTTTGCCGGGTTCAGTCAGGACCTGCTGGCCGTGGTGTGGATGGGCCGCGATGACAACGGCAAGACACCGTTTACCGGTGCTACCGGTGCCCTGCAGGTCTGGACCAGTTTCATGCGCAAGGCCGGTCCGCTGCCGCTGGACATGGCGATGCCGGACAACGTCGTTCAGGCGTGGGTCGATGCACAGACCGGTCAGGGTTCGGATGCAAGCTGCCCGAATGCCGTGCAGATGCCGTATATTCGCGGCAGTGAGCCCCAGCCCGGCGCGACATGCGGCGGCGCTCCGGCACCTGCCACTGAGGTGATGGACTGGGTCAAGGGTTGGTTGAACTAGGCAATCGAGGTTTTGAAGTGAATAAATGGTGGATTCCAGCTTTAACGGCACTGGCCTTGCTGAACGGCTGCGCCAGTGTGGAACGCGGCTCGATTCCGGTCGTGGATTCGAGCTCCAAGGTGTCCAACGGCGAACGTGCGGCAGCTTCGCGTAACGGTACTTACCGCACCAACACCGCGCCGGTGCAACAGCAGCCGCAAGCCGTACCGCAGGACTCGGGCGTCGTAGTGATGGTGCCGGGTGCGGGTGGTGCTGATGCCGGGCAGAGTTTCTCTGCGCCAGCCACTCAGGCGCCGTTCAGTGTCAACACTCCGCCTGTCGATGCCGCCCCGGTCAATCAGGCCCCGGTCAGTCAGGCTCCTGCGAATAACAGTTACAGCATGCCGGCTGCCTCTGCCCCGACCGGAATCCCGTCCAGCGGTGGCGGTCTGTCGGAGGACGAACAGCTTGATGGTCCTGTACTGGCATTGCTGACCACCGCGCAGCAACAGCAGAGCAGCGGCGATCTCAATGGCGCGTCGTCCAGTCTCGAGCGTGCGCAGCGGGTTGCACCGCGTGAGCCGCAAGTGCTCTATCGTCTGGCTCAGGTTCGTCTGGCTCAGGGTGATGCGGCCCAGGCCGAGCAACTGGCACGTCGTGGTCTGACTTACGCCAACGGACGCACCAGCCTTCAGGCCAGCCTGTGGGGATTGATCGCTCAGTCACGCGAAAAGCAGGGTGATGCGGCCGGTGCCGCCCTGGCTCGTCAAAAGGCTCGCTGATGGACGGACGTTTGCCTGAGGTTGCCGAGCAACTGTTGTTGATAGAGCGCGAGTTGCGCTTGCTGGGCTGGTGGGATACGACACCGCCCAGCGAGCAGGCGCTCGCCAGTCAGGAACCGTTCAGCGTCGATACTCTGGAGTTCGCCCAGTGGCTGCAATGGATTTTCCTGCCGCGGATGAAGGTCATCCTTGAACGCGACCTGCCATTGCCCAATGCTTCCGGCATTCTGGAAATGGCCGAGATGGTCTATGCCGGGTGCATGACTGAAACCCGGCAACTGCAAGCGCATCTGGCGCGGTTCGACCAGCTGATTACAGCAGCGCGCTGATCGGCGCGCTTCTATCGGCAGTATTCGCTGATAGCCCTGTTGGTTTCTTCGATACGCGTCTTGCGGTTCTCATCCGTAAGGCGCCTCGATTCCCCTCCCACCTGCTCACGCACGCGCGGATTGTTCTGCAACTGCGCGAGATTGGTGCGCAAGGTCTCGCAACTTTCCGCGCGCTTGGCTTCCTGAGCCTTCACCTGGCTTTTGACTTTCTGGTCAATCTCGCGTTGCTGCGCAGCCCCGTCGTCCGCTGGCATGCCCGGCGCGGCGGCAGGTGGCGGTGTCTGCACATTGATTTCCTGTACCTGCTGACCAGTAGGCGGCTGGGCATCGAAGTGCGTCACACCCTGGGCATCCACCCACTTATAGATTGAAGCGGCCTGGCTGGTTGCGCTGATGGCCAGCGCAGCGGCGAGAATCATCCAGTGCATGTCGGGTCCTTGAAAGTCTGTGCATGCAGAAAGCTACCATAACAGTGCATTTCAGTCCGAAACGGTGCGATTTCACTCGTCGGGTGTCAAGAAAGCGCACGGATCGCTTGACTTGAAGGGGGGGAATCACAACAATCCAAAGTTCGCTGTAGAAGGACTGCCAGAAGCAGACCCTCTCGGTAGATCATGAGGCGCACACCCGCGCCGACCTGTAACACCCGCAACGCGTTACCTCGCGCTGGGTGGGAATGTTCCGCAACACTCAGGGACCTCCCAATACTTGCTCAGTCAGTGCTGACGTAGTCGGCGACCACCGTCGCTCATGCTCTGCTGGCAGTAAACCTATTAAGACCCGTCCCGGAGTGGGCGGTATTCTGGCGTTTTAGAGGTGAACAACGTGGAGCTTTTATCTGGCGCTGAAATGGTCGTCCGCTTTTTGCGTGACGAAGGCGTTGAGCATATCTATGGGTACCCCGGTGGTGCCCTCCTGCATGTCTACGATGCCCTGTTCAAAGAACCGGCGGTGAGCCACATCCTTGTTCGCCACGAGCAGGCTGCCACGCACATGGCCGATGGCTATGCGCGGGCGACCGGCAAGGCGGGCGTGGTGCTGGTGACTTCGGGTCCTGGTGCAACCAATGCCATTACCGGTATCGCCACGGCGTACATGGACTCCATTCCGATGGTGGTCCTGTCCGGTCAGGTAGCCAGTACGCTGGTGGGCACCGATGCGTTCCAGGAGACCGACATGATCGGTATCTCCCGGCCTATCGTGAAGCACAGCTTCATGATCAAGCACCCGTCGGAAATCCCGGAAGTCCTGAAGAAGGCGTTCTACCTGGCACAGTCCGGTCGTCCAGGCCCGGTGGTCGTCGATATTCCGAAGGACATGACCAACCCGGCCGAAAAATTCGAATACGTCTTTCCGAAAAAAGCCAAGCTGCGTTCCTACAGCCCGGCGGTTCGTGGCCATTCCGGTCAGATCCGCAAGGCTGTCGAGATGCTGCTGGCGGCCAAGCGCCCGATCGTCTACGCCGGTGGCGGAGTGATCATGGGCAATGCTTCGGCGCAACTGACCGAACTGGCGCAACTGCTCGATGCACCGGTAACCAATACCCTGATGGGGCTTGGCTGCTATCCGGGCACGGATCGTCAGTTCGTCGGCATGCTCGGGATGCATGGCAGCTACACCGCCAACCTCGCGATGCACCACACCGATGTGATCCTGGCCGTCGGCGCGCGTTTCGATGACCGTGTGATCAACGGCGCCAGCAAGTTCTGCCCGAACGCCAAGATTATCCACATTGATATCGACCCGGCTTCGATCTCCAAGACCATCAAGGCCGACGTGCCTATCGTCGGTCCTGTCGAAAGCGTGCTGACCGAAATGGTCGCCACCTTGAAAGAGATCGGCGAGACACCCGACAAGGCATCCGTTGCCGCGTGGTGGAAGCAGATTGACGAGTGGCGCGGTACGGGTGATCTGTTCCCGTACAACCGTGGCGATGGCACGGTCATCAAGCCGCAGGCCGTTATCGAAACGCTGTGCGAAGTCACCAAGGGCGACGCTTATGTCACCTCGGACGTCGGCCAGCATCAGATGTTCGCTGCGCAGTACTACCGCTTCAACAAGCCGAACCGCTGGATCAACTCCGGCGGTCTGGGCACCATGGGCTTTGGCTTCCCGGCTGCTATGGGCGTCAAGCTGAGCTTCCCCGATGCGCACGTTGCCTGTGTGACCGGTGAAGGCAGTATCCAGATGAACATCCAGGAACTGTCGACCTGCCTGCAGTACGGCCTGCCGGTGAAGATCATTCTGCTCAACAACGGTGTGCTGGGCATGGTCCGCCAGTGGCAGGACATGAGCTACGGCGCGCGTCACTCGCACTCCTACATGGAGTCGCTGCCTGATTTCGTCAAGCTGGTCGAGGCCTATGGCCACGTCGGCATGCGTATCACTGACCTGAAGGATCTGAAGCCGAAGATGGAAGAAGCCTTTGCCATGACTGACCGGCTGGTGTTCATGGACATTCAGGTCGATGTGACCGAGCACGTCTATCCGATGCAAATCAAGGACGGCTCCATGCGCGATATGTGGTTGAGCAAGACGGAGCGGACATAATCATGCGCCATATCATTTCCCTGCTGCTGGAAAACGAACCGGGTGCACTTTCGCGCGTCGTCGGTCTGTTCTCCCAGCGTAATTACAACATCGAAAGCCTGACGGTTGCGCCGACCGAAGACCCGACCCTGTCGCGTCTGACGCTCACCACCGTAGGTCATGATGAGGTGATCGAGCAGATCACCAAGAACCTCAACAAGCTCATCGAAGTGGTCAAGCTGGTCGACCTGTCGGAAAGCGCTCACATCGAGCGCGAACTGATGCTGGTCAAGGTCAAGGCCACTGGCGCGCAGCGTGCCGAGATCAAGCGCACCACGGATATCTTCCGCGGGCAGATCGTCGACGTGACCGCCAGCGTTTACACCGTGCAGCTGAGCGGCACGAGCGACAAACTGGACAGCTTCATTCAGGCCATCGGCACCGCCGCTATCCTGGAAACAGTACGCAGTGGCGTAACGGGCATTGCCCGTGGCGACAAAGTGCTGAGCATTTAAATCAATTAAGCAAATGGCCTGCGTGGCCAAGATAACAGGGGATTTCCATGAAAGTTTTCTACGACAAAGACTGTGACCTTTCGATCATCCAGGGCAAGAAAGTCGCCATCATCGGTTACGGTTCGCAAGGTCACGCCCAGGCGTGCAACCTGAAAGACTCCGGCGTTGATGTCACTGTCGGCCTGCGTAAAGGTTCGGCCACTGTCGCCAAGGCCGAGGCGCATGGCCTGAAAGTGACCGACGTCGCTTCTGCCGTTGCCGCCGCCGACCTGGTCATGATCCTGACCCCGGACGAGTTCCAGTCCCAGCTGTACAAGAACGAAGTCGAGCCGAACCTGAAAAAGGGCGCAACACTGGCGTTCTCCCACGGCTTCGCGATTCACTACAATCAGGTCGTGCCGCGCGCTGACCTCGACGTGATCATGATCGCGCCGAAGGCTCCCGGCCACACCGTGCGTACCGAGTTCGTCAAGGGCGGCGGTATCCCTGACCTGATCGCGGTTTATCAGGATGCTTCCGGCAACGCCAAAAACGTTGCCCTGTCCTACGCTTCGGGCGTTGGCGGCGGCCGTACCGGCATTATCGAAACCACTTTCAAGGACGAGACTGAAACCGATCTGTTCGGCGAGCAGGCTGTTCTGTGCGGCGGTACTGTCGAGCTGGTCAAGGCTGGTTTCGAAACGCTGGTTGAAGCTGGCTACGCGCCGGAAATGGCTTACTTCGAGTGCCTGCACGAACTGAAGCTGATCGTTGACCTCATGTACGAAGGCGGTATCGCCAACATGAACTACTCGATCTCCAACAACGCCGAATACGGCGAATACGTCACTGGCCCTGAAGTCATCAACGCCGAATCCCGTCAGGCCATGCGCAACGCTCTGAAGCGTATTCAGGACGGCGAATACGCGAAGATGTTCATCAGCGAAGGCGCCACCGGCTACCCGTCGATGACTGCCAAGCGTCGTAACAACGCTGCGCACGGCATCGAAATCATCGGTGAAAAACTGCGCTCGATGATGCCTTGGATCGCGGCGAACAAAATCGTCGACAAAGACAAGAACTAAGCTTTTCCGGCTCACCGCCGGACTNCGCGACCCATCGGTCGCGCTTTTTCGTTATGGGTCAGGCTCTGGTATAAAGCTGCATCGTTTGCAGGCGAACCCTCGCCGCAGACCTGTGTCGAACCTTTTCATACCGCTGCAAGGTAATCTCCATGAGCGAACGTCCTGAAGAGCCCATCAAGGCCTCTGACGCTGAAAGTCTGCTACCTATCGATGAACACGTGGAAGATGGCCATGACGCCGACGGCCGACAGGTCCGGCATCGGGGTATCTATCTGCTTCCCAACCTGTTTACCACGGCGAATCTGTTCGCGGGTTTCTACTCCATCATCAGCTCCATGAGTGCGCAAAGCGCCATGAGCGCCGGTGATTTTGCCGGGGCAAGCAAGTATTTCGCCTTCGCTGCGATTGCGATCTTCGTGGCCATGGTGCTCGACGGGCTGGATGGTCGTGTTGCGCGCATGACCAACACGCAAAGTGCGTTTGGCGCCGAGTACGACTCGCTGTCCGACATGGTTGCCTTCGGTGTGGCACCGGCGTTGCTGGCATTCGGCTGGGCATTGGGCGACATGGGCAAGGTCGGCTGGATGGTTGCCTTCATCTATGTAGCCGGTGCTGCATTGCGTCTGGCGCGCTTCAATACTCAGGTCGGCAAGGCTGACAAGCGCTACTTCATCGGCCTGGCCAGTCCGGCAGCGGCAGGTGTGGTGGCCGGCACGGTCTGGGCATTCAGCGATTTCGGGATTCAGGGCTCCAAGCTGTCGTTTCTCGTCGCGTTGCTGGTCGCCGCCGCCGGTATGCTGATGGTCAGTAACATCAAGTACAACAGCTTCAAGGAGCTGGACTTGAAGGGGCGGGTGCCTTTTGTTGCGATTCTGGCGGTGGTCCTGGTGTTTGCTGTCGTATTCAGCGACCCGCCGCGCATTTTGCTGCTGATATTCCTCGCGTACGCTCTTTCTGGCCCCATTCAGTATCTGCTACGTCGCCGCAAGGCCTAGTCAAAGATCTAATTTCCACCATACTCCGTAGTCTATAGGTGCATCAGTTCCCTGGCCTGCGGAGTCATCATGCTAATCAAGCTTCCTTCTGCGTCCGACTCCAAAGAGTCGGACGTCACGCCTGAATCCATTTATCTCTCGCGACGCACATTGCTCGCCAGCTCGCTTGCGGGGCTCGCCGTCACAGCAATGCCGCGCTGGGCTGGTGCAGCCGATGCATCGCGGTATGCCGATGTAGAGCCTGGTAAAGCGCCGGGCTGGTTCGCGGACAAACTGCCCTCCACGAAGTGGCAGGCGGTCAACGTCAAGGACGAGGCGATCACGCCGTTCAAGGACGCGACCCATTACAACAACTTCTATGAGTTCGGTACTGACAAGGGCGATCCTGCCAAGAATGCCGGCTCTCTGCAGACCGAGCCCTGGAGTGTCGTGATCGATGGTGAAGTCGGCAAGCCTGGTCGTTATGCACTCGAAGACTTCATGAAGCCTTATCAGTTGGAAGAGCGGATCTACCGGTTGCGCTGCGTCGAAGCCTGGTCAATGGTCATTCCGTGGATTGGTTTTCCGATCTCTGCGTTACTCAAGCAGGTAGAGCCGACTTCCAAAGCCAAATACATTCGTTTTGAAACGCTGGAAGACGCCAAGTCCATGCCGGGCCAGCGCTCGGACTTTGCCCTGATCGACTGGCCTTATGTAGAAGGGCTGCGTCTGGACGAGGCGATGAACCCTCTGGCGATTCTGGCGGTGGGCATGTACGGGCGGGAGCTGCCTAACCAGAATGGCGCACCGTTACGTCTGGTGGTGCCATGGAAATATGGTTTCAAGAGTGTGAAGTCCATCGTGCGTATCAGCCTGGTCAGTGAGCAGCCGAAGACCACCTGGCAAAGCATTGCGGCAAACGAGTATGGCTTCTATGCCAACGTCAACCCGACTGTCGATCATCCGCGCTGGACACAAGCCCGTGAGCGTCGCTTGCCGAGCGGCCTGTTCAGTCCGAATCTGCGCGATACGAAGATGTTCAATGGCTATGAGGAAGAGGTGGGTTCCTTGTATGCCGGCATGGATTTGCGGAAGGACTATTGATGCGATATCCGTTTTTGCGTCTGGCTGTATTTCTTGCCGCTTGCATTGCCCCTATGTGGTGGTTGTACCAGGCATGGATCTTTGCGCTCGGGCCTGATCCCGGCAAGGTCCTTGTGGAGAACTTCGGAGTGGCGACGTTGGTCATGCTGCTGATCACACTCGCCATGACGCCGTTGCAGCGTCTGACCGGTTGGTCGGGGTGGATCGTGGTGCGTCGCCAGCTGGGCCTATGGTGTTTTGCGTATGCGCTGCTGCACCTGACAATGTACGCGCTGTTCATTCTGGGGCTGGATTGGGGGCAGTTGGGTGTCGAACTGGTCAAGCGTCCTTATATCATCGTCGGTGCGCTGGCGTTCCTGGGGCTGCTTGCGCTGGCGGTGACATCCAACCGCTATAGTCAGCGTCGTCTTGGGGCACGCTGGAAAAAGCTGCACCGGATCATCTACGTGATTCTGGGACTGGGTTTGCTGCATATGTTCTGGATTGTCCGGGCCGACCTTAAAGAGTGGGCGCTGTATGCGGGGATAGGTGCATTCCTGTTGTTGCTGCGGATTCCCGTGTTTGCTCGGCGAATCCCGCGTCTGGGCGGCGCTGCGAAGGCCAGATCGGTAAAAGTTCAAAATAACGGTTGACGCCCTCTGTGAGGTGTCTATAATTCGCCCCACTTCCGGCGCAGACGGAAACGAAAAAGCCTTGTAGATCAATAGTTTGCAAGGTTTTGGAGTGAAGAGTCAGCGAGGAAGTAGGTCGGGTCTGAATTGATCGACAGCGGTGAGAAAAAAGAGTTTGACACGCGGTTGTAACGCTGTAGAATTCGCCTCCCGCTGATGAGCATCTCCAGAGTTGATCGCAGCGCAAGTGGTTGAAGTTGCAAAGGAAACTTTGAAAACTTCTTGAAATAACCGCTTGACAGATACAGAGGACGCTGTAGAATGCGCGCCTCGGTTGAGACGAAAGATCTTAACCCATCGCTCTTTAACAACTGAATCAAGCAATTCGTGTGGGTGCTTGTGGTGTCAGGCTGAAGTCAACAGATTATCAGCAACCCAAGTTACTCCGCGAGAAATCAAAGATGTAACCAACG
>NZ_LKGW01000133.1:0-12751 GCF_001467335.1 Pseudomonas sp. ICMP 10191
ATCTACACCTCGGGCTCCACGGGCAATCCGAAGGGCGTGATGATCGAACATCGCGGCCTGGTCAACTACAGCGTCGATGCGGCGCGGCTTTTTGGCCTGGCGCCAACCGACACCGTGCTGCAACAGAACACCCTGAACTTCGACCTGTCGGTGGAGGAAATCTTCCCGGCCTTGCTGGCGGGTTCCACCCTGGCTCCGAGCCGCGAGATATTCGGCAACGAAGGTCTTGAAACTCACGGCATTCATCCGACGGTCCTGCACTTGACCGCCGCGCACTGGCACACGCTGGTGGCCGAGTGGCACAACCAGCCTCAGGCTGCCGAACAACGCTTGGCCGAGGTGCGCCTGATCAACGTCACGGGCGATGCGCTGTCGGCGCAGAAGCTCAAGCTCTGGGACGAGGTGCGCCCGGCGCATACTCGCCTGATCAACACCTATGGTCCGACCGAGGCAACCGTTTCTTGCACCGCGGCTTATGTCAGCCATGATGCTGTGGCCGGCAGCGAAGGCAGTGGCAACGCGACCATCGGCAAACCGATGGCCAACACCCGCATCTACCTGCTTGATGCCCATCAGCAGCCCGTGCCCTATGGCGTGGCTGGTGAGATCTTCATCGGTGGCGATGGCGTGGCACGCGGCTACCTGAACCTTGCCGAGGTCAACGCCGAGCGTTTCCTCGCGGATCCGTTCAGCAGCAGCCCTGATGCCAGGATGTACAAAACCGGCGATTTGGCACGCTACATGGCTGACGGCCGCATTGAATATCTGGGGCGTAACGATTTCCAGGTCAAGGTGCGCGGTTTCCGTATCGAACTGGGCGAAATCGAAGCCCGCCTGGGCAATTGCGCCGGGGTCAAGGAAGCGGTGGTGATCGCTCGGGAAGACACTCCTGGTGAAAAACGTCTTGTGGCCTACGTGATTGCACAGCCACAAGCGAACCTGGATGCCGCCAGCCTGCGCGCCGAACTGGCACCGCAACTGGCCGAGTACATGCTGCCGAGCGCGTTTGTGCTGCTTGATGCACTGCCGTTGACGCCGAACCGCAAGCTCGACCGCAAGGCGTTGCCGGCTCCGCAAGCCGATGCCTTTGCCAGCCGCGAACACGTGGCGCCGCAAGGGGCCACAGAGCTGGCGCTGGCGCAGATCTGGCAGGACCTGCTCGATCTGGAACAGGTGGGCCGTCACGACCAGTTCTTTGAACTGGGCGGGCACTCGCTGCTGGCGATGCGTCTGATTTCCCAGGTGCGCCAGCAGTTGAGCGTCGAGCTGGGCCTGGCGGATATCTTTGCCCAGCCGGAACTGGCCGCCATGGCACGCATACTCGCCGACGCCAAAGGCAGCAGCCAGCCGCCTATCGTGCCGGTGTCCCGTGATCAGGCCTTGCCGCTGTCGTTTGCTCAGCAGCGTCTGTGGTTCCTCGCGCAGCTGGAAGGCGGCAGCGCGGCTTACCATATTCCGGCAGGGCTGCGTCTGCGTGGCACTCTGGATAACCCTGCGCTGGAGCGAGCGCTGGACCGTATCGTCGCCCGCCACGAAGTGCTGCGTACGACCTTTGTGCAAGAGCAGGACCAGGATCCGGTGCAGCGCATCGCTCCTGCCGATATCGGTTTCAGCCTGCAACTGCACGTGTTGACCGGGCAGGCGGATGCTGAACAGCAACTGCTCGCCATCACCGCTGCAGAGGCCAACGAGGGCTTCGATCTGCTCAACGGTCCGCTGGTACGGGGACACCTGGTGCGCATGGCCGAGGACGATCATGTGTTGCTGGTGACGATGCACCATATCGTCTCCGACGGCTGGTCCACGGATGTGCTGACCCGCGAGCTGAGTGCGCTCTATGCGGCGTTCAGTGCCGGTGCCGAGGATCCGTTGCCCGCTTTGCCGGTGCAATACGCCGACTATGCCGTGTGGCAGCGCAACTGGCTGAGCGGCGAAGTGCTGCAGCAACAGCGTCAGTACTGGCAGCAGACCCTGGGTGGCGCGCCAGCCTTGCTGACCTTGCCGACCGACCGGCCACGCCCGGCACAACAGGACTACAGCGGCAACGTTCGCGGCCTGGTGCTTGATGCAGAGCTGACCAGCGGCCTCAAGGGCCTGAGCCAGCGACATGGCAGCACCCTGTTCATGACCGTAATGGTCGCATGGGCCTCGCTGCTGGGGCGTCTGGCCGGCCAGGACGATGTGGTGATCGGTACACCGGTGGCCAACCGCCTGCGTGCCGAAGTGGAGGACCTGATCGGGTTCTTCGTCAATACCCTGGCGATACGCGTCGATCTGTCCGGCGCACCCAGCGTCGAAGCGTTGATGCAGCAGGTCAAGCGTCAGACGCTGGCAGCGCAGACCCATCAGGACCTGCCGTTCGAACAAGTGGTCGAGGTGGTTCGTCCGCAACGCAGCCTGTCCCACAGCCCGATCTTCCAGGCCATGCTGTCCTGGCAGAACAACGAAACGTCCGACCTGTCGCTCGGCAGCATGAACCTGCAAGGCGTAGCGGTAAACGACCACACGGCCAAGTTCGATCTGGTGCTGGACATGACCGAGGTCGGCGATCAGTTGATCGGCACGCTGGAATACGCCACGGCGCTGTTCGACGAAAGCACCATGGACCGTTACCTGGGCTATTTCCAGCGCCTGCTGGAAGCTATGGTCGCCAATGAACAACACATACTGGAACACGTTCCATTGGTGGATGCAGTCGAGCGTCAGCATCTGTTGACCGGTCTTAATGCAACCGACCGCGCTTACTCTGAGGGTCAGTTGATGCATCGCCTTTTCGAGGCGCATGCAGCGTCTCGACCTCAGGCGCTTGCGGCCCGCCAGGGTGAGCAGACGCTGACCTACGCCGAACTCGACAGCCGCGCCAACGCCCTGGCTCAGCACTTACGCCAACACGGCGTGCACGCGGGAACCCGAGTGGCGATCCTGCTGGATCGTTCGGTGGAACTGTTGACCAGTATGCTGGCCACGCTCAAGTGCGGCGCGGCTTACCTGGCGCTGGATCGCCTGGCTCCCGAAGAGCGTCTGCGCTTCATGCTCGAGGACAGCGAAGCAACCCTGTTGCTGACCCGCAGCGAACTGACGGCACCTGACCTGACACAGAGACTCGATCTGGACACCCTGGATCTATCAGCGTTGAGCCAAGGGCCAGTCGTGCTTGCAGATGAAGCTGCAGGCGAGACCCCGGCGTGCATCATCTACACCTCCGGCTCCACCGGCCTGCCCAAGGGCGTGATCGTGACCCACAACGGCATTGTGCGGCTGGTGCGGGACAACTACGATTTCCGTACCGATGACCGCGTGGCGTTTTCTTCCAACCCGGCGTTCGACGCCAGTAGCCCGGAGATCTGGGGTGCCTTGCTCAATGGCGGCCAGTCGATAATCGTCGAGCCTTCCGTGTTGCTTGAGCCGGCGGCCTTTGCGGCCTTGCTCAAACGCCATGCGGTGACGGTGATGTTCAGTTCGACCGCGTTGTTCAATCTGTATGCCGGGTTGATTCCCGAAGCTTTGGCAGGCTTGCGCATGCTGGAGTGCGGTGGCGAACGGGCGGATCCGGCGTCGTTCCGCCGGGTACGGGAGCACTCGTCTCAAGTACGCCTGTTCAACGGCTACGGCCCGACCGAGGGCACCACGTGCGCCACTCGTTACGAAGTGTTTGATGTGCAGCCGGGAACCCTGAGCCTGCCGATCGGCAAACCCAACGCCAACGTGCGCATCTATCTGCTCGACGCGTGCGGCGAGCCGGTGCCGATGGGCAGCGTCGGCGAGATCTACATCGGCGGGGTCGGGGTCGCGCTTGGCTACCTGAATCGCCCGGAACTGACCGCCGAACGCTTCAGCGACGATCCGTTCAGTCAGCAGGCGGGCGCGCGTCTCTATCGCACCGGCGACCTGGCGCGCTGGTTGCCGGACGGCAACCTCGAATACCTGGCGCGCAATGATGGCCAGGTGAAGGTCCGCGGCTTCCGTGTGGAGCTCGGGGAAGTCGAAAGCAGCCTGCATGGGTGCGATGGCGTGCGCAACTCCGTGGTAGTGGCCCGCGAAGACAGCCCGGGCGACACGCGTCTGGTGGCTTACTACACCGTGCACGCTGACGTTGAAGCACCCGAGCCGGAGGCTCTGCGTGCACAACTGAGCGCCAGCTTGCCGGAATACATGGTCCCGAGCGTATTCATCTGCCTGCCAGACTTGCCGCTGACGCTCAATGGCAAGGTGGATGTCCAGGCACTGCCAACGCCGACAGCGGATCAGTTCGTGAGCCGAACGTTTGAAGCCCCGGCAGGGGAGTTGGAGATTCGTCTGGCGAAAGCCTGGGCGGAAGTACTTGAATTGCAACAGGTGGGACGTCATGACAGCTTCTTCAATCTCGGCGGTCACTCGCTGATGGCGGTACGACTGGTCAACCAACTGGTACAGAGTGGCTTGCCGGTGTCTCTGGCCGACGTTTTCCAGCACGCCAGCGTGGCGGCCCTGGCCAGCCTGCTGGGCAGCCGCAGCGAAGAGGTTGCAGCGCAGCTTCATGAGCAACTGGTGCCGGTGCGCACCACCGGCAACCAGCGTCCGCTGTTCCTGGTGCACGAGTTCACCGGCCAGGATGTGCACTTCGCGGCGCTGGCGGTACACATCGACAGCGACATTCCGGTCTACGGGTTGAGCGGCATCCCGCTCGGTCAGGAACAGTTGCTGACCATGGAATGCCTGGCAACGCGCTTGTTGGGTGCGATGCGCAGCGTGCAGCCGCACGGACCTTATCGCCTGGCGGGCTGGTCGTTCGGAGGGCTTCTGGCCTACGAAATCGCCATCCAGCTGGAGGGCATGGACGAGGAGGTGGAGTTTATCGGCATGCTCGACACCTACATGCCGCGCCTGGTGGATCAGGGTCGCGAGCGTTGGGACCTGCAGACCGCCCACCGTCAGCACCTGCTGGAACACTGCGAGCAGTTCTGGAAAGCCCGAGGCGAATGCGCGCAGGCTCTGGAAGCCCTGGAGCGAGTGCGTGCAAACCGGCAGGCCTTTGATTTCGCCGGGCTCCTGCAGCACTGCCGTGAGCAGGGTGCGCTGCCGCCGGAGCTGGACATCTACACGAACGAGGGTCTTTGCCAGTACCTCGACCGAGAGGTGGCTCACGGTCATGCGCAGGCCAATTACACGGTTTACCCCAACAGCGTGCCGCTGCACCTGTTCACTGCCAGTGAGTGGGAACCCAACTCGCAGAAACACAGCGGTTACCTGGGTTGGGATAGCGTACTGCCCGTCAGTCAGTTGCGCAGTATCAAGGTCGCGGGCGATCACTTGAGCATGATGAAGCCGCCACATATCGAGGGCCTGGGTCAGGCGATCAGCCAGGCGTTGACTGATCTGCCCGATCGGCCACGGGGGGCTGACAACGCCCACCGGCCGTTGCTGACGATTCAGGGCGGACGCCGCGATCATGCGCCCGTGTTCTGTGTCCCGGGGGCAGGGGACAGTGTGACCGGTTTCATCGGCCTGGCCGAGGCACTGGGCCCGCACTGGCCGATCCACGGGCTGCAACCGCGCGGGCTGGATGGCCGCACGGTGCCTTACAGTCTGGTGGAAACCGCTGCCGAAGCGTATCTGCAAGCACTCGACAGCACTCACCCCGAGGGGCCGGTGCATCTGCTCGGTCATTCGTTCGGCGGCTGGGTGGCCTTTGAAATGGCCCAGCGCCTGACGGCACGTGGCCGCGAAGTGGCTTCGCTGACGCTGATCGACAGTGAGTCACCGGGCGGCAACGGCGTGGTGGGCAAACCTTACACCGCGATAGGCGTACTGGAACGTTTGATCGAGACCATGGAACTGGCTGCGGGCAAGTCGCTGGGCATCGATCGTGCGGCCTTCCGGACCCAGGACGATGTCGGTCAGATGCGCTTGTTGCATGCCGGGATGGTGCGGGCAGGGATGTTGCCGCAGCGTTCTTCGCCGGACGCGATGCGCGGGCCTGCGCGGGCTTTCGGTACGGCGTTGCGCACACGTTATCAACCGTCGCAGATCTACTCCGGGCCGGTGCGTCTGGTGCTGGCCGATGACCCAGTGCTGGATGCGGCGGGCAATCAGCGCGAACAGCAGGCGATGGTCAGCGGCTGGCGCCAGTGTGCTCCGGATCTCACTGTCTGGCGTGGGCCGGGCAACCATTTCACCATTCTCAAGGCGCAGCATGTACAGCATCTGGCGAACTGGTGGCTACCCCGCCAATAACGCCGTTTCTTCAAGCCCGGCGGTCCATCGCCGGGTCAATTCTCAACACATTCGTGGCTTTCTATGAAAAAGTTGAAGTTTCGCAAAGTGCTCATCGTTGTCGTGCTGCTGGTTCTGGCAGCGGGTATTGCCTACAGCGTCCAGTCTCCGGAAAAGGCTCCGGAGTACCTGACCGCCAAGGTCGAACGCACCGACATCGAAAACTCGGTGCTGGCCAGCGGTGTGCTGCAAGGCATCAAGCAGGTTGACGTCGGCTCGCAGGTCTCGGGCCAGCTCAAGTCCCTGAAGGTCAATCTGGGCG
Source organism: Pseudomonas sp. ICMP 10191 (assembly GCF_001467335.1). Taxonomy (NCBI): domain Bacteria; kingdom Pseudomonadati; phylum Pseudomonadota; class Gammaproteobacteria; order Pseudomonadales; family Pseudomonadaceae; genus Pseudomonas; species Pseudomonas sp. ICMP 10191. The sequence continues at coordinate 6,515 of NZ_LKGW01000133.1, forward strand.
ACAAGGTCAAACAAGGTCAGTGGCTGGCGGAAATCGATCCCGTGGTGCTGCAGAACACCCTGCGCCAGTCGCAGGTCAACGAACAGAACCTGATCGCCCAAAAAGACGCGGCTGTGGCGCAGCTCAAGGACGCCAAAGCCATTTACCAACGCTACAAGCAATTACGTGCGGATGACGCAATCTCGCAAAAGGACTTCGATACGGCGCAATCGGATTTCGAGGTCCGGAGTGCCAACCTGCGGTCGCTGGAGGCACAGGTGCGCGACGCAAGAATTCAGATCGAGACCGCCAGGATCAACCTGGGCTATACCCGTATCGTCGCGCCGATCAGCGGTGATGTGGTGGGTATCGTGACGCAGGAAGGCCAGACTGTGATCGCCAGCCAGCTGACACCGGTGATTCTCAAATTGGCGGATCTGGACACCATGACTGTCAAGGCACAGGTCTCCGAGGCCGACGTGATTCATATCACCCCCGGGCAAGAGGTGTATTTCACCATTCTCGGCGATGCCGAAAAACGCTATTACGCCAAGCTGAAGGGCACGGAGCCAGCACCGCAAAACTTCCTGGATGCACAATCCAGCACCGCCAGCAAGCCGAACAGTGCGGTGTTCTACAACGCATTGTTCGACGTCCCCAACCCTGATCACCGTCTGCGTATTTCGATGACCGCCCAAGTGCATATCGTGCGTGAAAAGGCCAAGGACGTATTGACTGTGCCTGTTGCGGCCCTGGGCGACAAGAACGGCGACGGCAGCTTCCCGGTACGCGTTGTCGACGCGCAGGGCCAGGCCCAGAGCCGCAATGTGCAGACCGGCATCAACAACAACGTGCGGGTCGAGATCAAGAGCGGCCTTGCCGAGGGTGACCAGGTGGTGATCGGTGAACCGTCGACCACACCAGCGACAGCGGGGGCCTGACCATGAGTCGAGCTCTTCTGGAACTCAAGGGTGTCACCCGGCGTTTCGTCGCCGGCGAGAAGGACTTCATCGCGCTCAATGACATCAACCTCACGATAAATGCCGGCGAACTGGTTGCCATTACCGGGGCCTCGGGCTCCGGCAAGTCAACGCTGATGAACGTGCTGGGTTGCCTGGACCACGCCAACAGCGGCAGCTACAAGGTCGACGGGCGTGAAACCGGTACGCTGACCGATGATGAGCTGGCAGAGCTGCGCCGTGATCACTTCGGTTTCATTTTTCAGCGTTATCACCTGTTGCCGCACCTGGCGGCGATCCAGAATGTCGAAATGCCGGCCATCTACGCAGGCACCGGTAAAAGCATGCGTGTGGAGCGCGCGCAGAAGCTGCTTGAGCGCCTGGGACTGTCCGGGCATCTGGAGCACAGGCCAAGCCAGTTGTCAGGCGGCCAGCAGCAGCGGGTGAGTATCGCCAGGGCCTTGATGAACGGCGGTGAGATCATTCTGGCCGACGAACCCACCGGAGCCCTCGACAGTGTGAGCGGCAAGGAGGTGATGAACATCCTCCTTGAGCTCAACAGCGCCGGGCACACGGTGATCCTGGTAACCCACGACGAGAAGGTTGCGGCGCACGCCGAGCGCATCATCGAAATGCGTGATGGCGAGATCATCGCCGACCGGGTCAACACTGACCGTCCGATCGTCAACGAAAAAACCACCGAGCGCCTGCCGAGCAAACCCAGGCAGGGCAACCGGCTGATGGCCAACATCGGCCTGTTCCAGGAGGCCTTCGTCATGGCGTGGGTGGCGCTGATCTCGCACCGCATGCGCACGCTGCTGACCATGCTCGGGATCATCATCGGCATCACCTCGGTGGTGTCGATCGTTGCGATCGGCGAAGGGGCCAAGCGCTATGTGCTCAAGGACATCCAGGCCATCGGTAGCAATACCATAGAGGTGTTCCCCGGCAGTGACTTTGGCGACACCAAGTCTATGGATATCCAGACTCTGGCGCTGTCCGATGTGACGGCGTTGAGCAGTGAGTACTACATCGACAGCGCCACACCGAATATCGGCCGCAACCTGCTGGTGCGCTACCGCAACATCGACGTCTCGGCGACGGTGAGCGGGGTCAGCCCGAGTTACTTCCAGGTGCGTGGCACCAAAATGGGCTTGGGGGTGGGGTTCAACAAGGATGACGCCCGGCGGCAGGCACAGGTGGTAGTAATCGATCACAACACGCGGATTCGCCTGTTCGGTCCCAAGGTCGATCCGCTGGGCCAGGTGATTCTGGTGGGTAACCTGCCGTGCACGGTGATCGGCGTGACCGAGAACAAGAAAAACATCTTCGACACCAGCAAGAACCTGAATATTTGGATGCCCTACGAAACCGCCTCCGGACGCCTTCTGGGTCAGACCTACCTGGACGGCATCACCGTGCGGGTCAAGGACGGACAGCCAAGCAAGGTGGTCGAGGACAACGTGAACAAGCTGTTGCAAAAGCGTCACGGGACCAAGGACTTCTTCACCTACAACCTCGACAGCGTGATGCAAACGGTGCAGAAGACCAGCCAGTCGCTGGCCCTGTTACTGTCGTTGATTGCGGTGATCTCGCTGGCGGTCGGCGGTATCGGGGTGATGAACATCATGCTGGTGTCGGTCACGGAACGGACGCGCGAGATTGGCATTCGCATGGCAGTCGGGGCACGCCAGGCGGATATCCGTCAGCAGTTTCTGGTGGAGGCGGTGATGGTCTGCCTGATTGGCGGGGTCATCGGCATCGGCCTGTCGTTCGTGATCGGCTATGTGTTTTCACTGCTGGTCAAGGAATGGCAGATGGTGTTCTCCGTGAGCTCGATTGTCACTGCGTTCATCTGCTCGACATTGATCGGCATCGTGTTCGGCTTCGTACCCGCACGTAACGCGGCACAGCTCGATCCGATCGAAGCGCTGGCACGGGATTGACAGGGGGATTGCAGGACAAGGATGTCCTGCCCGTTGGAAAAGGGCGTACGACCGCGCATTGAAAAGTGCCTGCGGGCGGAGTCAGAAAGATCGGCGTATGAGGTCGACGCAGGAAGCTTAAGGGCAGGGATCCTGCTCGCAAGAGGCTGGTGCAGGCAACGAATGTCTGTCTTCTGCGTCAGCCTCCCGAGCAAGCTTTTGCGAGGCTTCAGCCTACCGCACTGACGCTGGAAACCCGTGCGGCGCTGCTGCTCCTGAGGGCCTGTTCGAAGCGGTCGAGAACTGTACCTACTTCCGACTCGCTAATGTTCAAAGGTGGCAGGAAGCGCAGGACTGCGCTGTTGCGTCCACCCGTTTCGATGATCATGCCGTTGTCGAAGCACTCCAGCTTGATCGCTCGCGCACGTGCGCCATCGCCAGCCCCAGGACGCGATCCGCTGGCCGGTTTGACGATCTCCACGCCAAGCATCAGCCCACGGCCACGAACATCGCCGATAAACGGGAACTGTCGAGCGATATCTTCCAGCCCGCTTTGCAACTGCTCCCCCCGGCGCGAGGCATTGCCTGCCAGGTCGTGCTCCTTGATATGACGCATGGTCGCAGCTCCGGCCACCATCGCCACCTGATTGCCACGGAATGTACCTGCGTGCATGCCTGGGCCCCATGTATCCAGGTGCTCGGCATAGACGATCACTGATATTGGGTAGCCACCACCGATGGCCTTGGACAGCACCAGAATATCCGGCGTTATCCCGGAATGTTCGATGGCAAACAGGTTGCCGGTACGCCCGAGTCCGGTCTGCACTTCATCAATAATCAGCAAGATGCCGAACTCGCGGGTGATCTCCCGCACGGCGCGCAGCCACTCGGCCGATGCCGCGATACAGCCGCCTTCGCCCTGAATCACTTCGACCACCACCGCCGCCGGTTTGGGCACACCGCTTTCCGGATCACTGAGTACCGTGCGGATGTACTCGATGGAGAGGCGGTCGGTATGTTCGCCATCGGTGCCGAACGGGCAGCGGAAGCGATAGGGGAAGGGCAGGAAGTGGGTGCCCTGGGCCAGCAGGCCGGCTTTGGGGTTGAGGTTGCCCATGGCCGACAATGCGCCAGCGGTCATGCCATGGTAACCACCGTGGAAGGACATCAGCGGCGAGCGCTGGGTGTAATGGCGAGCCAGTTTGATTGCGGCTTCGACCGCGTCTGAGCCACTGGGGCCGCAGAACAGGATTTTGCTGTTGTCACGCATGCTGGCGGGCAACGTCGCAAACAGTTCTTCGACGAAGGCGTGCTTGGCCGGTGTGGCCAGGTCAAGGGCCTGCTGCAGATGATCACTGTTGAGAAATTCGATCACCGCCTCGCGGACCACCGGTGGGTTATGACCCAGTGCCAGCGTGCCAGCGTTCGACAGGCAGTCGAGGTACTCCCGGCCATTGGCGTCCTTGACTCGCATGCCTTTGCCGCTGACAAACAGTTGCTGGAAGGTCGCTGCATAGGTGCGCGCATTCGACTCCAGTTTCTTGAGATTGCTTAACTCTTCCATAGTCGATCCCTTGTTGGCACAGGTACGGATTCATTGCTACTCGCTTCGAGCAGAGCGCGATTCTGTAAGAACCTCAGGGGGATCGCCAACTTATCGCCGCCGGACTGTCCCCGTATTCCACGACAGACATCTCGCGGCCTCAGGCGTTAAATGCATGCTACGAAAGGGATTTGTGGCGCTGTAGGAAATCTCGCGACAACGCTCCTGATCGCCCGGATCCCTGCGCCGTTGCCTTATCTCCAGACAACCACTGTTCCGGAACCTTCGAGAGCTTTATGTCGATTGGCAAACCTGCTGGCCACTTCCTGTTGTCGACGTTTCTGGTGTCGCTGCTGAGCGGCTGCACGCTAGGACCGGACTACCACTTGCCTGCGGTGGCGGTTGCCAGCAAGTGGCATGCGCCACTGCCGCATGACGCGTCGATGGTCGGGCTGCAGGATTGGTGGCAACAGTTCAATGACCCTGCGCTGGCAACCCTGTTGCGTCTGGCACAGGCAGACAGCCCATCACTCGACAAGGCTCTTGCGCGCATTGCCCAGGCACGTGCGACGGTGGACGACAGCGTTGCCGACCGGCTGCCGCAAGTGAGCGGCGGTGTGAGCAAGTCACGCGCCGGCATCAGGCAGAGCGGGGTGCGCCAGAGCGGCAAGACCTCCGGCGCAACCCTCGATGCGTCCTGGGAACTGGACCTGTTCGGCAAACTGCGACGCACCGACGAGGCTTCACGCAATCTGCTCGAAGCACGTGTCAATGATTGGCATGACGCTCGCGTATCACTGGCCGCCGAGGTCGGTGATGACTTCGTGCAGTACCGCGGCTGCCAGATGCTGGTGAACGCTTACCGTGATCAGGCGCAATCCCAGGAGCAGACAGCACGTCTGACTCGCGTATCGTTTCAGGCCGGGTTTACCGCCGCCGCCGATTCATCGTTGAGCGACGCCAGTGCGGCGGCGAGCACTGCGACTCTCATCAAACAACAGAGCGAGTGCGACGTGCTGCTCAAGAGCCTGGTGGAGCTGACTGGCAGCGACGAGGAACAGGTACGAGAAGTGCTCAGCCATAACCCCGCGCGACTGCCGCAGCCTGCGTTGCTGGATGTACGGGAAATACCCGCCGATCTGGTGCGCCAGCGCCCGGACCTGGCGTCCAGCGAACGCGAACTGGCCGCAGCGAATGCGAAGATTGGCGCTGCCCAGGCTGATCGTCTGCCGAGCCTGAGCCTGGTTGGCTCGTTCGAAGTGGGGACCACCACCGGAGTATTCAGCCGCGATTGGAGCCTCGGCCCGCAACTGACTGTTCCGCTGTTCGATGCAGGCAAGCGCCGGGCGGCGGTAGATTCTGCGCGGGCGGATTATGACACGGCGCTGGCGACCTACCGGCAAACCCTGCGCACAGCGGTAATGGAGGTCGAGCAGGCGCTGGTGCGCCTGGACGCGGCGCGGCGCTCGCAAGTCAGTACACAGCGGGCCAGCGACGGTTATCAAGCGTCGTTCGAGGCCACAGACCGCAACTGGCAGGCCGGTAATGCCAGCCTGCTGGACCGCGAAGAAGCTCGCCGCTCAGCGCTGTCGGCTGAAATCGAACTGATCAACGTGCAACAAAATCAGGTGCGCTACTGGATTGCCCTGTACAAGGCCCTGGGCGGTGGATGGCAGGACAGTCGCGAAGGTTTGGCCGGTGAAACACCGAAGCGGGGCGGCGCATGAGGAAGATACGCGTGTATGGGCTGCTGACGCTGGCAGTGCTGGGCGTTTCGGGCTGGCTATTGTCTGGCCGCGCAGAGCCGCCCCCGGCAGCCGCGGCCGCGCCG
>NZ_LKGW01000134.1:0-11172 GCF_001467335.1 Pseudomonas sp. ICMP 10191
CTCAAGCCCCTCCCAGACCACGCTGGTGCGCAGGATGTCGTGACGTTCGACCACGCTCTGCAAGGCCGCGGCGAAACCGGCCAGGCACTCGCGATCATCGAACGTGAAGAGCATCTGCAAGATGTAGGGGTCACCTTCATCCGCGGCCAGATGGTGATAGAGAATGCCTTCCTGCAAGGGGGCCAGGGCGTAGATGTCCTGAATGTTGGCCAGGCCGCCCGGCACGCTGGCGACGACCCGATCAATCCCTGCCTGATCGAGGTCAGCCAGCGGCAGCATGTCCGGGGTAATACGCTCGCAGCCCGGCACGATCAGGTTATCCGGCACTTGCACGTCGGTGTACCCGCCCACCGCCGCAGCGAGTGCGGCCAGGGTCGGCTGGTTGAACAGCACGCGCACGTCAGCCGACAGGTCGATCTGGCGCATGCGCTCGATCAGTTTGACGGCCAGCAGCGAATGCCCGCCCAGTTCGAAGAAATGATCGTGGCGGCCAACCTGCGGCACTTGCAGCAGGGACTGCCAGATCTGCGCGATGGCGATCTCGACATCGCCCTCTGGCGGCGCGTATTCGCGCATTGCCAGTGCCTGCGCATCCGGAGCAGGCAATGCCTTTTGGTCGAGCTTGCCGTTGGCGGTCAGGGGGAAGCTGTCCAGTGCCACAAAAGCACTGGGCACCATGTAGTCGGCCAGAGACAGCAGCAACCGCGCACGCAAGTCAGCCGCGACGATCTCGTGGCCCGGCTCGGCGATCACATAGGCCACCAGGCGCTTGTCACCCGGTTGATCCTCGCGGACCAGCACCAGCGCTTCGCGGACCGTATCGCAGGCAGCCAGCACCGCCTGAATTTCTCCCAGCTCGATACGGAAGCCACGGATCTTGACCTGGTCGTCGTTGCGGCCCAGGTAATCGAGACTGCCGTCAGCCATCCAGCGACCCAGGTCGCCGGTTCGGTACAGGCGCGCTTGAGGATCCTTGCTGAACGGGTTCGCCAGGAAACGCTCGGCGGTCAGCGCTTCACGGTTCAAGTAGCCCCGCGCGACACCGGCACCGCCGACATACAGCTCGCCAACAACACCCACCGGCACCGGCTCGCGACGTGCATCGAGTACATACAACTGCAAATCGGGAATGCGCACACCGATAGGACTCACGCCCGCCCGCTGCGCATCTGCCGCCACCAAGGGGTGGTAGGTCACATGCACCGTGGTTTCGGTGATGCCATACATGTTCACCAATTGCGTACCGGCGTTGATCACCCTGGCGTACCAAGGCTTGAGCATCCCGGTGTCCAGCGCTTCGCCACCAAAAATCACCTGGCGCAAGGAATGTCGCTGATCGCTCTCGCCCTGGGCGTTGAGCAACTGGCGGAACGCGCTCGGAGTCTGGTTGAGCACCGTCACTTCGGCGCTGCACAACAGCGCGTAGCAGTCTTGCGGGGAGCGGCTGACCAGCTGCGGCACGATAAACAAACGCCCGCCGTGCAACAGCGCACCCCAGATTTCCCAGACCGAGAAGTCGAAGGCGAATGAATGGAACAACGCCCAGACATCCTGCTCGTTGAAACCAAACCAGCTCTGTGTGGCCGAGAACAAACGGGCCACGTTGCGATGCTCGACCATTACGCCCTTGGGCAGGCCGGTCGAACCGGAGGTGTAGATGACGTACGCCAGGTGGCGCGGGCTGAGCCCGGTCAGCTGTGGATTGTGACCCGGTTGGGCCTGCAACGCCGGACTGTGCAAATCCATGCGTGGGCCATCGAACGTGCCCAGCAGCGCCAGCCCTGCAGCATCGGCCAGCACCGCCATCGGTGCGCTGTCCTGCACCTGGTAGGCGATACGCTCGGCCGGATAGGCCGGGTCAATCGGCACGTAACCGGCACCGGCCTTGAGCACCCCGAGCAGACCGACGATCATTTCCAGGCTGCGCTCGACACAGATCGCTACCCGGTCATCTGGCTGCACGCCCAGGCCCAGCAGATAATGGGCCACCTGATTGGCGCGAGTGTTCAGCTCGGCATAGGTCAGGGTGCGGTCTTCGTAATGCAAGGCCACGGCATTCGGCTGCGCCACCACCCAGGCTTCGAAGGTACGGTGAATCAGGGTGTCGTCGGCCTGCAGGGCATGCGGAGTGTTCCAGCTTTCCAGCAGTTGCTGGCGCTCGATCGCGGGCAGGATATTCAGCGCTCCCAGCGCAGCGTCCGGGGTCTGTTCCAGTGCTTGCACCAGATTTTCCAGCACACAGTGCATGTAGGTACACACACGTTTGGCACCGATCTGCCCTTCGGTCATGACGGTCAAGGCGAAACCTTCGCCCAGATCATCCACGCACAAGGTCAGCGGGTAGTTGGTGCGTTCTTCGCCATGCAGCGCCTGAATGCCTTCCCAGGCGACCAGCGCCTGGTCACTTGCGTCGAGATCACCGGTATGGCGAAAGTTGAGCAGCGAGCTGAACAATGGCGTCGAAGCGGGTACACCACTGCAACGTTGGGCCAGTACCAGCGAGGCGTGCTCATGGGCCAGCAGCCCGCTGAGTCGTGCGTGGGTGGCTTTCAGACCGCTGCGCACGCCCTGCTCGCCCAGCGTGACACGCAACGGCAAGGTGTTGATGAACATCCCCAGCGCCCTGTCAGACCCGGCACCGCCCTGCAGACGACCGAGCAATACGGTGCCGAACACCACATCGTCCTTGCCGGATGCAGCGCCCAGTACACGGGCCCAGGCCAGGTGATAAAGGCTGGCGGAGCTGACCCCGAGCTGTCGGGCCTGCACGCGCAGGCGGCGGCTCAGGTCGATGTCGACCACCTGGCGTACTTCCTCGATACCGCTTCCGTCGCCCTGCACGTCCTGCAGGCCGAATGGCAGCGTCGGCTCATCGACGTCACCGAGCATGTCGTGGAAAAACGCCTCGTGCTCTTCACGGCTGACACCGAGCATTGCCTGGGCCACGTAGTTGCGATAAGGCACGGACGGTGGCAGCGAGGCTTGCTGCCCGAGCATGTACGCCTCGATTTCACTGGTGAGAATGCGCAGCGAGGTGGCATCGTCCACCAGGTGATGGAACAGCAGCATGCCCAGCCAGCGATTATTCGCCGCGTCCTGTGCATAGCCGATACGCAGCATCGGCGCCTGACGGATGTCCAGACGCGTGTGACGAGGGTCCAGGCGCTTGATCAGTTGTTCGGTGATGTCGCCTTCGGCCGGGTCCAGCACCTGCTCATCCAGGCCCAGAGTTGCCTCACGCCAGACCACCTGCACGGGTGCGTCGAGACGCTCCCAAAGCATCGCGGTGCGCAGGATATCGTGGCGGGCGATCACGCCTTGCAGGGCCTGAGCGAAACTGTGCAGCCGCTCGAGGCTGTCAAAGGCAAACAGTGCATATTGCAGGTACGGGTCACCTTCGACTGCGGCAAGGTGGTGATACAAAATCCCCTCCTGCAACGGTGCCAGGGCATAGATGTCCTGCACGTTGGCCAGGCCGCCGGGCACGCTTGCCACCACGCGGTCGATATCGTCCTGGCTCAGCGACACCAGCGGCAGCATGTCCGGGGTGATGCGCTCACAGCCGGCGGGAATAAGGTTAGCGGGGGCTTCTACAGCACCCTTCCCGCCCACTGCGGCCGCCAGGGCAGACAGGGTCGGCTGGCTGAACAGCACGCGCACATCGGCAACCAGATCGATCTGGCGCATGCGCTCGATCAGTTTCACGGCCAGCAGCGAGTGGCCGCCCAGCTCAAAGAAATTGTCATGACGACCAACCTGCTCCAGTTGCAGCAGGTCTTGCCAGATACGCGCAATGGCCATCTCGGTATCGTTTTCAGGTGCTTCATAGCCGCGACTGGCCACCGCCGAGCGGTCGGGTGCTGGCAAAGCCTTGCGGTCGAGCTTGCCGTTGGCCGTCAGCGGGAAACTTTCCAGGCTGACAAAGGCGCTTGGCAGCATGTACTCGGCCAGCGACAGGCGCAGTTGCTCGCGCAGTTGCGTAGCGTCCGGTTCCAGTCCCGCCGTACCGATGACGTAGGCCACCAGACGCTTGTCACCGGGCTCGTCCTCACGCACCAGCACCAGCGCATCCTGTACAGCGTCACACGCGGCCAGTTGTGCTTCGATCTCGCCCAGTTCGATACGGAAACCGCGAATCTTGACCTGTTCGTCGTTACGGCCCAGGTATTCCAGGCTGCCATCGGCCAGCCAGCGTCCGAGGTCGCCGGTGCGATACAGGCGCGCACCCGGCGCCGTACTGAACGGGTTGTCGATAAAACGCTCGGCCGTCAGTGCTTCACGGTTCAGGTAGCCACGCGCCACACCGGCGCCGCCGACATACAGCTCGCCAACCACGCCGACCGGTACCGGCTCGCCATTGGTGTCGAGGACATACAGTTGCAAATCGGGAATGCGCCGGCCGATCGGGCTGGAACCGATACGCTGTGCATCGTCGGCCTGCAACGGGTGATAGGTCACATGCACCGTGGTTTCGGTAATTCCGTACATGTTCACCAGTTGTGTCTCGGCATTCACGTTGCGGGCATACCACGGCTTGAGCATCGCCGTTTCCAGCGCTTCACCACCGAAAATCACCTGACGCAGCGAATGCGCCTGCGCGTTCTCGCCCTGGGCAGCAATCAGTTGCCGGAACGCGCTCGGCGTCTGGTTGAGCACCGTTACCCCAGCGCTGCATAGCAATGTGTAGAAGTCTTCCGGCGAGCGGCTGACCAGTTGCGGCACGATCAACAGACGTCCGCCGTGCAGCAATGCGCCCCAGATTTCCCAGACCGAGAAGTCAAAGGCGAACGAGTGGAACAGCGCCCAGACATCCTGTTCATTGAAACCGAACCACTCTTCAGTGGCCGAGAACAGCCTTGCAACGTTGCGATGCTCGACCATCACGCCCTTGGGCAGGCCGGTGGAGCCGGAGGTATAGATCACATAGGCCAGGTCGCTGGACTTGACCGCTACCTGCGGATTGCACACGGATTCGTCCTGCAAGTCGGCATCGTCAAGACTGATGATTGGCAGTTCCGTCACTGGCAAGGCTTGCTGCACGGTCTGCTGGCTCAACAGTGCGACCGGCGTGCTGTCGCCGAGGGTATAGGCCAGGCGTTCTAGCGGGTAAGCCGGGTCCAACGGTACATAACCGGCACCGGATTTGAGGATGCCCAGCAAGCCGATAATCATCGCCGGGCCACGCTCGACGCAGATCGCCACGCGATCGTCCGGGCGCACACCCAGCGCGAGCAAGCGATGGGCAACCTGGTTGGCGCGGGCGTTGAGTTCGCCGTAGCTCAGGGTTTGATCTTCGAATACCAGCGCCACGGCGTCTGGTCGTTCTGTAGCGCGGGCTTCGAATTGCTGGTGGATCGGTGTTTCGTGTGCATAGGTGTTGCCGGGCTCGTTCCACTGTTCGAGCAACTGCTTACGCTCGCTGAGCGGCAATATTGAAATAGCATGCAGCGGGGTTTGCGGTGCCTGTTCCAGCGCATCGATCAGCCCCTCTACGGCCAGTTGCAAATAGTCACACACACGCTGCGCGCCGATGCTCGCCGTGACCAGCGAGGTGAACAGAAAACCTTCACCTGTATCGTCGACGTTGACGGTCAATGGGTAGTTGGTGCGTTCTTCATCGGCCATCCCCAACGACTGCATGCCACTCCACGCCGTCAGTGCCTCATCGGTTACGGCAACGTTGCTATGCCGATAATTGAGCAAGGCGCTGAACAGCGGCGTCGGTGCGACCACGCCGCTGCAGCGCTGGGCCAGCGCCAGCGACGCATGCTCGTGCCCGAGTAAGCCGGTCAAGCGCCGGTGCGTGGCCTTGACCCCTTCACGCACGCCCTGGTCGCCTAGGTCTATCCGTAGCGGCAAGGTATTGATGAACATGCCAAGGGCTCGTTCGGCACCTCGACCGCTCTGCATCCGGCCCATCAGGATGGTGCCGAACACCACGTGTTCACGTCCGCTGACGCGGCCCAGCATCTGCGCGAACGCCAGGTGGATCAGGCTCGCCGCACTGACCCCAAGTTGCCGCGCCTGAACTCTCAAGCGTTGGTCCAACGCGCCGTCCAGCTGCAGACGGGCATGATCGAGCGCGCTGCCGTCGCCTTGCACATCGTGCAGGCCGAATGGCAGCGTCGGCTCGTCGATGTCGCCGAGCATGTCCTGGAAGAACTGCTCGTGATCCTGCTCGTTCAGGCCTTTTCGGGCCTGAGCGACATAATTGCGGTAGGGAATGGAGTCGCCAAGTTGCTCGGCCTGACCGAGCAGGCAGACCCGCATTTCATGCTGCACCTGATCCAGCGCGGTGTGGTCGAGGATCATGTGGTGGAACATCAAGATCGCCACCCAGCGCTGGTTAACGGTGTCCAAAGCACACACCATGCGCATCAAGGGTGCCTGACGGATGTCCAGGCGTATCTGGCGTGGGTCAAGGCGCTCCTGCAACTGACGGGTTACATCACCTAGCCTGGGGTTGAGTTGAACTTCTTCGACGCCTAGCTCGACCTGGCGCCAGACCACCTGCAACGGTTCATCAAGGCTTTCCCAGTGCATGGACGTGCGCAGAATGTCATGGCGGTCGATGACCATTTGCAGCGCTTTGGCGAAGGTGTCAACGTGTGCGCGGCTGTCAAAGGCAAACTGCGCCTGCAACACATAGGGGTCGCCCCGTTCGGCGCTGATGTGGTGGTAGAGAATGCCTTCCTGCAACGGCGCCAACGGATAGATGTCCTGCACGTTCGCTGCGCCGCCGGGCACGCAGGCTGTCACCTGGTCGATCTGCTCCTGACTCAGGTCGATCAACGGCAGCATGTCCGGAGTGATTCTCTGGCAGTCCGCAGGAATGCGGTTGGCCGGAATAACCAGATCGTCGACCGCGCCTGCCGCTGCCGCCAGTGCCGCAAGGGTCGGCTGGCTGAACAGCGAACGCACGTTGGCGCTCAGGCCGGCCTGGCGCATACGTTCAATCAGACTCACTGCCAGCAGCGAATGACCGCCCAGTTCGAAGAAGTGGTCGTGGCGACCGACACGTTCGATCTTGAGCAAGTCGCTCCAGATTTTCGCCAGAGTGATTTCTGCTGTGCCTTGTGGCTCCTCGTAGCCGCCACGGATCAGTGCATCACCGTCCGGTGCTGGCAGGACCTTGCGGTCGAGCTTACCGTTCGGGGTCAGCGGCATTGCGTCGAGCAGCACATAGGCTGCCGGGATCATGTGGGCCGGCAGTTGTTCCTGCAGCCAGTCGCGCAGGCTATCGATGTCCACCGAAGCCTGCCCTGCGCTCAGGGTGTAATAAGCCACCAGACGCTTGTCGCCGGGAATCTCTTCGCGGGCAGTGACCACTGCCTCGTGGACCGCCGGGTGCTTGGCCAGACGCGCATCGATCTCGCCCAATTCGATACGGAAGCCGCGGATTTTCACCTGATCGTCGTTACGGCCCAGGTATTCGATATTGCCGTCTGGCAGATACCGGCCAAGGTCGCCGGTACGGTACATGCGTGCCGCAGGCTGTTGGCTGAAAGGGTCCTTGAGGAAGCGTTCGGCAGTCAGGTCGTCACGGTTCAGGTAACCGCGCGCCACACCGGCCCCGCCGATGTAGATCTCGCCCACAACGCCCAGTGGAACGGGCTGTTGCTGTTCATTCAGCAGGTAAAACTGTGTATTGCCGACCGGTTTGCCGATGTGTGGAGCGAAGCCGTCTTCGCGATCCATCGCCACCCAGCTTGAGTAGGTGGTGGTTTCAGATGGGCCGTAGAGGTTGCACAAGCGCTGCACGTCAGTTTTTTCGAACAGCGATTCAACCAGGCTGCGTTTCAGTGCTTCACCGGCCACGTTCACGGTGTGCACAGATTCCGGCAGGCCGTTAACTTCCAGCAGTGCTTTCAGCGCCGACGGCACGGTGTTGATCAGGCCGATATCGTGCTCGCCGTGTTGCAGTTCCAGCACGTTCCTGACGACTTCGATGCTCCCGCCCGAGGTCAGCGGCGCGAAGCACTCGTAGACCGCGAGGTCGAAGTTCAGCGAAGTGGAGAACAGCGTTTTCTCCAGTGCTGCCCCGTCAAAAGCCGTGTGCGCCCAGCTCAGGAAGTTCACAGTGTTGCGGTGTTCGATCATTACGCCTTTTGGCAGGCCGGTCGAACCCGAGGTGTAGATCAGGTACGCCAGATGCGCTGAAGTCAGCCCCGGCACCTGCGGGTTCTGGACGGATTCGTCCTGCCAATCGTTCAGATCAAGATTGATAACAGGCACCGAAACGTCGGTCAGCAGCGCTTCAGTTGCCGACTGCGCCAACACAGCGGCAGGCACGCTGTCCTGCAACATGTAAGCAATACGTTCCGCTGGATACGCCGGGTCGAGCGGCACATAACCGCCGCCCGCCTTGAGGATCGCCAGCAAACCGACGACCATCTCCACACCGCGTTCCACACAGATCCCGACCCGCGAATCCGGCTGCACGCCCTGCTTGCGCAAGGCATGCGCCAGGCGGTTGGCCTGTTCGTTAAGCTCGCGATAGGTCAGATTTTGTTCGCCATGCACTACGGCCACATCATCTGGCGTGCGCTCGACCTGTGCTTCGAACAGCCCATGAATGGTCTGTTGCTGCGGGTAATCCAGCGCGGTGTCGTTGAACTGCACCAGCAACTGCTCACGTTCGGCAGCAGGCAGGACCGGCAGGCTGCCGAGGGCCGAGGACGGTGACTGTTCCAGCGCATCCACCAGATGCTCCAGCACAGTCTGCATGTAAGCGCAGACCCGTTTGGCACCCACGGTACTGCTGACCAGCACGTTCAGGTTGAAGCCTTCACCGGAGTCATCGACATTCAAGGTCAATGGATAGTTGGTGCGTTCTTCGCTGTTCAGCGTATGAATACCCTGCCAGGCCTGGGTAGCCCGCTCGGATACGCTGCCAGGCGCACTGTGGCGATAGTTGAGCAGCGAACTGAACAGTGGCGTCGGTGCGGCAATGCCGCTGCAACGCTGAGCCAGCGCCAGCGAAGCATGTTCGTGACCCAGCAAGGCAGTCAGACGCTCATGGGTGGCCTTGACCGCGTCACGCACGCTCTTTCCGCCCACTGAAACCCGCAGCGGCAAGGTGTTGATGAACATCCCCAAGGCCCGCTCGGCGCCTTCCCCGGCCTGCATCCGGCCCATCAGCACGGTGCCGAACACTACGTCCTGCCTGTTGGAAACCGTGCTCAACACCTGAGCCCAGGCCAGGTGCAGCAGACTGGCGGCGCTCACGCCCTGTTGTCGGGCCTGAGCGCGCAGTCTCAGGTTCAACCGAGGGGTTAGCGCCAGGTTGGCTTCCTCGATATCAAGGCCATCGCCCTGCACATCCAGCAGACCGAATGGCAGCGTCGGCTCGTCCACATCCCCAAGCATGTCGCGGAAAAACGTTTCGTGCTCGGCCTGACTGACGCCCAGGCGTGCCTGGGCCACATAATTGCGGTATGGCACCGGTGTCGACAGGTTTTGAGCTTCGCCCAACAGCCAGGCCTGCATTTCATGCTGTACCACGGCCATCGCCATGTTATCGAGGACCATGTGATGGAACAGCAGCATCGCGCAGATACGCTGATTCAGCGGATCTTCGGCATAGGCCAGGCGCATCAGCGGTGCCTGAGTGACATCCAGGCGGTGGTGACGCGGGTCGAAGCGGCTGTGCAGTTGCGTGCTGACATCACCGGCTGCGGGGTCGAGTTGCAACGCCTCAAGAGGCAATTGCGCGTGGCGCCAGACCGCTTGTACGGGTGAGTCCAGGCCTTTCCAGATTACACCGGTGCGCAGAATGTCGTGTCGATCAATAACTGCCTGCAAAGCCTGGACGAAAGCGTCCAGGCACGCGTGGTCGTCAAAGGCGAAATGCGCCTGCAGCACATACGGATCGCCCTGCTCGGCGGCGATGTGGTGATAGAGAATGCCTTCCTGCAACGGCGCCAACGGGTAGATGTCCTGCACATTCGCCACGCCGCCCGGCACGCTGGCAACCACCTGGTCGATCTGTGCCTGGGTCAGGTTGGCCAGTGGCAGTAGTTCAGGCGTAATGCGTTGGCAATCCTCGGTGATCAGATTGGCTGGCACCACGATGTCCGTGCTACCGCCGACTGCGGCAGCCAGTGCAGATAACGTCGGCTGACTGAACAGCACGCGTATATCGGTGCTCAGACCCAACTGGCGCATGCGCCCGATCAGGCTGACTGCCAGCAGCGAGTGACCGCCGAGTTCGAAAAAGTTGTCGTGACGACCAATCCGGGCAACGCCCAGCAGCTCTTGCCAGATGGCCGCGATCTGCGTTTCGGTTTCACCTTGTGGAGCTTCGTAGCCACGGCTGATCAGTGCATCGGCGTCCGGTGCTGGCAAAGCCTTGCGGTCGAGTTTGCCGTTCGGGGTCAGCGGCATGGCCTCAAGCCGCACATAAATGGCCGGCACCATGTACTCAGGCAGCTTTTCCTGCAAATGCCTGCGCAGGTTATCGATGTCGACCACGGTGTTTCCGGTCGCCAAGGTGTAATAAGCCACCAGACGCTTGTCGCCCGGCACATCTTCGCGGGCTGTCACTACGGCTTCGTGGACGGCCGGG
Source organism: Pseudomonas sp. ICMP 10191 (assembly GCF_001467335.1). NCBI lineage: Bacteria > Pseudomonadati > Pseudomonadota > Gammaproteobacteria > Pseudomonadales > Pseudomonadaceae > Pseudomonas > Pseudomonas sp. ICMP 10191. The sequence continues at coordinate 10,568 of NZ_LKGW01000134.1, forward strand.
TGTTTGGCCAGACGCGCATCGATCTCGCCCAGTTCGATACGGAAGCCGCGGATTTTCACCTGATCGTCGTTACGGCCGAGGTATTCGATATTACCGTCTGGCAGATAACGGCCAAGGTCGCCAGTACGGTACATGCGTGCCGCTGGGTTTTGGCTGAACGGGTCTTTGAGGAAACGCTCGGCAGTCAGGTCGTCACGGTTCAGGTAGCCACGGGCCACGCCAGCACCGCCGATGTAGATCTCACCGGCAACGCCTAGTGGCACAGGCTGTTGCTGTTCGTCCAGCAGGTAAAACTGTGTATTGCCGACCGGTTTGCCGATGTGAGCTGCGAAGCCATCTTCACGATCCATAGCCACCCAGCTTGAATAGGTGGTGGTTTCGGATGGGCCGTAGAGGTTGCACAGGCGCTGCACGCCGGTTTTTTCGAACAGGTTTTCCACGAGGCTGCGTTTCAGCGCAGAGCGCCGATGGTACGGTGTTGATCAGGCCGATATCGTGCTCGCCGTGTTGCAGTTCCAGCACGTTTTTGACGACTTCGATGCTGCCGCCCGAGGTCAGCGGTGCAAAACACTCGTAGACCGCGAGGTCGAAGTTCAGCGAGGTGG
>NZ_LKGW01000135.1:0-267677 GCF_001467335.1 Pseudomonas sp. ICMP 10191
CACGAACTGGCTGACATAGTTCAACACCCAGTCTTTGTAAGCGATCGCATCGGTTAGCGCCTGCCCGGTCAGTGCCCTGTTGCCGAAGCGCGGCGTGCCGGTGCCGACGATCAGGTACTTGCCGGGCGTGTTCATGAACGCGGTGACGATCTTCATCACGTTGGCTTTCGTGTCATTGGCTTTCGTGTCGGCCAGGCTCATACCTGCCGTGGTGCTGTCGTTGGTGCGCGACAGCAGCAGCCACAGGTCGGCAGTGGATGACGCAATGCAGGCCGGCAGCCTGGCCAGAAACTGCCCGGTGTGGTCGCCGAGCTTGCCCTGGTTGTCGAGGTAGCTGGGGAATAGACCGGTGCGCGCCGCGATCCAGCCCGCATAACCGTAGGCCTCGGTGCCGAACGCTGTCGCGGCGATGGTATGGCAGTTGCCCGAGAAGCTATCGCCGAGCAGGCCCAGGCCACGCCGGATCGGTTGGCGGCGTGGGATTGGGTTTACCAGAAGGCTCATGCGTAGACCTCAAATGCAGCGCCAGCAGCGGGCACGTAGCGGATCGTCGCGGGCGGAATGCTCAGCTGATAGCCACCGTCTTTCCAGAAGACCCGCCGTTCGCCTTCACTGCCAACGTCACTTTCATCGTGCGGTCGTAGGTTTCTTGCTTCGTTGCTGTCTGCACAGTACTTCCCCGGCGGCCTACGGCCTGGCTTGGTTGGTGGTGTTGGATAGCTCATCGACAAAGCGGTTACACGCCAGGCCGGCTATTCGGGATTCGTCATAATGCCAGCTCTCCCGCTCGCGCGTCAGCCCGGCCGAGCAGGTCGGAGAGCACCATGGCGGCGCGGCTGGCTGCCTTGCCTCGTTCGGCAGCGCCGGTATCGCCGGGGGCGCAACTGGTGGTGGCTGCCAGCTTTCCGGCTTCGACACGCAGCCGGTCGCCAGCAGCGTCAGCGACAGCAGCATCAGTAAGCGCAGCGGTCTGTTCTTGTCTTGCATCGTTTGCCACCTGGTTGGCCGCTTTCTGGCGGCGTTGCTCTTCGGTTCGGTACTCGGTGGTCGTGATGGCCACCGCCTCGGATTGGCTGCTGACTTCCTCGGCCCACTTCGCCTTCCAGGCCAGATCGGTGACGGTCACGCCGTGCAGGTATCCCCCGTACAACGCACCCGCCAGCGCCAGCAGGATCAGCAGCAGGCCGACTGCCTTCCACGGCAGGGCCTTCACGCCAGCACCTCAAGCGCTCGGGCGTACAGCGCCTGCCGATCAGCCAAGCCGTTCGTGCCGCCGTTGATGCGCTTAGTGATGGTCAGGAAGTCACCCTTGTCGGCCAGCGTATTGAGCGCGGCCCGGTGCCAAAACCACGCCGCCGACATCGCGGCGTGCTGCGCCAGCTCGAGCAATTCGGGGTGGTTGATCAGGTCCAGGCCCAGCGCTTCGCCGCACGCCTCGTAATTGGCACGGCCCGTCACCTGGATCAGGCCACGGCCACGGTATTTCGAGCCGTCACCCGCAACGGTGTTGCCAAGGTCCTCGCGGCCCTCGTACCCCAGCTGCTGCGTAGTCGGTCCCCATATCTCGCGCACGTAACGCAGCTGACCGGACTCATGGCCTACCTGGGCAATGAATGCCGCGATGCGCAGCGGTGTCACGATCTGGTACTTGCTCATAGCCGTGTTCAGGACAGGTGCAAAAACGCCGGCTCTCTGGCCGGCGTTCGGGAGGATCTGCAGCAGCTGCTGCGCTGTGATAGACATTCGATTTTCTCCAGGCGAAAAAAATACCCGCTCAATGGCGGGCTTGGATGTTTTAGCGAGGCTTAGATGGGGACCTCTGGCCAGTCGATGCTGTGTGGATAGCCTGCTTGCTCAGATATCCGACTGAGCAGCAGGCGGTATTTTTTCCAGGCATTCAAAGACAATGCTTCTTGCTCGGTCGCCTCCCCGATGTCGAATGCATCTTGTAGGGGGGCCATCGCAAAGTCAGCGGCCGCTCTAAGCTTCTGACTCTGGATGATTACCGTTTCAGCAGGATCGGTATCTAATTGGTCGGGTTCTCGAATGTCAGGAATCGGCAGATCATCAACTGCGACATGAAGTGTAATGCTATGCAGAAGATCGGCAGGCGTGCCTTCTTTGGTAACAAACACATTGAGTACATCGTCCTCATAGCGAATGTTTACCTCTGCTCCCACATCCATTTGGTTGATCACATATCCCCAGCCTAGCGGCGGCGGAGCCATTCCCAAGGTCCCCAGAACCCTATAGTGCCCCACTTCCCTATGCTCGGTGGTAACACTGCCTACGCCCAAGCTGACAATGTCTATCAGCTCTCCATTGGAACCAAGGATATTTATTGCTGCGCGAGTTGCCATTTAGATTGCCTTTAAAGTTCCATCAGATGAGCGCATAGTATTTTTGGTTGTATACACCTCACACTCACTAGAATAATTATTATCATGGCGTGCCCTAATCCACATTCGAGGCCAAGCCGAACTCACGTTATAGGCTTGCATTACTATCATGCTTTTTCGGGTTTCAATCCCCATGGATAATACGTTGAACCACGCAGGCATAGAACCACCGCCGGCGTCGGGAGTTGTTCCGGTCCAATCCGCCCTTTGATAGGCTCCCATCGTTCCACAAGGTTTGTTGTTGTGGTCGACAGATGTCAGGGGGGCGTCATAGCCCAAGCCGGAGCTGATTAATCTTGCCTGTATTTTACCAATGGCTGTCAGTACAGAGTCACCGGCCGACACCGATGAGGCGTCCGCAGAGGAAAAACCTGTTAGAGGCGTCCCCCTTACCCTCGCTTCCGTGAAATATTTAGCAGCACCTTCGGGCAATCCATCCGTATTTGTAATACCAAGTGCCGCCCTTACTCCTGCCAATGTGCCAGAAGTACCCAGCACCGCAAGCGTAGAGCCGAACTGATTGACCAACGCCCGAAGTGCATCAGCAGAATCCTTGACGTAGCCCTGCATCGGAGCAAGCGCGTACCCACCTGCGTTGTTGGTGGCGCCCTGATAGTTCGGCGCGATCGACATCGCGGTATTGCTGGCGATGTTGGTCACCTCATACCAGCCACCATCAGGCCCGCGAAAGCCATCACCTACCCGGCTGTTTGCAATGAATGCGGTATTGCTGCCAATGACCGCGTTCGAATTTTGGGTGACGGAAACCGTACCCGACTTGTACCAAGGCATGATGTTTACTCAATAAATTGATGGATCAGACGTTCATCTTTGCAAAGACTGCTGGCAGAAAAAATGCTGTCGGATTAGCTGGCGCAGTGGTGATTGCATAAAGCTTATTATTCGGAAAGTCCCACCAGCAATACAGCCCTCTTGATATCCCACTACCCGAGTTCAGCCCCATTCCGAACGAGTTAATAAGTAGATATTCGTTCTCGGGAAAATTAAAAGGCACCGAGTAATAGCAGCGAACAAAGTTTTGCGAAGAATAATCGTACCGCTCATAACTCCAGTTTTGAAACGCGCGGGTAAAGTTTGCGCTCGGCGTTCCAGAATCAAATAGCAGATTTGTCGCGCCATCCCATAGACGCATGCCGTAATCCGCCACCGGCTGCGCCGAAAACTGCGCGACAAAATATCGCCCATTGGGTTGCGCGGTATTCACGTCATACGCTCGGACGTAGAACCCTGTCCAGTTACCAGCCGACCCCACAAGACGCATCATGCAAAGACCTGCAACTGCATTCACAGTATCAGGCCTAACGAACACCAAGGGCGGTTCTTGGGATGTAACAGGCCGAGGAAAGTAAGTGGTCGAGCCAAGCCCGCTTTCCTCGGTGGGCTGATAACGCCCGGAAGCAATAACCATCAGCCTCGCGTATTGCGAGTCAAGCACCACCACATTGCTGTTATTGGAAAACTCCAGTCCGTATGCTTCCGCCATTATGAAAACCTCATAACGATTAGGCGCATGGTTCCCGAGGAAACCGTGCTTGATCCATAAGTTCTGGTGTGGTTGTAGACCCTCGCGACACCGTCAACGAGTTCTGTTTCATGCTGCCTTTGATTACTGTCATAGGTGCCGGCCGGGATCACTATTGCCACGCCGTTCCCCGGCCCCACTCCAGGCACAGCAAAGTCTTGGCTGGTCTTTGTGGAGCCGGAGAACGTGACAAGCGTCGACAGTACAACCCGGATCGTGAATGAATTCTCGTCCAACTGGAGCGCAGCATCTGCGCCCCACACCCTCATTCCGTTGCTCATTCACTGAGGTCTCCGAGCTGCACGCGCTTGACGTTGTTGGTGTCGTAGACGCGAACCGAACGATTGGTAACTACCAACCTGCCGCCGCCAGCGCCTGATCCGTTGATCTCGAGCGTCCCGTCCTTGCGCAGAATCCACCCACGCTGCCCAGCCACATAGTCAGTCGAGCTGATGTAACTCCCGATCTTGGCGTTGGTGATCGTGCCATCCATGATGAACGTAGGGCCGAGGAAAAGCTGGCCGTTCTGGGCAACAAAAGGTGTCGATATAGCCCCGCCCGCCATTGAGTTAACGATGGCAAATCGATCAGCGCTTACCAAAAACTGGCTTTGCAGACCTGCCTCGGTGTTCTCAATACCAAAGCCGAAGCCCGCCGCCACATAACGTCCGTCCTGCGTGACCTGCATTTTCACAGACCACATCGTGCTCAGCTTTCCTGCAGTGTCCGCATAAGCGGTAGCGGTTTGCTGAATCGCTGCTGTGTTCTGGGCAGCGGCATTATTTGCAGATGCGACCGAGGCCGAAAGCTGTTGAAGCGAGCTTGCGGTAGATGCCTGGTTGGTGCTGACTACCTCACGCAGATCAGTGACCTGGCTGGTGTTTGCACCCACCGTGGCCGTCAGTTGCGTTATTGTTCGTGCCGTGGCTTCGTTCTGAGCGGCGCGGGTAACAGCCTCCTGAACAATGCTGGCCGCACTGTTGTAGCCCTTCAGCGCATCCGCCAGAGCGCCCTCTCCGTCATCCTCACGATACGCGGCCCGCAGCGCCTGCATGTTCGACGCCTGGGCAGTAACGACGCCATTCAACTCATTGATTTCGGTAGTGTGGGTCTGAACCTGAGCAGCCAAGCCGTTGGCCGTCTCTAGCAGAGTTCCGACGTCCTCCCAGTAAGCGACGTTCGGTGGCGGCGTTCCTTTGGGCACTGCCTGTTCAGCCTGATAGATCCGGCCATCGTCCACGACCATCTGACCTTTTTCATATGTCTCGTCTGGGTCGTAGGCCTTGAGTCCGTCTAGCGCATTGATCTGGTCTTGCAACTGCTCGATCAGCTCGATCTTTTTCAGCAGCTTCTGTCCGAGTTCGGTTTCGGTGATCTTCCCGGCTAGAGCCGCCAGGTAAGCCGAGACGTCGTTCGACGTTGAGGCTGGCACATAGAGGAAAGCACTCTTCCCGTATGCATTGGACGATCGGATGAAATAGTAATAGTTGGTGTAAAACGCCAGGCCATTGTGAGTGAACGACAAGCCCTGCCCAAGATACTCGGCCGTGCCTGATGTGGCCTTCGGATTGGTGCTGAAAAAATACTCGTAGGTGCCGCCGTTCAGCGCGTGATTCGGGTTTTGAGGAATCAGCACGATGCTGTCGAGCGAGGACTGCACTACGCACGATTCCGGTATTGGCGGCCCCTGAATGCCCACCGATATCGTCGCCTCGCCGGACCTGGCCATAGGCCCCAGAGCAGCCACACTCATTGTGTACGCACCGGACGGCAGACCATTGATAGCCAGCGTGTTGGCAGTGGAAGGCACAGAGCGCGACTGCACAGCATTCCCGCCCTGGCGAACCGTGACCACATACGAGGTGACGATGCCCTGCGGTCGTACCCACGACAGCACGCCCTGCACCACCTCAGCAACATCGCCAGCTGCCCACGCAAGCCCGGTGGGCGACCCAAGCCCGCCGCTTGGCAGGTTGATGAAGCCCAGCGGGTTGTAAGGCTGGCCCACGGCGTCATCAAAGATTGCCGCCTCGTATTGCTTGACCTGGACAGTGCAGCCTTCGTTATCACCCATCGACCAGTCAGAGACGATGAATTCGCCAAAGATGTTCAGCGATGGCAGGTTGACGAGGACTACGCGGCCGGGGCGGCAGTTGTAGCCTGAAAAGTTCATCGGCAGGCTGATCGCCCCGCCTGCCCGGCGTTGGCGTAACGCGATGTTTGCCAAGCGCTGAGGCTGGTACGCGTCGTCCACATACGGGAACGTCATCGTTTCCGCAGCTTCGCCACCGTCCTCAAGAATCCATTCGGAAACGCTGACCTCGGGGTAATCCGTCTCGGTCCAGGACTGCTCAGGATCGATGAATGTGCCGCGCACCGTGTTGATGGCGGAATCGTTGGTAGATTCGGTGCTGCCGGACACGGTGCCGATGATCATGTCTTCGGTGATCTCGAAGTCATACGGACCGTAATAGGCACCAGCCTGGAGCATCCAGCGGCCGCCGACGCGGATCAGCTTACCGGCGCATGACGCTTCCAGCTTCTGCAACACGCCCGGACGCTGCTCGTCGGCACCGATCACGCAGGAGGTACGATAGCGCTGGCTGACTGAGCCATCGGCATTCGTCAGTGTTTCATCGCAGACGTTTGCCGCACTCGCGAAGGTCTCAAAAATGATCTCGTCGTCCGGGACGTTGCAACGGTTACGCAGGAACCAGAGGATGTGCAGCGCGGTGTTGGTGGTGTAGATGTTGTTGCCGGTGCGTGGGTCGTAAATGTCGTTTCGCCCTCGTAGCACAGCGCGCATTTCCGGAATTCCCGACGGAAATTTCTCAGCGCTGTACTTCAGAGTGATGCGCAGGAACGATAGGCCACGCCCGATCTGACTGTCTTTCCAGTCGGGACAGTTGGCCTTCAGAAACGGGTTAACTTCTGTCGGATTGACGATCAGTTCATAGCTGGCGAACTCGCCGTATGTGCTGATTTCCTCTTCGCCAAGGTAGATATTTTCAATCCCGTCTACCGCGCCCTCGCACAGCACGTAGACCAAGTGCAACAGCTCGCCCTCGGTTGCGGTACCAGACTGCTCCTGAGCCCAGACCAATACGCCACCAGTCGACACCCGACCGAGGATGTAACGAACGGGGGCTTTCGACGAGCGTACGGTCTGAGCGGAGGGCTCGTTGTCGCGCAGCGGTGAGTTTGTGTTGAGCTTTTCTTGCTGGGATGCCGCGTAAAACGCCAGGCCAGCGCCGATAGCAGCGCCCACCGGGCCGCCTTGAACGAAACCAATCACAGCGCCAACGGCGACCTGGGCAATCTTTTTAACGCCACTGGGCATTATTCAACCCTCCACGCCGCGAGCGGCTCACACACAACTCGGGCAACGCCGTCATCGGTCGTTGCCCAGTAATCACCCGCCCAGAACACGGCCATGCTGCGACCTGCCGGTGCTTCGTACATCACGACATCGCCGCGCTGGATGAACGGGACGGCAACCCTTGCAAAGCAGGCATCCCATGCAGCTTCCAGGCTGCCGTGACGCTTCTTCAGCGCACGCTTGGCGCCCGCCTCGGTCTTGTAGGCGCCACGGTATTGCTCTGCGGGATCAACACCGCACACGGCGCTCGAGCAGTCGGCGGCGAACAGGCAACAGTCAAATTCGCCCCACGAAAAAGGCCGCCCTTGGGCAGCCTTGATTACTTCGTGCAGACGCGTGGTCCAGTCTCGATGGCGCATAGCTAATTTCCGTAGGTGAAGGTCGGCGCATCCTTGGCAGACCCCCAATAGATGGGCCATTCGGACATTTGCGCGATTGCGTAGAAGAATCGGTCGCCCTGGTGCCGGGCGCGGTGGTTTTCGTCCGTCCAGCGCTCAGTGCCGGTGCGGCTCCATTCGGCCATACGGTCGATGACCGGGACAGTGATTGTGTTGCCTTCCTGGCCATTCCCTGCGAACGAGAATTTGGCGGCGTCCATGCGGCCGGAAAACAGAATGTCGGCGGCGTAGTTACCAGCCTCGTCGAACACTACGAAGATGACCTTGGCCATTCGGCCCCGGCAACCGCGCACGTTGGTTTCAGAAAGGATGTATGAGTCCAGCCCGCTCAGCGTCAGATCCACCGACATGGGCGAGCCTGAGTTGTCGCTTTCTTTCGACTGGCTGACCTGACCGAAATTGCCCACGCCTTCGTAGGTGATACCGTCGACGACCAGCTCGCCGGTTCCGGTGTGAGCGAAAACCATGCCGTCGGCGAAGTCCAGCTGCACGGCGTAGACCGGCATGAATTTGCCAGTGGCGATGATATCCACCACGCGCTGACTAAAAGGAAATGCTGAGGGCATCAGAACGCCTCCCTGAATTGCAAAGTGCTGTTGGATACCAACGGATCTTGAACCACCTGATGGGTATCGTCTAAACGGCGCATCTCCGAGTAGGGATTGCGATATTCAACGTGCGTGCCCACGGTCAGCGTTTTTCGGATGCGCTTGTTGAGCGAAACTTGCACCATGCCCTCCGCGGTCGAACTGGCACCCTCTATCACCTCGAACATTTCACCGCCAACAGTGATGTAGTCACCCATTGAAAACACCTTGGCGCTGGGTATCACGCCGCCGATGGTCATAAACGTGGCTTGAGAAAAACCTGACACCACTACCGCATCACCGATATCGTCGACTCGGGTACGGGTGATAGCGGGAATATTCACAGTCCCATACATGCCCTGCAGCTTCCCGATCAGCGAGGTGAGCTGTCGCTCGTCCTCATCAAACAGCACGCCGAAGGTCATCGTGCATATCCAGTACGCGCCGGGGTAGCCAAGGATTTGTTGTGAGTTAGACAGAATGGAAGTGAATGCGCGGTTGTTGTAAGTGACACCCCATGTTGTTTGCGATGGCTCAAGCGATTCAGGCCAATCGTGCGCCATGACGCCTCCTTATGCTGGTACTCAGCGGTTGATCAGTTGCCGGGCTGGCCCGTTGGTTTTGAAATCGTTAAGCACCATTTGATATGCCGCCTGTGCGCCCTCCTGGGCTGCGCGCCGAACCTCGGCTCTCGATACGGCGTCAGCGTTGCCCTGGAAGGTGAAGTTCTGGGTAACGCTGCCCAGAGCGGTCGAGGTTGTCGCCGTACTACCGCCAGCTGCATCACCGCCTACCATGCGGACACCCAACGAGCCGTCGGCAGCCCGCGTCAGGGGCATGATCGCCTCTGGCCCCGCCTCGCCCGCCATGCCGGTCTTGCCGCCAGCCATACCGAAAAGCGTCGGGGTGTTGACGATGGAGTTGGTGAAGGCGGCGCCCTTGGCGAACTTCTGAACGCCTCGATCCCAGACACCGCCATCAGCCTGAAACACCGAGGCGATACCTGATCCCAGGCCGCTACTGGCAAAAGATGACACGGCGCCGACCAGCGCCTTGCGCACCTGGATGCGGATCAAGTCATCGACGATGGAGTCAGCCAGGCTTTTGAACGACAGCTTTCCGGTTTTGACGAACTCGGTTAGAACATCCTCGGCGCCGTCGAAAGCGTCAGAAATCAGCGACTGGGTCTGTCCGGCGATATTGGCGACGTCGTCCCGGTAGTTCTGCCACGCAGCTTTAGCACCGTTGGTCCAATCACCTTGCGCCTGATCCACCTTTTTCCAGCCGTCCTGCATTGCTTGTGCGGTCTTAGCGCCGTATTGCTGAGTCAAGGCGATCTGTCTTTCCAGGTCCTGACGTTGCTTGTCCGTCGTGGCAGTTGCCAGAGTTTCACGCAACGCTAGTACCTTGTTGTTGGTGTCCTGTTCCAACGACAAACGAGCCTGCGCCCGCTCAGCTTCTTTGCTACCCATGCCGACTGCTGAGGCTGTCTGCTGGTAAGACGCGGTAGCAATAGCGAGCTGACGTTGTAGGTCGGCCTCGTACTTCATGGCTTCAGCCATCCCATTGGCGGACGCCACGGTCTGGTCATACTGCTGTTTCAGCCATTGCAGGCCTTTGCCGTACTCTTCCGTGGAAATCTTCCCGGACTTGTAAAGCAGCCGAAGTTCATCGGTTTTTTTCGACTGTTCATCTGCCGCTGCACTGACCGGATCGAAGCTTTCCTTGAGCTTGGCGTAGGCATCAGCAGCGGTCTTGAGCTGCTGCTCAAGTTTGTTCTGGGCCTCTTTATGTTTTTGCGCTGACTCTGTCGCAGACTTGTCCGCGTCCTTCTGGGCGTCGTAGGCCTTGGCGGTGTCGCGGATCTGCTTGGCGAGCGCGCCCTGCGGATCGATCTTGTTTTCGGTTATGAACCGGTCGGCTTCCTCGAGCTTCGTCTTGTCCTTGAGCGAGTGAATCTGCTTTTCCAGCGTCTGCTGGAAGTTCTTGCCGGCATTCTCGGCGGCAATATCGACTTTATTCTTTTCCTTCGTGCTCTCGGTGCTGCCGTCGAGCTGCTTGGTGTACAGCGCTTGGCGTGCCGCGAGCAGGTCGGTATTAACGTCGAGCGTGCTGACCGCTTCGGACTGTTTGACCCAGCCGTCGAGCTGTTTTTGAGGAATGCCAAGCTGTTGGCCAACCTTGAGAATCGTGTCGGACAGCGGCTGTCCGGCCTTCCTCGCTTCCTCCATGCTGCTTGCCAACGTCGCAAACTGTTTGCCGCCGGCTTCGCTGGAGCGCGGCCCGATGAGCGCACGCTGCATCGACGTGCGCAGGCCCTCGAATGCATCTGCGGCTTCCTTGGCCGAGTCGCGTTGCTGCTCGGTGACACGCACCAGTGCGCCCTGCTGCTGGTCGCGGGTCAGCTGAGCGAATTCCTTGCGCACCTCTTCGACCGACCGTTTCAGATCGTTTACGTCTGTGCGTGCGGTCTGGGCATTGGACCCCATGGCCAGGAACGCCACGCCGACGCCGATCGCCAGCGCCGCGATCCCGGCCGGGCCACCCAGCAGCGCCAGCAGGGACGAGCTCGCCCGCGCCAGCACGTTCTTGGCCGCTGCGGCCTGAGCCTGGGCTGCAGCGTTGGCGACCGTAGCCGCCGTGTCGCGCGCCATGGCAGACGAAGACGCCGCAGTAGCGATTGCCAGCCGCTGGGTGGCAGCCGCTGCGGCCGTCTTGGCTGCTGCAAGTTCGACATCCATGGCGGCCAGCGCGGCGGTGTATCGCGTCTCTTCCACCGTGCCGACGGCCAGACTAGCCTGATAGGCAAGCGCCTGGCGCGAGGCCTGCACCTGGGCGAGCCGCGCGATTGTCTCAGCTTCCAACGCCTGAGCGGCCGAGTATGCCGCGACTGATTCGCGTAGCTTGGCAGCAGAAGACGCTGCCGACGCCGCCGTTTCCTCGGCCTTGGCAATGGCAGAAGCTTTGGTGGTGGCAATGTTGGTGAGCATCGCCTTGGTAGCCGTCGCAGACGATGCGACCGCATCAATGGCGAACTTGGCGAAAGCCGCCGCCATCTTGCCGCCCAGGGCTGCGACCAGTACATCCACGTTCTCGGCCAGAAAACTGATCGTCTCGCCCAGACGCTTAGCGCCGCCGTTGTCGCTCAGGCCCTGTAGAGACTTGGTGATGCTCTCTATACCTGGCAGCAGGCCGATGGTGATCTGGTTGGCCGCCCCGGAGAAGGTTGCTTTCAAACCCGAAATTGCCTGCCCCGCGGCGACGAGACGGTTGATGTTGAATTCAGAAATGATGTTGCCCGTGCGATCTGCCTGATCACCCCAATCCTTGAAGCCTTTGCCGTTGTTTCGCAACAACGGAATAAGCGCCGTAGATTCGTCACCCATTGCCTCCATGAAGGTCGTGAGCTGCTGCTGATTCGCTCCGGCTTTTTCAAGAGATGTGTAATAGAGCTGCAAAGCCTGTGGCCCGGACAGATTGGCAAATTGCTCCCTTGCCACCCCCACACTTGGCGCAATCTCTTTGAAGAAATCAGCCATCTCGCCGCCACCACGCTGCAGGAATTCTCCGACGCGGTCATTGGTATCCTTGAAGATGTCGGCCAGCTTGTCCTGCTCTATGCCAACAGTCTTCGCGCCGTAGCTCATGCGCTGGAAGTCTTCGACCGTGGTATTCGATAGCGCGGAAAGGTTCTTGACCTCTTTCGCGTAATCGATGGTGCTGGTCGTCAGCGCCACCAACCCAGCGATCGAACCAGCAGCGGCCAGGTTACCGGCGCCGATCTGATCGAATGCTGATGTGACCGCACGGCCCACCGTTTGGGCGCTGGCGTTCACTCGGTCGAAAGCGTTGTCGATCCGTCCCAGGCTTTGATCGATGTTATGAGCTGTGCTCGACACCGAGCCTTCCGAGCGGGTCAGCTCCTGGCGCAGTTGCGCCGTGGTGGCTTCGATGCGGACCAGCATGCCTTGGACGTCGGTATCGGCCACGTGTAGAACTCCGGAAAAACGTTATGTGCTGCCCTTGCCGGTGAGCGCCATGCGCAGCTTCTGCGCGACAGTCGTCAGTTTGGGTTTGGATTGGGGGCTGGACTGGGTGCTGCTGGGGAATGGGCTGGTCATCCGTGCCCACTCGATCTTCGCGTCCATAGCGAGGAACAGTTCGGGCAACGAGGTATGCCAAGCCACTTGCGGTGACCAACCGAGCCAGCCGGTGGCCACCGCATAAAGCCGATCGACGTAGCTCCCCGCCTCTACGGCGCTGACTCCATCGGCTGCTCCTTTCCCGGCTCACCACCGCGCGGGTTGTACAGGGCTGCCAGGTAATCGTTAAGTTGCGGGGTCATGTCTGCTACGCCCGCCTGCCATACCGCCTCTGCCAGGCCTTCCGTCTGCTTTTCAGTCAGGTTGGCACCGGCAGCGATGATCAGCGCGGCGCCGTCCACGCTGACCTGATGCAGCGCGCTGGCTGCGCCTCGGAGTCCGCCGAAACGCGCCTCGATAGCACGGACGGCAGCCAGGGTCGGCCGCAGTTGGTAGGTGGCCCCGCCAATGACCAGATCGATGTTGCCGTGCAATGTCTTGCTCATGGTTCACCCGATCAGGCGGCAGGGCCGGCAGCGATTTCGAGGACATCGGAGTTGATGCCCATGGTGATGTTACGGCGCACGACGTTGTCCGCTGCGCCAGGCGCAACGGTGTTGTTCATCACCTTCACGCGGAAGTAGAAGGTGGTCGGCAGCACGGCAGGCGTTGCTGTCGCGTCACCGTCGTTCAGCGTGACCTTGATGTTGTAATCGCCCTTGGAGCGGTCCTTGTGGGCAACCTTCACGGCCTTTTGGCCTGCGTCGCCGTTGTCCAGACCGACAGTCAGCGTCATGTCGCCAGCGTCGGCAGTACCCTTGTACTTGCGCACGCGGCCATCCTTCAGCGACGTGAAGGTCACCGAACTGAAGGTGTCGCCAAACTCGCCCAGGTCTTCGATTTCGCCAACGTCGACGTATACGTCCTGTTTGTAATCGGCTTCTGTATCGGCGCCGGTCTTGGTGCCGAGGCCAAGTCGGCAGCCTGCAGCGGTGTTCAAATTGTCGTCGGCCATGGAAATTCCTCCAAAAGGCACATTGGATAAAGCCGCGAAGCGGCAGATGTTGAATCAGTGAGTGGTGATGACGCGGACCGTGATAGCGCCCATGTACGTGACGCCGTCTGCATCACGCTGTGAGTCGGCGCGCTCAACGCGTACAGACACTGCCCTGCCAACTTCCAGCGGCAAGGGGCGCTCATCCAACGCGGCGGTTACCTCAGCGTTAATGCGCTTGACCTCGGCCTGGCCGTGAGCATCTGACCAGACGGTAAGGTAGAGCAGGCGCTGTTGACGCTTGCGCCCGGCGATAGGACTGGTGTTGGTCGAGATTTCGCGGTCGATGGAGACATACGGCATAGGCGTGTCCAGCGGTGCACCATCGTAAATGGGGCATGACACCTCGGCCTGTAGCCGCTCGAAAAGTGCGACCTGCAGGGCAACGGACGGATCAGCCATCGTTTCCTCCCTGGCTGGCCTTCTTCAGCGTTCGATTCACGGCGGCGCGGATGTCTGCCATCACCACCTCCCGGTTCACGTCCAGCGAAGGCCGCAACCACGGATGAGCCGGCAGCGCAGGTATGCTCGGGTACTTGCCGAAAAACGTGGAGCCGTCCGACTTATTCTTGACCGAGCGACTACGGTTGCCCGCGCGCTTTTTCCCGTCGTAGCCCTTGGTGCCATATTCCAGAAACCGCAGGTAAAAGAATCGGCGGTTGTCCTTTTTGCCACGAATGCCGATCTGCGCATCCAACCCACTTTTGGAGACAAACGCCTTCAGGGCGCCAGCCGCTTCGCCAGTGTCCCGAGGGATGGTCGACTTCATGGTGGCCAGGATCTTGTTGGCGGCCTCCTGCATGGCCGGGCGCAGCTCGTTATCCACGTTCTGATGAATGTTGCGCAGCGTCCGGCGTAGCTTGAAGTCGCCGGACATACGGGACCGGCGCGCCATGGGTTACTCCTTTGCCTTGTCGGCTTTCGGCGCCGGGGTGTTCTTGACCTCTTCGGCCAGGCCTCGCTCAATCAGAGACTTTGCCGTAGCAGCGTCCACGGTGAATTCATCGCCTGTAGTCCGCTCGCCTACGGCGCCGGAGATGTTGGCAAGTGCTCTAACGTTCATGGGATTTCCTCAAGGGTTGGGGACATTGGTGCAGAGCAGACGGAGCATTGAAAGCTCGTTGTCTGGCAGTGCAGCCACAATCAGATAGGTGACGCCTCTGTTCACCAGGCGGCAGCCTGCAACCAGATCCGGCCGAGGCCTCACCCGGACTTCCGCGGTAACCACCGCTGCAAGCTTTTCAGCAACGGCCTCGATGCGCCCGGTAGGCAGCGTGATCTCGGCCCAAAGCTGGCCGGACTCTATCCAGGTGTCGTCAAAACCACCGGTTCGATTCTTGACCCGCGCAGGCTTGTAGAGCGTAGGACGGTGTCGCATTGAGCCTGCTCTCATCAGAATCGCTTCCTGTACCAAAGCAGGCGGTCTACCGCCAGCGGCACCTCAGCAGGCGCGCCTCCAATAACGACGGCTTCGCGGTTTGCATACCAGTGACCGACCATCAGCAATACGGCCTGCACGACGTCCGGGGTAAAACCCATCTGCTCTGGTCCGGCCGGATTTCCCTCGACCAGCTCCCGGTCACAGTGCATGGCGACGTGAGACTTGGCCGCCTCGAAGTAGCCAGCAATGAGCGTGTCTTCCTCTTCACCGTCCACCTTGAGGTGCAGCTTCACGCGTGCCAGGTCGATCATTTACTTGTTCTCTTCGGGCTTGGCCTGCTTGGTGGTCTTGGGAGCGGTTTTGCCGTCAACCTCCGTAGCCAAACCTTTGCCTACCAGGGTGTGCCCGTATTCATCGCTAACGTCGAACTCTTCGCCAGCGCGGGCCTGGCCCGTAGCGTTTTTCAACTCTGCCTGGATGCCCTTAAAGCCCCACAGCGCTCGAATTTTCATATTCGTTATCCATAAAAAAAGGGCCGTCAGGCCCTTGTGAATGAAGTGCTGCTTACTTGGCCGCGAAGCGACCTTTGACGAAGGCGTATGGACGGCGGACCGCCAAGCCAAGACGCTCTTCGACGAGCACGACGCGTTGGTTGCGTACGAAGTCGTCATTGATCATGCCGACCTTCACGGTGAACGCCATGCGGTCATAGATGCGCGCGCCCTGGGCGAACGAGCCGGTCAGGAACTCGCCACCTGTGGTGTCGCCATCGCCC
Source organism: Pseudomonas sp. ICMP 10191 (assembly GCF_001467335.1). NCBI lineage: Bacteria > Pseudomonadati > Pseudomonadota > Gammaproteobacteria > Pseudomonadales > Pseudomonadaceae > Pseudomonas > Pseudomonas sp. ICMP 10191. Next base: position 15,599 of record NZ_LKGW01000135.1, read on the forward strand.
TCGTCCATGCTGTCCGAAGCAACTACCGGACGACCCCAAAGGATTGGAGTGACCAAGCCTTGCAGGTTGGCGAACAGGTAGCGGTTTTCAGCATCCTTCTGCAGCTCGATGTTCATCCAGTCGAGGTCGGTCATGACCACGGCATCTGCGGCGCGCTTGGATTGCTTGCGGACTTGGTAGATCGCGCGGCGCACGGTGTCGATTGCCGTGTCGCCAGTCTTGGACAGAGCAGCGTCAAATGCTCTTGCCTGGGTCATGACGCCGTTGAGATTGTTGTCTTGACCGTCGCCCTTGAGGATCTGCCCTTCTTCTTCCAGCTTCAGGTCGTAGCGCAGCAGTTCCTGAATGTAGGAATACAGCTGCGGCACATCGTCTAGCGCTTCGTCGGTGATCGGCATCCAAACCGCCATCTTCTTGATGGTGTCGGTCTTTTGGGTGAACGTCACGTTGCTGGTGGGCTTCACACCGCCTTCAGCAACCATGCCAGCGCCGCGTGTGTGGACGTTCTCGACGAAGTAGCTGTAAGAATTTCCGTCTACCGGAGTGCTCGGGATCAGGTCGCGAATCAGCAGGTTCTGGCGGGGTACGTCCTGGATAGTCGGGTCGTACCGAGGGACCACCAGGCCGGAGCTGGTGACTTTCATTTCAGTCATCGACGCCATGTCGGACTTGGTGATCTCGATTTCAGCCTTATCCTGCTTTCGCGAGCTCACGGCCTTGTAGTCGTCATTGCCTTTGACGAAGTCAATAAAGCCTTTCTTGTCGCCGCCCTGGCCACGCAACTTGATGCCCTTCTCTTCGAGAATTTGCACCTGCTCGATGATGCGCTCCAACTCACCTTTCTGGTTTTCGATCTGCTTTTTCAGATCTCCAGCCACAGCGTTACCTTTTTCCAGCTCACCAGAAACGGCGTCGTATTTCACTTGCAGGTTGCCGAAGCCCTCTTTGAGTTGCTTTTCGAGGGATTCGCGAATTTCTTTTACGTCAGCGGTCATGGCTGAACTCCAAATTGGGTATTGAACAGTTGGGAGATTGCTTTCAGCTCATCCACGATCACCGTGTCCGCTGCACCACCATCACGGTGGACGGCGGTATAGCCGAGCGAGGCGACCGCAGCCGCCTCCTTTTGCGAAAGGCCCATGCGTTCACGCAGGGCCTTTTCAAAAAGTCTGATATCCGACTTCACGTCGGTAATGGTCGCCTCGGGGTTCATGCCGAACGGGACGATCGAGGCTTCCCACAGCTCAGCCTCCTTGATGATGCGAATCTGCCGGCCTGCACGCTCTTCATAACTCGACAGCAGCGTGTTGAAGCCGATGGACATGCTGTCCAGCGTGCCCTCCTTCATCAGCTCGTAGGCATCACGGGCATAGCTGACGGCAAGGTTGATCCTGCCTTTCAGGAACAGGCCGTGGGCGTCCTGGGTGAACTCGGCAGACCCAACCAGGCGAGTCAGGTCGTGAAACAGCGCCAGCTTCAAGCGCCCTCCCCGCGTTGCCTTCACCTTGGTGAAAGCGCCCGGCAGAATCACGTCATCGCCCAGATCAACGTTGTTGAACACCGAGGCATAACCTTCGAAGTTACCGGCGTCATCAACGGCCTTTACCTCGAAGGGAACTTCAATTTTTGTCAGCATTGGTCTGCATCTCCCATCGGGTGACCTGGTTGTATTGATCGCCCAATAGCGGGGGCAGGTTTTCTTTTTCGCGGACTTCGTTGATAGCCATCCAGCCAGAGCCGCCGGAGCCACCAAGGGCCGCTGTGTAGTAAGCCGATCGACCAGCGCTGTCAGCGCGCAGCAGGCCCTCCACGATGAACTCGACAAAGCGAGTCGTGCCTGCAAACAGCTTGTCGTTGAGCTCGTCCTCGATGGCGTCGAGGTACGGCTTGAGGCCGAAGGTTACGAAGCCGCTGGTTTGCTGCTCCAGATTCGAACCCATGATTGAGGTTTTACCGGCCCGGTTAGCCAGATAGAGCGGAACGCCCCACACACCTGCAAGCGCCTCTTCCTGAAACTGCTGAGACTCAATGAACTGGCTGTCCTTCTGACTGAGACCCGCCGGTATGATCTTGGGGTTGCCCTGCAAAATCGCCATCTTGCCGATGTCAGCGGCGTCACCTTTACGAACGTCTGGGAATTTCTCCATGACCTGCGCCTGCTGTTCCTTGGTCAGGAACTGCTCGTAGATCACATAGCCGCCAGTGAAGCCGCCCTTGCGCATGAAGTGTGCTGACCAGTCCTGCGCGGCCTTGGCCAGCCCCATCGTTTCTGCCTGATACTCGATTGGTGAAAGCCCAACGATTCCGTCAATGCTGAACAATTTGAAATGCAGCATGTTCTCGGGCGACACCGGAAACCGCTCGCCACCCAAGGTCACGAAATAAATCAGGTCGCCGTCTGTATTGACCTCAACCGAGTCAAACGGAACTGGCAGAAACGCTATCGGATCGCCGTTCGCCGCGCGCTCGATCAGGTTGTAGCTGTTCCCTCGCAACGCCATGTTCACGACGGCCGCTTTCAGGAAATTCAGCCGAGTCATATAGGGATTGGGCTTGCGCAGCACCCTTGCTGCCCGGTCCTTGTACGGGACCAACACACGCTTGCCGTCCTGGTCGTCATACAGTTTGAGCGGCAGCCCGGACACCGATTCGCACAGAATCTTCACGCAAGACCAGACAATGCCGATGCTCAGCGCATTTTTTGACGTGATACGCACGCCAGCCTTGGTGCGCTTGCCACCTATCTCAAGATCGACTTCGACGTAGTCACCGGTCAACGGATCGGTGTAGCCAAAGAAACGCCACGTCAGTGGGTTGTACCAACGAAATGACATAGTCAGCCTACAAGTCCGAAGAAACCATTATTCAAGTAGTCATCCATCCCGCCTTTGCTTTCAGGGTTGAGTGACATAAGGGATACCGCGTTGAAGGTGGCCATCAGCGGGTCAATCTTGGCCGAGCCCGAAGCCTGCTTGGTGATGAGGATCGAGTTGCCACGCGGCTCGACCCTGGCATTACCGCAGCACCAGGCCATCATGGGTTGGCCGCCGTGGATCAGCCCGCCCTCAGCCAGCTTGCGCTCGGTAGTCTTGATCGCGCCGCCCAGCTTCCAGCCCTGAGAGATACCGATGATCTTGTCCTGCGGTACGCCAGCGGCGACCAGCGCATCAAGCACACCACCAATGCCAGCCGGGTCAACGCCGACCTGATCCAGCAACCCGGCCTTCTCGACGCGGGCAGCCAGGTCCGCGACTTCCTCGAGGTCATCGCCAATGACTTGAACCATGGTTAGATGGCACTCTTTGGCGAAGTCATGAAGCCGTGGCGCCTCGCCCTTACGGCGCTCAAGCACCGACGGGTGAGCCCAGGCATGCGTCCACAAAAGCCACTGGCGCGTGTGCTTGTCACGCCCAATTGCCGCAAACCCAAGCAGGTCGTCCAGACCGCCGCCGTCGATGCCGATATCGATCACTTCGCAGCGCTCGATCAGATCGTCCAGCGTCAGGCCGGGGAGCTTGGCCTGCACTTCCCAAAACTCAGCACCGGCCCATCGATCAGAGCGCAGCGCCAAACCGATCTCGACGTTCAAGTGTTTGGCGAGAAAACCACGGAACGACTCTTCGCCGTCGATCTGCGCCTGGGTGAAGCCGCGTTCAATGAACGGCTCGTCTACCGACAGCCCCAGATTCGGGTTGGTGATATACGCGTGTTTGACGTCGCGGTGGTCGCCCGCGTCGATCATGTGTTTCGGGAATTCGTAGAGCACCGGCAAGAACGACTTATCGACTATGAGACCGTCGCGCACCTGGCGTGCGTAAAGCAGCTTCTGCCGGAACACGCCAGCAGGCGGTGCATCGGACTGGGTCGTAGCCCAGATAATGAAGCCCTCAGGCCTTGAGGCCAGGCCGCCAGTAGCCTCGCGCAGCATGGCCTCGGCATTGGCTCGCTTGCCGAAGACCCATAATTCGTCGATGAATACGCCGATGGCTTTCTTACCCGATACCGTCTCGCTGTCGGCTGCCACCACCTTGAGGGTCGCGCCGGTCTGCATGTGCGTAACGGTGCGCAAGTGATCCTGCACCTTGAGCAAGGCCGATAGCTCTTCGTCGGCCTTCACCATGTCCCGTATAGGGATGTAGGAGTTGTCGGCAATCTCCTTGGTCGGCGCCAGGATGATGAACTCGCCAGAGGTGCGCCAGTTCAGTACCAGAGCAGTCAGCATAATGCCGGCGGCAATGGTCGACTTGCCGTTCTTCTTGCTGATCAGCAGCATGAATTCGCTGATCATCCGACGACCGCTGTACGGGTCGTATGCGCCGAATATCGCGGCGACGAATTCATTCACCCAAGGCCGGACTGTCTCGCACATCAAAGGGCTGCCGGTAGCATCCACCATGCGCAGGTCGCCGAAGACATTCAGCGCCTCGGCTGCTTGATCCGGGAACAGAGGCTCGAAAGGAATCAGGCTTTGGCGAGCGACGATGCGCTGCTCCCAGTCTGTGCAGGACGTCGACCACTCCATCATTTCACCACCGAGAGCGGGCCTTTACGAACCCCGAACTTGCCCTGAGCGGCGCCTGCGGCCTTGTCCTTAGCCGTCTCCTTCTTACCGCTCTCCCCTTTGCGCGGGTGAATGAACGGCATGAGCGCCTTAGCTGCGTCTACCCGCAGCTTGGCCTCGGCCTCGAAGTCATTCATCGTTGCCAGCAGGAAGTCTTTCGGGTCGGAGAAGCGCAAAGCCTTCGACAGATCGAAAGCCTCGTCGGGCTGTTCTTCAGCCTGGCCATGCTCGCCGACAGGTGCCGCGGGTGACGCCGCTGCTGGGGAGCTGCCTTTAACAAATTTGTTAACTTTTTTGTTAACTGCCGAGCCTGTTAAAGCCTCCATCACGAACGGGTCTTTCGCCAGCCTCGCACCCGCCTGCGCAGCGCTGGAAGCCGCGTATCCTGCGGCTATGGCTGCATCTTTATTGGACGCACCTCCCCTGACCGCATCGACAAATGCGCGTTTTTTAGGGGTGAGGGCCATTAACAAAAAATCCTGAGCGGGAAAAAATCTGTACGTGCGGTCGAGGGCGGTCTAGTGATCGAAAAACTCTATATTTTTGCCCCCCCCTCCAAATCGTCCGATTTCGCACCAAAACCGTGCAGATCACGCCGAAAACGGTCAAAACGCGCGACCCGGAGCCACTTCATGTTGTAACGACGGGTTGAGCACGGCTTGGTGGTCCCGACCTGCCTTTCCTTGGGGAGAACACGTCTTCCAGCTTCCATCCAGCACTCAGCCGGTACTCCAGTGCATTGCGAGACAGGTTCAAATAGCGCGCCCACTCGATGAGGCACATCGTCTTCCCATGCACTGTGTAGCGTCGGTTGGACCTCAGCCGGTGAGTCCGCGCCATCTTGCTGAAGCCGCGCTTCTGGTTGCAGGTGGCACAGCTTGCAACCAGATTGCTGGGAGTATTGTCATCCTTCACATCGTTAAGGTGGTCGACGTGCAAGTCGTCCCAACTTACGACGGTTGAGCACCAATGACAGCTAAATGGGCCATCCCCGTGCTGGGCGTGATAAACCCTGCGATGCTCATACACTCGACAGCTGGAATCGCGGCGCAACGGATGTTCCGGCGCATAGGCCAGCGTGTAGCCGTGAGAATGGTTGAGCAGTCCAGGCTTGACCACTATGGCCTTGTCGGTGGATCCATGCCGGCGATGCCTGGTGTAGTGTTTTTCACAAAGTCCCGCGCCCTTCCTGTTGGCCACAGCAATACATCCAGCGACACGGCAATGAGCCGGCTGGGAATTATCGGTTTGCATAGGATTACCTGAACTGGTGTGAGCTTTCTTCGCGTTGTTTCACAGAGGAATGGCAGTGGGTGCACAGAGAAACCCAAAGGCTTCTATCCCAGAAAATATCCTGATCACCGCGATGAGGTACTGAGTGGTCCACTACCGACGCAGCGACGACTAGCCCTGCTCGGTCGCAGTAGACGCACAGCGGGTTGTCGCCCAGATGGACCAAGCGCGCTTTCTGCCATGCGTAGTTGTAACCTCGCTGGTTCGCCGTAGTCTTGCCCGCTCGCCAGGTAGCTGGAGGCGCGGTGCTTACCCGGTCGCCTTGAGTAGCTACGCGGTTGCCGAGCGTCTTGAGTCGAGCCATGTGTCACTCCACTTGCTGGTGCGTCACCGGCACGCCACGATCCTCATCGCCATTCACGCGCTGGATCTGGATCGCCAGCAACGCGTCGAGGTGCGAGCCCAGTCGATCACTCAATGGGGTGTCCTGCTCGGCGTTCATATCCTTCATCTGCTGATGCTCATCACGCAGCATGCGAACAGTGGACTCGATGGCCTGCTCCAATGGGTCAAGCATAAAGCCGCTGGTGAATCCTGCTACTTGATCCAACTTGAGTTCAGCGCCAACGGCCATAGGGTTGCTGTCGGTCATGTTCTTTCTCCGCGCCACGAAATGGCAGTGTCTGAATTTGTGGCGCGTTACGGCGTCTGCCGCTCTACCGCCTCGTTGACCTTGTCGGCGGCCTTGCTGGCCACCTCTGCCGCTTGCGTGGCTTTACCTGCTGCACCCTCAACCTTCACGGCCGCTTCAGTTGCAGACTTGGCCAGCTTATTCAGACGCATGTCGCGCTGCACCGTGGCTTCGTCGTAACCGCGGCGAACTTCGGCGACTTGGGCGCTATACCAACTGGCAAGCGACCATTGAGAGGCACCGAAGCCCAACGCGAACGAACCGGTTACCAGCAGCGAGGCGATCACCCAAACTTCCAGGCGGCGCCACCAGCGGCGAGCGATGAAATCAAGTGCGCATCTTTCCATCAGTTCATCCCTCCCAGTTTGGTGCGCAGACGGGCAATCTCTGCGCTCTGCGATGTGACCTTGTCGGTGAGTTGAGTGATCTGGCTGGTGAGGGCTTCGATCTTTCCCTCCATACGGCCTACAGCGGCAGCGAGTTCGTTGCGCTCCTTGGCGAACTGGTCAGATCGGGCCTCGGCCTCTTTGCGAGCCAGGCGTTCCGAGTCGAGCAGTTCGTTCAGCCTGCGGACGGTGCCGATATCGGCGCTGTCCATTGCGCGGTCAGCGGCATCTTTGGAGAGAAGTCTCCTCAACCAGAGAAATCCGCCAAGCAATACGGTGCCCGTTCCGCCCAGCCAGGTAGCTGTGCCTGGGCCGAGGTCGGTTGGGTCCATCCGTTACTCCACGAACAAAGAAAAAGGCGGAAATACCGCCAAAGAAATGAATGGGCTTGTCACTGGTATGAACGTTGAGGCGTGGCCTCGATAGTGGTTTGGATGGCAAGCCATCCTTGCCATTAGTTCGTCGCCGTCATTGCTTCAAACCATGTTGATTTAGAGGTATAAGAGCAGGCAGAGTCGCTAGCTAATACCCACACCACCAGACCTAGACGCTTTCAGCGTTGCGGCAAAACCCAAGGACAAGAAATGACAATCGTCTTAAATGGACTTCGCCCCCTTCAAAAGTCAATGCGGATGCAGGAGATAACTCGACAACGATTCACGTACCACCACTTGGCGGTGGAATTTGACGTTTACTACTTCATCGACGAGACACCAAATGAACTCCTTTTCGGTGCAAAGGGCCACAATTTCGCATTCACGGTGATCGTCAAACCAGGTTTCGAAGTGTTCCCGTACCTAAAAGAGGAGGACTATTTCAAGCTAAGAGAGATTCTTGGGATCAAAGGCGGCTCCGGTGAGAAGTTCTCCATCACCGCATTTATTGAGGAGTTCAACCTTAAGATCCCAACAAAAGCATCCTCTCCGGCGATCCCCGAGCCTCATGAAATATCCAGCACACGGGATGTTGATGAAGCCCATAAGCGGTTCTTTTTTGGGTGGCGGAATAACGATATCCGTGGAGAGAAAGTGACGGCGAAAAACTTGCACAAGACCAAGGAGTTGCTCGGCGTCCCTATTTATGAATCATGCTTGAAACGAAATGTCAGTTCGAAATGGACCGACATCGAAGGGGACAAAAAACAAGTCGTGCCGCCGCCGCAGTGATAAAAACCCGGCTCAAATATGGCCGGGTTTTCTTTTAACTGTCTGGGTGTCGCGCTTGAAAGCTGAACACCGTGCCATGAAAACAGGTGTTTATCAGGCCTGAAAGAACTTTTTACGCTGCTGCGCAAGTATCTCCTAAAGCACCGTCGATCCAAGCCACTCCCTGCCGAATGATTTCGCGGGCCGATCGCTCCGACATTTTGTGAGTCTCAGCAATCCGGACCATCGTCCACTTGGAGCCGAAGTACCACCATATGAAATCGCCCATCTGCTGGTTGCGCGCGATCAACCTTGCGATGGTGGCATCCACCAGCATTGCAGTCTCATCGGTGATCACATAAGTCAGCACGCTCGGCTCTGGGCAGTACTGGTTCAACAACGCCGCCAGTGGGGAGACATAGCGTGGGATACCCATGCCAGACATCCGCCAGGAGCCCCAGTTTTCCAGCAGGTATTCGGTATCGCCCAAGGGCTTGTCGACGTATGTACGCTTTTTCATGCTGCATTCCTAGGATCTGGTTCATTCATGCCGAAGAGTTCCATCAGCAGTCTGGTGGCTATGGTGCTCCTGGCATTGCCCTCAATGACCCATGCCCTGGCGAACGCTTCAAAGCCTGCGCTCGCCCGAGAGGCATGCCAGTCGGCGACGATGTCCATCAGGGCAGCAGATGCAATTCGTCCGTTGCTGGCCTCAAGCAACTGGCGGTTGCCGATCTTTAGGAATTTGCACTCCACGGCGGTCAGGCTCTTGCGCGGTAATGCTGCAGATAAATTGTTCATAGCGCTCGACTCCAGACCTGCATTGATTTATCGAGGGTTTCGTTTCCACATACTTGAATTGACACAGCGCGCAGCTTCAACCAGTAAAAAGGCCTCATGCTCTGCCACCTCCACTGGGGGTATATGCGGTAGCTTTTTCGTTATGCTTCCTCCCTTGGGATGGATACTGAGAATCGCTGAACGCCTTAATATCCGTGGCCTTAGGGTTAGGTTTCATGTTTTCGTGTCCTGCATATATCTCACCGAGCAAAGGGGTCAGCCCGTGCTGTTCGAGGTAGTTGTGCCACGCCTCCAGTGCCTGGCGTTTCAGGCCCTCGGCGGCGGTATGGATGTAAGTCGCGTCGAGGTCTTTCATGGCGTGGTTGAGCAACATCTCGCCGACCATGTAGTCCACTCCCAGATCGGCCCACGCTGTACGGGCCACCTTGCGCAAGTCATGGCTGGACCACTCACCCTTGGCCAAACCAGAGAACAGGGTGCTGGCCAACGTTGCGCTGATGGCTGCACCGGAGCGGCCAGGAAACAGAAACGGCCCCTGATACCCGCTGGCTTGTTGGAGACTCCGGTAACGCTCGATCAGCGCGCACGCCTGCGGTGTCAGTGGCAGGGTGTGTTCCGCCTTGGTCTTGGTGTCTGCCGCCGGGATGAACCACTGCCGGGTCGTGAGGTTCACGTTTTTCCAGCGGGCCAGCCGCGTCTCACCCAGGCGAGTGCCGTGGCACAGCATCATCAGCGCGAGCATGGACTCTAGCGGTGCCCGCTCGATACGTTCAGCCAGTTCCAGCAGCAGAGGCGGCAGGTCATCGCTGCGCAACCGGGCCGCCTTGGGCCGGATTCGCGTCTGCACGAAGTCGGTGTACTTGAAACTGGCCATCGGATTGGAGCCCAGCAGCGCCAACCGGGTTGCCTGACGGAAAGCTACGGCCAGCACGCCGTACACCGAGCGCACGAAAGACAACTCGTACCGCTCCTGCAGGGGCCACATCAGCAACCTGTCCAACGCAGGGCTGGTGAGGGCTTCAAGCTCCACATCCTGGAGTCGGGGCACCAGATGGCGGCGTAGCGCGGACTGGGCGCTGGCCTTGCGCTTGGCTGACAACCCACGGTCGCGGCTCATGCGGTCGGTGTACCACTCCAGCACGTCGCCCACAGTGGCCCAACTGGTAGTGACCGAGTTTGCCGCCGGGTCCGCAGATCGGCGCGCAAGGATGCTCGGCAGCGTGGACTGCATCAGCTTGGCGTTGATGCCAGGATAGTTGCCGGCTTTACCCCACTTGCCGCGCACCACCACATGCCAGGAACCTTTGGCTCGGTCGACGGTGGAATAACGGAAGTGCAGTTCAGGGTGTCGAGCATCGCGCAGCGCACGCACGTGAAGGCGCGAGGCATGCCGCCTGATTTCTGCGTCTGTCATGATCACCGTAAGTGTCTTCACCAGATCATTCATTGCCTGCCCTCCCCCGATACCCACGGTTCGCGAAGGCGCGGCCAATCTCGACCTCTTCGTCCGTCGCGTAGGAATTACCGGCGAAGTCCACGAAGCGGACAAACTGCCCCTGCTGCTGGACCATGCACGACCCTGTTTTGGCGTGGCGGCACTTGCCCACGATCAGCTCCGTGACACCGTTCTGCCCTTCCTCGCTATCCGGGTCACGGTACACGAGGATCACCACGTCGGCGTCGGCCTCGATCTGGCCCGAGTCGCGCAGGTCGCTTGGGCGTGGCTTTTTGTCAGTGCGGTTGGTTGATCCGCGGTTGAGCTGCGCCAGAACGATCACCGGCACGTCCAGTTCCTTGGCCATGTTCTTGAGCGCTGTGGATATCTTGCCCAGCTCGAGCGTTCGGTTCTGCCCGGCGCCCTCGGCGGCGATCAGGCCTATGTAGTCCACCACCACGATGCTCAGCCCTTCCTTTCGCTGCACCTGCCTGGCTGTTGACCGAATACGGGCAGCAGTCATGCCTTCCTCATCGCAGACGAACAGCTTGGAATTCTGCAGCACGTTCACAGCGCTGGTGAGACGGGGCCAGTCGTCATCCTGAAGCGTGTGCCCCTGATCGATACGGGTCAGGCTTATGCCGCCAACTGATGCGAGACCACGCGTGACCAGCTCCTCTTTCGTCATTTCCATCGAGACGATGAGCCCGACACCATTGTCAGTGCATGCAATTTTTTGAGCGATCTGCACGCCCAGCGAGGTTTTCCCTGAGCCCGGCAGGCCGGCGATCACGATCATGTTCTTGTTGCGAAGGCCGCGGATCAGCTCGTCCAGATCCTTCAGCCCGGTTTCGTGGCCGAGCTGCGCCGCTCTGTTGAACCGACTGTCAATGCCGTCGATAACGCCCGGCAAGACCTCGCTGTACTTGTAGTAATCCTTTCGGTCGGGGGCGCCCAGATCGCGCAAGTCCGCCGTTGCCTGCTGAGCCAGCGCGATGATGTCAGCGACCGGCAGGTTCTCACTGGCCGAATCCTTGATCACCTCCGCAACCTCAACCACACGGCGCAGGGCTGAACGCTCCAGTACGATGCGTTGATACCCGGCCCAGTTCGCCGTGCTGGGGGTGTTCTTCGCAATTTCTGCCGCATGGGACAAGGTTCGCTCACCGCTGGGCAGCTCTGGGTGCTCTGTGCTGACCGTGACCACGTCTATTGGCTGACCCGTGGCGTGCGTATCGATAATCGCTTGATACAGCGCGGCGTTATCGTCAAAAGCGAAATCAGCGGTACTCACGCGAGCCGTGATGCTGTCGAATAGCGATGCGTCCAGCAGCAGCGCACCCAACAGACCGTATTCAGCGTCAGCGCTGTAAAGTTCGCGGCTCATGCTGCACCTCGCGCTGAGGGCCAGCGGAACACGCAGACGAGCCCGCCACGGTCGCGCAGGCGATCCACGGCGCGGTCGCCCATGTTCACTTTCAAATCGGTGATGCTCAGGTTGCTGACGACAATCGTCGGCTTGAGCTGCTCGTAACGCCCGTTGATCACCTCAAACAGCACCTGGCGCTCGAAGTCGGTGCCGTTCTGCAGGCCCACTTCGTCGATAACCAGCAGATGCGGTCCGATCAGATCGGCGTAGACCTGCGACTCGGTTTTGGCCTGCGAGCCGAACGTCTCTTTCACGCTGCGGATGATGCCACCAGCCGTTACGTACAAACCGGTCACGCCCTGATTGCCGAAGTACCGGATGACCTGCTGGAGCATGGCAGTCGCAAGGTGAGTCTTGCCGGTGCCCACCTGCCCCAGCAACATCACGCAGCGGCCCACCTGATAGTTTTCGGCGAAGGCCTCCACGAAGCCCGTGGCGACGCTCCATGCCCTAGCTTTGGCGTTGTCATCCCCAGCCTTCCAGTTTTCAAGGGTGGCCTGCTGGAACCGGGCCGGGATGCATGAATCGAGCAGCCGTGAGTTCAGCAACCGCTCGGTGTGGACCAGCACGCCGCCAGCTCGGATACTGATGTCAGCCGAGTGACGGTTATCAAACTCGCAGCCAGGGCAGCCGTACCAGATCGGGTCAGCGCCGAACTGCTCGACCAACGCGCTGGTGTAGCGGCCGTGTGTTGAGCAATCGCCCTGGCGGGTGTCGATGGTGTAACGCGGTTGGAAGGTCATTGGCCATCCCCCGCAATCCGGTAGTTACCGTTGTCGTCCAGCTCCAGCCCGTCGGTGTGGTCCACCTGATCGAGCTGGGTGTGACGGGAGCCCGAACCTACATTGCCGGCCGGCTCTACTTCATCTTCCCAGCGCTTGCCGTTGAGCCAGGTCGCGGCGTGCGGGATGAACTGGCCGTTGTCCTTCGTCCAGCCAGGTGTCGCCACATGCTTGGCAAGCGCCGAGACGATCAGGTCATACAGTGCCTCGGTCATCTGGAGCTTCTGCCACGCCTTCGATGCCTTGTCCTTTCCAACCTTGCGTGGGTACAGCCTCCAGAAAGTATCGAATGACCCGTTTTCCACCCCGGTGCGAACAGGGTTTTTAGTGCTCTTTGTATTGTTGATGTTTGTATTGTTCCCCTGCGTGTTTTCCGAAGGGGGTTCGCCGTCTTTTCCGAAGGGGTTCGCGCCTTTTTCCGAAGGGGTATTCGGATAATCGAATGGGTCAACAAGACGAATTCGGCGCTCTACAATGCGCTTGCCGTCACGAATCAACTCGACATCCAAAAGCCCGCGATTAGCCAGCCCGCTGATGATTTCAGACACGCGGGAAATCGACAGATTGAAGAACTCGGCGAAGTGGGCATTCGTCGCGTAGCAGCCGCGGGCGTCCGTCTCAAGGCTGGATATCTCCCCAAGCATGACCTTTTCCACCGGCGACAGCGTGCGGTCAAGCCAGCGTTCGGCAGGAATCCAGACGCCTTGGAATTTGCGTGGGGTGTCTTTGCTCATTGCAAAGTCTCCCCGGCTGCATTAGCGCGCCGCACGACTGCAGCCCTTGGCGCTTCGATGGCCTCGCCGCGATACGCCATCAGAGCGCGCACAGCGGTCTCCATACGGCGTTTCGCGCTGCCCTTCGCTTGCTTGGCCTTCTGCGACTGCTCATATGTTTGATTCGTGAAGTTGATAACTGGCGTGTAGGCCGGGTCGTCAGGGTTGATTCGGCGAAAGTTCGGCTCGGGCTCACCGTGTACTGCGAAGTACTGCTGATACTCGTTATTGAGCAGCTGCCGCACGTCTCGGACGAGCGCCTGCGCGCGGTACCAGTCAACGGTCAGAGCAGCCACGCGCTGAACAAGCTGTTGATGGGACGGTTTTTTGCTCATGACTTAACCTTATGCACCAGTCGAAACCGGCCTTCAAAATAGGGGTGTGTGGCCTGAGTGGCGCTGACCATCTGGCACTCGGAAATGAAACGCTTGAACGCGGCGGTAACGAGGCTCTTTGACCAGACGATGTACTGGCTGCCCTTCGCTTCCTCGTGCCCGTTACGGACCATGCCTGCGTGATTTGGCTGGTTTGGCCACTGGCGCAGCACGAACGACACCGTCGACCCGGACAGGCCATAGGCCTTGTTCATTTCCGCCTGAATGCGGCCGAGCGGGATGCAGTTCTGCGGGCAGTGGTCCCAAACGCGCTGTTCGGCGATCACCTCGACCCTGCGCTCGATCCGTTCGATGGCCACCTGCTGCTCACGTTGCTGGCGCTCCATTTCCACCAGGTGGTTGGCATTCGCCGCCGTGATTTCTGCCTGCGTCATCGGGCGAGCGCCGTCCTCCAACTCCTGCCAGCGATCAACAAGCGCTGCTGTGAACTCAGGGCTTAGCTGGGCCACCACGATGAAACTGTCTCTCTTGCAGACCTGGAAAACGGCGACGGTTTGGCGGAGGTGATTTTTAACTTCCGCCACTGGCGGGAGTTGAATTGTTCCTCTCTCCGCAAGCCGAGCTATAGAGCGCTTCACGTCGTCATGACGGGAGCCGACCAGATCGGCAATCTCTTGGGAGGACATTGTCGGGGCGGTGCTGTTGATCAGATTCATTCCGGTATCCCCAAGCCTTGGGCAATCGACTGAAGGTCGGTATAGGCAGCTATCGCAATAAGGCGGATGGCTGCCTGCACGCCGGCCTCGCATCGGCAGTTCAGTTGCTCTTCGCCATCGTCCGAGCTTTCGCGGGCAACAGTGTTTTCCGCCAGCACGTCCGAGAGAATTCCGATGGCGTCCAGGGATTCAGCGATCCGCTTGGCTACGTGGGTGTAATGTTCTGGGTTGCTCATTGAACACCCCCATCACTGGCGCCACGATTTTCAGGGTCGTCGTTTTGTGGCGCGCGCTTGTCGTCCAGCGTCGCCCATTTGCCAACGCCAAGATCAATCACGTCCTTGCTCGACGCTGTGTCAAAACGATTCAGGTGACCACTGAACCCTAGAAGCTCCCAGCTTGTAGCGCTGCAGTCCTTGGCCCAGGCGTCATAATCCAGATGGCCGCCTACGTCTTTCTTGTCCGCACACCATTCCGGTAGTTGCCTAACGAGGCGCATTTCGTTCAAGTAAGTCCACCAGCGGGATGCATGCTTTCTTTCAGCGATCAGCAGGTCTGCGATCAACCGCTTTTGCTCAACGGTGAACGTGACTTCCAAAGGCGCTTGCGCCAATGGGGGTGCAGTGGTATTTTTCGGGTGCATGAAATCGTCCTCTAGACGAAGAAGTTCAAAAAGTCCATTGGCGTGGACTGGTTTAAAAAGGCTCGCGAACTGCGGGCCTTTTTGTTGCCCGTGATTTAGCCGGACAACAAAAACTGAAATGGAGTGAGCTGACTCATGCTTGATTCCTTTTCATTGGGCAGCAAAAAAGCCAACCATTGGAAGTTGCTGAAGAGGCCCTGGCGAGGGCCTTCCTTTTCCATTAAAAACGTGCACGACCCTAAGTTACCTAGCAAGCGAGGGCCTATGGAGGGTCGAGTTTTGCGTGCGCACATCTGCAAGGTCATGTGATAGTTCCGAAAAATGCTGTCCTTTCCTAAGTAGTGCTGGGCGAACGCTCCTGATAAGGAAAGAAATTTCCAGAAAAGTAGCTTTTGGCTATAACGCCGCATTATTTGGCGCCTATGACGTACAGATATCGTGAAATCTCGCGCATGCGCGGAATTTTGAAAGTTTTCGCATGCAGAATTTTTCATACCCTTTCTCCCGCAGTGCGCGGTCGACGGGTACTGGATGTATGAACAGAGGGTTTGCCCGCCTGCTCCTCGAGCAGCATTTGGCGCATTATTTCGTCCGAGATAGGTGAAGCATCTGGGTAAATGTCAGGCCTTAACTCATGGCGAGACACCCCGGTAGCGGATTCGATGGAGATGACCTGATGAGCTGGAATGCCTCTGACCTTCCAGTGGGAAACGGCCATAGGGCTGACTCCAACAATCTTCGCCAATGCGACGCCAGAACCGGCCGCCGTGATGGCTCGTTCTACAGGGGTCTGTGTCATAAACGTTTCTCAGCAAGCGACCTCGACAAATCAACAATACGTTTATTTAATAAACATTGCAATCTCAGTAAACTCGGTGTTTATGACTACTAAACATTCAGGCGATCGCCTCAAGTATCTGCTGCGCAGTAGGGGGCTCTCTGCCTCGCAATTCGCTGCTGAGTTTGGAATCAGCAACCAGATGCTTAATAACTGGTTCGTCAGAGGCATTCCTGGGCGTCACCTGCTGTCAGTCGCGCGGCGCTTAGGAATGAATCCGGAATGGTTAGAAAGTGGAGCCGGGGAGCCACACTATTCCAAGATCGACGAGGATTACCGTCGCCTTTCCGCGCCCGAGAAGGTAAAGGCAGACCAGGCCTATCGCGAATGGAACGAAGCACACAGCCCGACGACGAATATCGAGCCGGCTATACAGCCTCGGCGCTCTTTCGAGTACCCCGAGGTCTCATGGGTCCAGGCAGGAAGCCCTTCGGAAGCTATAGACCCCAGTAACATCGCGCTGTGTCCAAGACACAGTTCAGATGTATGGGCAGGCGAAGGCGGCTTCTGGTTGAAAGTCACCGGCAACTCAATGACCAGCTCAGGACCAGCAAGCTTTCCAGAGGGTCATCTGATTTTAGTAGCACCCGACCTAGAGCCCCGGCCAGGCCAATTTGTGGTCGCCAGGCTGGTCGACAGCAACGAAGCAACCTTCAAGCAGCTTGTTAAAGATGCAGGCGATCTTTACTTGAGGCCACTGAACCCTGCTTTCCCTGTCAAGGAGCTGACCGATAGCTGGGAAATCGTAGGCACAGTTGTCGACGGAAAGATGCCGAAATCTCTCTTCTCCTGACGCCTCTCGTCAATCATGCCGCCACCTTGGCGGTTTTTTTTGGTCTAAAATAAACAAAATAAACAAATTGTGTTGACCTTGAGGTAAACAGAATGTTTACTTGACCCACGCCAAACAAGCACGGAGCTCAAACCATGACCGCCAACACCCTCACCGCCGGCAACTGGAAAGGCAGCCTCAAAATGGGCTTGGCTCCTCGCGAGCTTGAGGCAACCTTGTGGGCGGCTGCCGATCTGACGGTAAAAGAGATTGGTCGTGCAATGGGCGTAAGTCCTGCTACCGCTGAGAAGCGCCTCGATAGCGCCAGGTTCAAGTTCGGGGCCAAGACCATGCGTGGCCTTGTTCTGGAAGCTTTTCGCCGTGGCGTGATTTCACCCGCCGCTGCTCTTACGCTCGTGCTGGCCGCCCACGGTGCGCTCGCTACCGACCCGATGACCAAAGTCCGCCGCAGCGGTGGGAGTGAATCCAAGATCGAAACTCGAATCGCAGCCAAACGCTATGAAGTGACGCTGGCGGCATAACCCAAACCTAATTTTGCGAAAGCCAACAATCGCGGTAGGCCCTCGGCTTGCCTGTAGAAACCAAAAGGAGTTGCACCATGCTGTGTCTAACCCGTCGCTTCGGCGAATCAATTGTCATTGGCGACAACATCAAAATCACCGTGATCAGCGGCCGGGACGGCCAAATCCGACTCGGCATCGATGCTCCGGCCGATCTGGCAGTCGACCGTTCCGAAATCCGCACTGCCAAGTTGGCCAACCCTCGCACCGGGAGCGATCGTCATGCAGCGGTATGAAGGCGGCAGCCGCGGTGCAGACAAATTTGTCGTGCGCCTCCCGGACGACATGCGCAGCGAGGTCGAGCGCGCAGCGGCATCAAGTGACACCAGCATGAACACCGTCGTGATCCGTGCCCTTCGCCTGTACCTGCACGGCCAGGAGCGGCAAGAGCTCTTGCTTGATGCGCTGGCCAAGGCCGCTGCGCACGAAGCTGCAGAGGCTGACCAGGAGCAGCAGGCATGAGCACACTAAGCCAAGGTACCCAGCGACACCCGCGCACCGAGTTCGAAAGCCTGGGCGAGCGCCTGATTCGGTTCGGTCAGGCGCTTCAAGACCCGGCCACCACCGTTGGACAGTTGACCGGCCTGGCCACCTCATGCGGGATCGCACTCAAGCTGCGCACGGTCGCTGAATCGGGGGCGCGTGATGATGAAGGCTGAAGCGTCAGTTTCGCCCGCAGTTCAAAACCTGAAGCGGCAGGAGTAGCAATCAATGCGCTACATGACCATCAGGAAATTCGCCAGCGAGTCTGGCTACAGCGAGGACGCTATCCGCTCGAAAATCCGTGATGGAATTTGGCGGCTTGGCGAAATTTGGTACAGGGCTCCGGATGGCCGGACGCTCATCGACATGGAAGGGTACGAGTCATGGGTAGAGACGGGCGGGGAGTTCGGGCGGTCTCCGATACGAGCATCGAAATCACGTTCATGTATCGGGGCGTCCGGTGCCGCGAGCGCATCACGCTCAAGCCCTCCCCCACTAATCTGAAGAAGGCCGAGCAGCATAAGGCAGCGATCGAGCATGCGATATCGATCGGCGCGTTCGACTACTCGGTGACGTTTCCCGGCTCGCCTAGGGCCGCGAAGTTTGCGCCTAAGGCAAACCAGGAAACAGTGGCAGGCTTCCTGACTCGTTGGCTGGAGGGAAAGAAGCGGCACGTCTCGAGCAGCACGTTCGACGGCTATCGTAAGATCGTGGAGCTGCGTCTGGTGCCGGCTCTTGGCGAGCACATGATGGTCGAGCTGAAACGAAAAGACGTGCGCGACTGGTTAAGCACCTTGGAAATCAGCAACAAGACACTGAGCAACATTCAGAGCTGTCTCAGATCGGCGCTGACTGACGCTGCAGAGGAAGAGCTGATCGAGGTGAATCCCCTGGCTGGTTGGACCTACTCGCGGAAGGAGGCACCAGCCAAGGACGACGACGTAGACCCGTTCAGCCCAGAAGAGCAGCAGGCAATACTAGCGGCCCTCAATGGCCAAGCACGCAACATGATGCAGTTCGCTTTGTGGACAGGCCTACGCACCAGCGAACTCGTTGCACTGGATTGGGGGGATATCGACTGGCTGCGCGAGGAAGTCCTGGTCAGCCGGGCCATTACCCAAGCTGCGAAGGGGCAAGCTGAAGTGACAAAGACGGCGGCCGGACGTAGGGCCGTGAAGCTGCTCAGGCCAGCTATGGACGCCTTGAAAGCACAGAAGGCCCACACATTTCTGGCTGACGCGGAGGTGTTCCAAAATCCTCGCACACTTGAACGCTGGACCGGCGACGGGCCGATCCGAAAGACAATGTGGGTTCCCGCTATGAAGAAAGCAGGAGTGCGGTACCGTCGCCCTTATCAAACCCGGCATACTTACGCGTCAATGATGCTGTCAGCAGGTGAACATCCAATGTGGGTCGCGAAGCAAATGGGACATGCTGACTGGATGATGATCGCGCGAGTTTACGGACGCTGGATGCCATCCGCCGATCTTCACGCAGGTGCGAAGGCGGAAACGCTGTGGACTTTAAAATCGAAAATCTAAACCAACAGGTCAGAAAATAAAATAGCACCCTGGTGCAAGAGACTACTGGTAACGCACAGGAGAAAGAGAACTGTACATAATCACAGCGATTGATTGGTAAGCCATCAATGTGCCACGCTCCGATTTTAGCCATGGAGCGGTAGCGTGAAGATTAAGTCAATCGTAGTTAAAAACTATAAAACGCTGGAAAACGTTCCACTCACCTTTGGCGACACCTTTACGTCTATAAGTGGTCGTAATAACGCGGGCAAGACTAGCGTTATAAAAGCCCTACAAGGGTTACTAAAAGACAAGGGGAAAAATGTTTGGTGGTCAGAGCGGGAAGGTATTGAGTACGCTACAGCAAAGACTCAGTGGACTCAAGAAGCGATGCCGATCGAGCTAGAATACATCTTATATTTTAGCGAACTTGATGACCCTGGCATGTATAAATTTGTACTAAAAATCGCATCGATAGAAAATTATGAGGAAAAAAGTTTTTCTTTGAGGATTTTGGTGCGATATACCGAGACAAGCGATAACGACGCTACTGTTTATTTCAATGATGCGCCGCTCGAAAGATTTGCATCTAAGGAAATCCATACCAAAATCACAGCATCAACGCTTGCCATTTTCCATAATTCCGCGGAAGTTGGAATGAGTGCTTATTTGAATGGAGGCTTTTCCAGACTCGCTCAAGACTTAATGTTCTCAAGTGCTGAGCTTAATGAAATCTCTGCTGAACAAGACCGTCTGAAGAAGAAAATAAAAAAATTGGCTGGCAAGCACAGAGCCGAGCTATCGGGACTGCTAGGAAAACTCGAAGAAAAATATGAAGTAGAGCTTACCGTTTTCGACAACTACTTAAACGGCCACATCCCTTTAGAACTAAACCTAAAAGATAAAAGCGTCGAGGTCTCACTTAACGAATGGGGTACTGGCACACAGAATCGTACACATATAATGATGTTGATTCTTTATGCCAACAAAATAAGACTTGAAGCTGGCGATGAAAACAGGATAACGCCGATTATAATAATAGAAGAGCCAGAAAGCTTCTTACACCCATCCGCTCAAGCTGAATTTGGCCGAGTAATCAGAAGCTTGTCCAGAGATTTAGACATTCAGATAATAATCTCTACTCATAGCCCATACATGTTGTGCCAAGAGTTCCCAGATTCAAACATATTATTAGAGAGGAAGACTTTTAGGAACAATCTGAGACAAACTGAGATTGTCCCCATCGATACCAGTAATTGGATGTCCCCTTTTAGCCAAATTTTAGGACTGGATAATGCCTCATTTACGCCTTGGCAGACGGTCATAGGCGCGCGCAAAAACTGCGCTATTTTTGTCGAAGGAATTCTGGATAAAGAGTACCTTGAGTTTATTTCCAGCCTTGGTCTGAGCGGACTTACGCTGCCAGAAGGTGCAGAGGTTTTAGCATATGATGGAAAGGACGCGTTAAAGAACTCCATACTACTCAAGTTTGTCATTGAAAAGTTCCATCGGGTGTATGTAACATTTGACCTAGATGCGACATCTGAACTAGAGCGCCCTATGAAAGTTTTAGGCCTTGAGAAAGATACTGACTATTATGGGATTGGCGTGAATGAGCCGGGCAGAGACTGCATCGAAGGGCTATTACCGCCTCTGATCGTTTCATCTGTATTTGGAAATAATCATAACTTAGTAATGAAAGCTCAAAGTCAAAACCAGGCCGATCGAAAAAGTGCTAAAAACTCGTTAAAACGACTAATGCTTGATGAATTCAAAAAGCGTGCGAATTGGTCGAAGTCTGAATTAGCGTCTTTCAAGCCCCTTTTTCAGGCGATTAGTAAAGCGTTCGTTGCGAAATGACAGCATAATGACAACTCCGGCCTTGTAAGCTCCGGTTTACAAAGGCTGGATGCGGGTTCAAATCCCCCCGGCCCACCAAATTGCAAATGAAGACGTCCTAAGGCGTCTTTTTTTGTGGGCGGACTGCCTGAGTGCCTCCCCGCTGATCGAGGTAGCGCCAGCTGATTCCCGGCCTCGCCAGCCACACAACCAACTCCCAATCGAATTGAACAGAGACCAGACACATGAACGAGATCCAAGAACGGCAAGACCGCCGCGATCAACTGCTGAAAGAGGCTGACCAGTTGCATACCCAGATGCTGCCTTTTGAAGCCGCGCTGGAAATGAGCAGTCCATTAGGCCTGCCCAGGAGCGCGAATTGCGCGACAAGTACAAAGAGCTGAAAAGGCGCTTCGACTCGCGCAATGCGCAAGCAACTGTAGATCAGACTGGCCGCTGCCCTGCCCCTCATTCAACAAGGCCTGCGCACGCCGCCCACAGCAAGACCAGCGGCCATGCCCCCCATCTGACAATCACGTATAGTGGCCATATATCATCACCCCTCTCGACCAAGGCGTGTGCCGTCGATAATGGTTCGGCTGGCGTAAGTATGGAAAACTGCACATGCCGCAAAGAAGAAACCTGAAAAACTCTATTTTCATACCCTTGAAGCTGTCTCAACTGATCGGTCTTTTCAGTTGGGTTATCAGTTGGTGCCTGAATCCGTCCATTGATCGATCACTGGATGTATTCATCTGTTGCGCGCTGACGGGGGCGACGCTGTCGATCATTGTCACGTCCAATAGCAGGAGCATGCTGGCGTGGCGTCTGTTCGGCATTATTTACATGGCGTCACTGACCTTTCTGTTCAATGAACAGATCGAACGCATGGGCGAGGAAGCGTCGATGTGGGGACTGGTTGTCACCTCCCTGCTCATCACGGGAATGAGCGTGTTCTTCGTCAAGTTTATTGATTACATCGCCGCCACTGCGCTGATCTGGTTGATCATGTGGCACACGGACCTGACGGCCATCGGCGTGGGCCATAAGCCGCTGTTTTATGTGTTCCTGATCAGTTCGACCTTGCTGGGCGGCTGCCTGAATGCGACCTTCCTGAGTCTGATCATGCAGACCATGGCAGCCAGGGACCGCTATCAGGAACTGTCCGAAACCGACACCCTGACGCACGCCCCCAATCGCCGTGCGCTGGTTGACAGTCTGAATACTGCGCTGGCGTCCGCTGAAAAATCGTCGTTGTGGTTTGCCATGCTTGATCTGGATCACTTTAAAAGTATCAACGACACCCATGGGCATGAGGTGGGCGACAATGTCCTTATAAGTTTTGCGACACGCCTCAAAGACATAAAGGGGCGAATCGCTTTTGGGCGCTTGGGTGGGGAAGAGTTTGGTGTGATCTTATCGGCGGCGAACGCCACAGACGCTATACACGCACTGGAAGAGTTATTGATGCTCACGCAAAAGGATGAAACGGCTCAAGTGCCCTATTCATTCAGTGGCGGTGTTGCAAGTTTGTCGCGGGTTGAAACGTTCAATGACCTGTTGAAAGAGGCTGATGAGAACCTCTATCACGCCAAGCGCAGTGGCAGAAAATGTATCGCCTTTGAAGGCAGGATAGTTTCACCGAGCGCTGCCAGCACGACAAAGCAGAATCAAGCGATGCAATTAGTTGACGCCCCTACGCATGCGTAGCGCCCGTCTCCCCCTTCAAACATTCCCGCCCCGCCGCACCTTCGAATACCGATCGATATCCTCCCGCAACGTCCACCCCTGCCCGTGCCAATAACGCCCGGCCGCTTCATTACTCTTCATGACGTCCAGGTGACATTTGTAAATACCCAGCGTGTCCAGACACTCGAGGCAGCGTTCAACCAACTCATGGGCAATACCGCGCCGGCGATACTCGGGCAGCACGATCAGATGCTGCAGATAACCGCGGCGTCCGTCGTGCCCGCACATCACACAGCCGCACAGGGCGCCGCCTGCCTCGGCGACGAAGCTCATGCCGGGGTTGCGTTCAAGGTAACGTGCGGTCGCTTCGCGTGAATCGGCGTCGCGCAGGGAAATGCCCGGCGTGCTGCGCATCAGTTCGATGACCGCGTCGTAGTCGTCCAGGGTCATGCGGCGAATCGTGATCATGGGCTAAGCCTGGCCTGCAGTCTCATGGGCTGGACAGGTTAGCAGAGCCGCTTGATGCCTTGATGACAGCGCCGCCAGAGTCTGCCTATCAACCCGTAATGTTCTTTCTATTAGAAATCTTCGCGAAGAAGGCTAATCTGGATAAGCGTCGGTGAGAGCCGCGCGGTTCCACCCTGATAAGGAGATAAGAATGAGCTCAAGTTTGCGACGCACGTTGCGGGCTTGCCTCGCAGCAATCTGATGATCGCTGTGCTGCGTATCTGTAGAGCTGGCCCGATCGTTGACCGAGCGGCCGGCATGAACCCAGTGCTGTTGAGTTCCGTCATCACTGTCTGAGGTCCCACGAGTGGACTGGATGGCCGGATGCAAATGACAAAAAAGGTGTATCAAGCATGTCAACTGAATCGAAATGCCCCTTCAACCACGCTGCTGGCGGCGGCACTACCAACCGTGATTGGTGGCCCAAGCAGCTGAATCTGAAGATTCTGCATCAGCATTCCTCGCTCTCCGACCCGATGGGCGAGAGCTTCGACTATGCCAAGGAATTCAAGAGCCTTGACATCGAAGCGGTCAAACAGGACCTGCGCAACGTCATGACTCAGTCCCAGGACTGGTGGCCGGCAGACTTCGGCCACTATGGCCCGCTGTTCATTCGTATGGCCTGGCACAGCGCCGGTACCTACCGCACAGGCGATGGTCGTGGCGGTGCCGGTGCCGGTCAGCAACGTTTTGCGCCGCTCAACAGCTGGCCTGACAACGTCAGCCTGGACAAGGCGCGCCGCCTGATCTGGCCGGTCAAGCAGAAGTATGGCCGCAAGATTTCCTGGGCTGACCTGATCGTGCTGACCGGTAACGTCGCGCTGGAGTCCATGGGCTTCAAGACCTTCGGTTTCTCCGGTGGTCGCGCGGATGTCTGGGAACCGGAAGAAGACGTGTACTGGGGTTCCGAGACCACCTGGCTGGGTGGTGAGGAGCGCTACGGCGCGCAGAAGAAAATGCAGCAACCGGGCGACGGCACGCTGGTGGCCGAGCCGGAGAACCATGCCAACGAAGAAAGCCGTACTGCCAGCGGCGAACGCAACCTGGAAAACCCGCTCGCCGCCGTGCAGATGGGCTTGATCTATGTGAACCCTGAAGGCCCTGAGGGTGTGCCGGACCCGGTTGCTTCGGCAAGGGATATCCGTGAAACCTTCGGTCGTATGGCGATGAATGACGAAGAGACCGTGGCGCTGATCGCCGGTGGTCACGCCTTCGGCAAGACCCACGGTGCCGGCCCTGCCGACAACGTTGGTCCGGAGCCTGAAGCAGCCGGCCTTGAAGAGCAGGGTTTTGGCTGGAGAAACAAATTCGGCAGCGGCAAGGGTGGCGACACCATCACCAGTGGCCTGGAAGTGACCTGGACTTCGACGCCGACCAAATGGAGCAACGAGTACCTCGAAAACCTCTTTGGATTCGAATGGGAACTGACCAAGAGCCCGGCAGGCGCGCATCAGTGGACGCCGAAGAACGGCGCTGGCGCGGGCAAGATTCCGGATGCCCACGATCCCTCCAAGCGTCATGCACCGAGCATGCTGACCTCTGACCTGGCGCTGCGCTTCGATCCGGCTTACGAGCAGATCTCCCGCCGTTTCCTGAACAACCCTGAGCAACTGGCCGACGCGTTCGCCCGCGCCTGGTTCAAGCTGACTCACCGTGACATGGGCCCGCTGGCCCGCTACCTCGGCCCGGAAACACCGACCGAAGAGCTGCTGTGGCAGGACCCGATTCCAAACGTTGATCATGCGTTGGTCGATGATCAGGATGTGGCCGCACTCAAGGCCAGGATTCTCGCTTCGGGCCTTTCGGTCTCGCAGCTGGTATCGACGGCTTGGGCGGCAGCTTCTACCTTCCGTGGCTCGGACAAGCGCGGTGGTGCCAATGGCGGCCGTCTGCGTCTGGCTCCGCAGAAGGATTGGGCGGTCAACCAGCCTGACCAACTGGCGGGCGTGCTGAAGACCCTCGAGGGCATTCAGAGCGAATTCAACGCGGGTCAGTCGAGCGGCAAGAAGGTTTCAATCGCCGACCTGATCGTCTTGGCGGGTAACGCAGGTGTCGAGCAGGCTGCGAAAAATGCAGGCCAGCACGTCACCGTTCCATTCGCACCGGGCCGCGCCGATGCGTCTCAAGAGCAGACCGATGTTGAGTCGTTCGGCTTCCTTGAGCCAATCGCTGATGGTTTCCGCAACTATCAGAAGGGGCATTACAAGGTCTCGGCAGAATCGTTGCTGGTCGACAAGGCGCAATTGCTGACCCTGACTGCACCGGAAATGACTGTACTGCTGGGCGGCCTGCGGGTCTTGAACATCAACGTCGGACAGAGCAAGCATGGCGTCTTCACTGATCAGCCGGGCACCCTGACCAACGACTTCTTCAGGAACCTGCTGGACATGGGCGTGGAGTGGAAAGCGACCGCAGGTGGCACTGATACCTTCGAGGCCCGTGACCGCAAGACTGGCGCAGTGAAATGGACCGGCACCCGTGTCGACCTGGTCTTCGGCTCGCATGCTCAACTGCGTGCGATTTCCGAGGTGTATGGCAGCTCGGATGCTCACGAGAAGTTCGTCAAAGACTTCGTGGCAGCCTGGACCAAGGTGATGAACCTGGACCGCTTCGACCTGGCTTGATGTGTCTGATGTGCTGAGTTGAAAAAACGCCTCCCTTGCGGAGGCGTTTTTTTCGCTGCGATCAAAAAGCGAAGGCTGGTTTCATGAGCGGCTCATCATGCTTGCCGCCTGCTCCGTCGCTTCGGTCGTTCGGGTCGCCAGCTTGCGAACTTCATCTGCCACAACCGCAAAGCCCCGCCCTGCCTCACCGGCGCGCGCAGCTTCGATTGCCGCATTGAGCGCCAGGAGGTTGGTCTGGCTGGCAATGCTCTGGATAGTACCAACTATCTGGGTCAGTTGAGCGATGTTCTCTTCCAGGTTTTTCTGATGCTGTGCTTCGGTATCGCGAAGAGCGTCCTGTTCATGCTTCAAATGCACATCCACCAACGCACCCACCACCCTGAGTGGAACACCTTCGGGGTCACGGCGAGTCTGGCCGCGCGCACGGAACCAGCGGTACTCGCCGGTTTTCATCTTCAGGCGGTACTCGATATCGAACGGCGTCTTGCCAGTCCGGTCATTCAGGTGCTCACCGAAAGCCGTCAGACTGCGCTCCTTGTCTTCAGGGTGCAGCCGTGACGCCCAGCTATCCAGTACGTCGGGAAACTCTTCCACCGTTTCAAAACCCAGCAGACGCCTGAATTGTGGAGACCACCAAAAAGGATTGCGCGCATTGACCGGGTCGCCAGCAATGACCTCCATGTCCCAGAGCCCGTCGGAGAGCATCTCCCGGGCCAGTTCGAATCGGGTAATGATCACATCGTGTTCAAGATCACGTTCAAGCTCGTCGTGGATATCCCGAAGAGAGCCGGCGACCCGCAGCGGCGTTCCGCGTGCGTCTCTTAACGTTTCGCCCTGGGCATAGAACCAGCGATACGTGCCGTTCTTCATCGCCAGACGATTCTTGACTCGGTACGGCGTGTTGCCGGAACGGTCATTCAGGTGCTTGGCAAATGCATCGAGCGTGGCTTGTTTATCCTGAGGATGAAGCCGGTCTGCCCAGCTCGCCAGTACGTTGGGGAAGTCGCGCTCGTCGTTGAAACCTAGAAGCGTGCGTAGTTGCTGAGACCACCAGAATCGGTTGTTCGGATTGACCGGATCGCCCGCGACCACCTCCATATCCCAGAGGCCCTCGCTCGATGCACGGTTGACCAGATCAAAGCGGGTTTCATAAGCGGCAGCCGAGGCAGAGGCTTCACCCAGTAGATGGCGGGCGGTTTCCAGTTCTTGCTCAAGATCGGCAATACGTTGCTCGTCAAGGCGACGCTGGGTGCTCAGCGAGCTCCAGCATTCAAGTACCGCGGTTTTTTCAGCACATCCCCCTACCGCGGGCTCAGTGCCGCCCTTGAGCGAGGAGATCAGTTGCTGAAGGGCCTTTTTGTCACGACGGGGACTGAACAGGTGAAGCATGCTGTGGGCTCTCAAAGTAGGAGAAGTTGGCCGAGTCCCTGGCACGTCCCGTCTTTATCGTCCTGCCGCCCGGTTTCTGTAATGCCAGATTGCGATCAGATTCACCCCCGCTGCGCAAACCTGCGCAACACAACCACACCCAACACAGCCGACAACACCGAACCGATCAGCACACCCACCTTGACCTCGTCGACCAGTTCCGGCGCGCCCGGAAAGGCCAGTGCGCCGATGAACAGGCTCATGGTGAAGCCGATACCACACAAGGCCGCAACGCCGTAAAGCTGACCCCAGTTGCTGCCGTCCGGCAAACGGGCCAGGCCTGCGCGAATCGCCAGCGCGGCCATGGCGAATATGCCGACCTGCTTGCCGACCAGCAGCCCTAGCGCAACGCCGAGCGGGACCGGGTCCACGAGCTTGTCGGCGGTAATGCCCGACAGTGACACGCCAGCGTTGGCAAAACCAAAGATCGGCACGACGGCAAACGCCACCCACGGGTGCAGCTTTTCTTCCAGATGCAGCAGTGGCGAGCGAGCCTCTTCATCGGGTTTGCCCAACGGGATGCACAGCGCAAGCGCAACGCCAGCGAGGGTGGCGTGGATGCCGGACTGGAGCATGAAGAACCACAGCAGCGCGCCAACGATGAGGTAAGGCAGCAGTTTTTTAACACCCAGACGATTCAGCGCGACGAGCACGGCGATGGAACCCAGCGCTGCCAGCAACATGGGCATGGAGAGATCGCTGGTGTAGAACAGCGCGATGATCAATACAGCGCCGAGGTCATCGAGAATCGCCAGTGCAGACAGGAATATCTTCAGCGACAGCGGTAC
The DNA here is from genome assembly GCF_001467335.1 of Pseudomonas sp. ICMP 10191. Lineage (NCBI taxonomy): Bacteria > Pseudomonadati > Pseudomonadota > Gammaproteobacteria > Pseudomonadales > Pseudomonadaceae > Pseudomonas > Pseudomonas sp. ICMP 10191. Next base: position 43,598 of record NZ_LKGW01000135.1, read on the forward strand.
GCGCTTGCCCAGCAGGGACAGCACCCCCAGGGCGAATGCGATATCGGTCGCTGCCGGAATGGCCCAGCCGCCGATGGTGTCTGGCCGTCCCCAGTTGAACGCCACGTAGATCAGCGCCGGAACCACCATGCCGCCCAGTGCCGCAAAGCCTGGCAAGGCTCTCTGGTTCCACGACGCGAGCTGACCGGCGAGCACTTCGCGCTTGATCTCCAGGCCGACGAGCATGAAGAAGACCGCCATCAGACCGTCATTGATCCAGTGCGAAACCGACAACCCGGCGAACACTGCGTGCAGCGCGGCGAAGTAGCTGTCGGCCAGCGGTGAGTTGGCGACGATCAAGGCCGCCAGCGCAGCCGCCATCAACACCAGCCCGCCAGCGGATTCAGCGGCGAAGAAACGCGTGATGAACGCCAGCGCGTTCGGGGATTCGGTACGGGGGGTGGGTTTATGCATGACGGCTCCGCGGGGTACAGCGCAAAAAAGGCCGCAACCTTACCATCCGCAGAGCCTGTTGAAGGCTTGGTAAACCTGAGGATACAAATTAACGCTTCCCGGCCGAAACCGGGCCGGGAAACGTCGCTGAACAATGCCTGCCGATCAGGCAGGCATTGTTCATGTCACTTCTTGACCGTTTCCTCGAGCGTAAAGCGGCCCAGCGGGTTCTGACCGAAGTGCTCGATGTTCTTGCGCGACACACTGATGTAGGGACTGTAGTAGAGGTCGATCCAGTTGACGTCGGCCTTGGCCATTTTCTGCAGGTCGATGTACATCTGCTCGCGCTTTTTCGGGTCCATTTCGACCCGTGCGGCAGCGACCAGCTCCTTGACCTTGTCGTTCTTGTAATGGGTCATGTAGTTATTGTTGGTGTCGTGGCCGAGCACGAAGGTGGTCTTCTGGTCCGGGTCGAGGATGTCGTTGGTCCAGTACATCACGGAGATGTCGTAGTCACCGGCAATCAGCATGTCCCAGCTCTGGCTCGGGTCGACTTTCTGCAGCGTTGTGGTCACGCCGACCTTGGCCAGTTGCTGTTGCAGCATGACCGCGATTTGCTCGTCGACTTCGTTGCCCGCGTTGACCACGTAATTGAGTTTCAGGTCCGACGCGCCGGCGTCCGCCAGCATCTGTTTGGCCTTCACCGGGTCATAAGGGCGTTGCAGGTTGTCGGCGTAATGGTACAGCGCGCCTTTGGGAATGTAGGAATTGGCCACGGTGCCCAGCCCGAAGGTAGCGGCTTCGACCAGCGATTTCTTGTCGATGGCCATGTCCAGCGCCTGACGTACTTCAGGCTTGGCCAATGCGCCGTGTTCGTGGTTGATCAGCAGGTGATCCTCGCGAGTGGAGGGGTCGAGGTGGACCACCAGATCGGGGTCCTTCTGCAGATTTGCGATGCGCGAGAACGGTATCCATATCGCAGCATCGAGCTCGCCCTTCTGGACCATGAGCGTGCGGGTGTTGTCGTCCGGCACCGAGATCCACTCGACACCGTCCAGGCTCACGCTCGGCGCTTCCCAGAAGTTGGGGTTCTTCGCCAGAATTACCCGGTCACCGCGACGCCATTCCTTCACGGTAAATGCGCCGGAGCTGACAGGCTGCTCGGCATACGCCTCTTCGCCCATGCTCTTCATGGCTTTCTCGGAGAGAATCGACACGTTGGGCAGGGCCAGTTGCGAGAGGAACGAGGCCGAAGGACTCTTCAGCGTGATGACCAGCGTATGCGGATCTGTCGCAACGGCCTTGTCGATAATCTTGTAGGAATCGCTCCACAGTGAACCCTTGTCGTCGCGAATTCGCAGCAGGCTGAATACTGCGTCACTGGCTGTCAGGTCCGAGCCATCGGAGAATTTGGCCGGGCGCATCTTGAGCGTATAGGTCAGCCCGTCAGGCGAGATCGACCAGCTTTCCGCCAGCCCCGGCACCAGCTTGGTGCCTTTGTCATCTACGCGGATCAGCACATCGTAGACGTTGGAAAACACCCAGTTGTCGATGTTCTGCGCACTTTTGATCGGGTCGAACGTGGTGCCGTCCTCACGACGGCCGATGGTCAGCACGCCCGCAGCTTCGGCAACACCCGCCGCCAGTGAACAGGCCGCCAGCATGGCGACGGTCAGCATTTTCATTGGTCGAGCTTTCATACGCATGAACTCCTTGTCGATGTCGGGACAGATGTCGTTACAGATCAGGATCAAAAAATCGGGGCTTCCAGCACACAGTCGTAGCGCTGCTGGCCGACATGCCGCGTCGGTGGCGCGACGCTGGAACAGGTCGGCCTGGCAAACCGGCAACGCGGATGAAACGCGCAGCCGTCGGGTAGCTGCAGGGGGCTTGGCGGCTCACCCTGCAACGGCTCGCCGGGCAACGGGCGATCCGGATCGATTTCCGGAATCGCCTGAATCAGCGCAGCGGTATAGGGGTGACGCGGCGAGAGAAAGACGTCCTCTACCGGGCCTTCTTCAACAATTTTGCCCAGGTACATGACCGCCACCCGATCGCACAGGCGACGCACGATGGCCAGGTCATGAGCAATGAACAGAATCGCCAGGTTCATGCGCTGGCGCAGCTCCAGCAGCAGGTTGATGATCTGTCCCTGAATGGAGACGTCCAGTGCCGCCACACACTCGTCGGCAATGATCAGCCGTGGCTCGATGGCCAGCGCGCGGGCGATGCCGACACGCTGACATTGTCCGCCGCTCAAGGCACCCGGCTTGCGTTCGGCAAATTCGGGCCGCAGACCGACCATGTCGAGCAGCTCGATGACCCGCGCCGGAATGTCGGAAGTGGCGACCTTGCGCTGCACGGCGAGCACCTCGGCCAGCGTCGCACCGATGGTCATGCGCGGGTTGAGCGAAGAGGACGGGTCCTGAAAGACCATCGCGGTTTCGCTGCGCAGGCGTTGCAGATTGATACCGCTGCCTTGGGCCATGTCGACGTCATCGAAGACGATCTGCCCGGAGGTGATGTCATTCAGGCGCAGAATAGCCCGCCCCAGCGTGCTCTTGCCGCTGCCGGACTCGCCGACCAGACCCAGCGTTTCACCCGTACAAATGCTCAGCGACACCCCGTTGACGGCGTGCACCCAACGCTTGTTGAGACCGAGGAAACCCGAGCCGGGGGCCGGGAAGCGCACCACCAGATCATTGACGTTCAGCAGTGTGGTGCCGCTCATGAAACGGCCTCCCGGGATTGCACCAACGGGTGGTGACAGGCCGCAGCATGGGCAACGCCCATCGGCCGCATCAGCGGCAGCTTGTCAGGGCAGTCTGCCCCCGCATGACTGCAGCGGGCATGAAAACGACAGCCGCTTGGCAGTGCGTCGAGCAAGGGCGGCTGACCGGGAATGGTCCGTAGCAGTTCGCTGCCCGCGCTGCTGGCGGGCTGGCATTCGATCAGGCCGTGGGTATAAGGATGGCGTGCGCGAGCGAGCACGTCGCGCTTGCTGCCGTGCTCACACAGGCGACCGGCATACATCACCGCGATGGAGTCGCAGGTTTGCGCCACCACGCCGAGGTCGTGGGTGATCATGATCAACGACAGCCCGTGCCGGTCGCGCAAGTCCAGCAACAGACGCAGGATTTGCGCCTGCACCGTCACATCCAGTGCGGTGGTCGGCTCATCGGCGATCAGGACCTGCGGCCCACAGCCCAGCGCTACGGCAATCATTGCGCGCTGGCGCATGCCACCGGAAAATTCGTGGGGGAAGTTATCCACACGCGACGCCGGATCGGGAATGCCGACCTGGCGCAAAAGATCGATGGCCTGCGCCCGGGCTTCACGCTTCGACGCGCCCTGATGCAGACGCACACCTTCGGCGATCTGCTCGCCGATGCGCATCAGCGGGTCCAGGTGGCTGCTGGGATTCTGGAAAATCATGCCGATCCGCCGTCCGCGCATGGCACGCATTCCAGCGGCATCCAGCGTCAACAGATCGACATCATTGAGGCGTACCGAGCCGCCGCGCACGTGCAGATCCGGCGACGGCATCAATTGCATCAACGCCCGGCAGGCCATGGTCTTGCCAGAGCCACTTTCACCGACCAGCCCGAGAATCTCGCCCTGGTGCAGGTCGAACGACAACCGGTCAACCAAGGTCACTTCGCGATTTCGATGGTTCGCTGCATGGGTCGCCACCACGCTCATCTCGCTGACCTGCAGCACGGGCGTACTCATTGCCGTTCTCCCAGGGTTTCGGCGACGCCGTCCGCCAACAGGCTGAAGCCCATAGCCAACGTCACGATGGCCAGGCCCGGAAAGGTGCAGATCCACCACGCCGAGGTGAGGAACGCCTGCCCTTCTGCGACCATGGTCCCCCACTCCGCCATCGGTGGTTGCACACCCAGGCCCAGGTAGCTGACCGATGCGCCGCTGAGCAGCACCAGAACCGCGTCAGACATGGAAAACACAATCGAGCCGAACATCGCGTTGGGCAGCAGATGGCGGAACAGGATACGCAAGTGACCAAAACCCAGGCTTTTGGCCGCCAAGGCAAAATCGCTTTCCTTGAGCACCAGGATCTGTGAGCGGATCAGCCGCGCATAAGACACCCAGCCCACCAGCGCCATGGCGATGTAGAAGCTGCCCAGGCCCGGCCCGAGAATCGCGATGATCGCCAGCATCAACACCAGAAACGGGAACGCCAGCACGATGTCGATCACGCGCATGCACAGGTTGTCGAAGCGCCCGCCAATGTAGCCCGACAAGGCGCCGATGAAGGTCCCGATCATGAACGGGAAGATCACCCCGAGCACGCAGATCTGCAGGTCGACGCGTGCCGCCCAGATCACTCTGGACAGAATGTCGCGACCAAAATTGTCGGTGCCGAACGGATGCGCGAGGTGCGGCGCGAGCATGCGCAGCTCGGTGTTCTGGTAGATCGGGTCGTAAGGTGCCAGCCATGGCGCAAACAGCGCCAGTATCAGCCACCCGCCCAGTAAAGAGCCGCCCAGCAGCATCGCCAGCCGGCCATTGCGCAAACGCAGGCGCAGCCGGGAACGCCAGTGCGGACGAAGATGCGCATGGGCCACGGTCATTTGATATTCACCCGCGGGTCGATGGCCACCGTGGCCACATCGGCAAGGAAGTTCACGATCACCGTGGCGCATGCCAGCACCATCGCCACACCCTGCACCACCATGTAATCGCGGCTGAAGATGCCGCGCACCAGCAACTGACCGATGCCGGGAATCGCAAACAGACTTTCGATCACCACGGTGCCGCTGATCAGCCAGCCGATGTTCACCGCCAGCAGGTTGATCGAAGGCACCAGCGAATTGGGCAACACGTGGCGCCGAAACAGCGCACTTTCACTGAGGCCACGCGCCCGGGCCGCCGTCACATGATCGGCTTGCAGCTCCACGAGCATGCTCGCACGCAGGTTGCGAATCAGCACCGCAGACAGGGCCAGAGCGATGGTCAGACAGGGCAGCACCAGGTGATGAACCTTGTCCAGCCAGTCGCTGCCGTAGCCCGACACCGGAAACCAGTCAAGCTGCACACTGAACATCAGGATCAGCATGATCCCCAGCCAGAACGCAGGCATGCCCAGCCCGGTGGTGGTGAAGACGCGGATCAGGTTGTCGCTCCAACTGCCTTTGTTGCGAGCCGCGAGCGTGGCCAGGGGCACGGCAATCAGCAACGCCAGCAGAACGCTGCCCAACACCAGAAGTACCGTGGGCTCGATCCGTGTGCTGATCAGCTTGAGTACGTCTATCTTGTACAGCAGCGATTTACCCATATCGCCCTGCACCAGGTTTTTCATGAAATACACGTACTGTGTCCACAGAGGCTCATCCAGACCATACTGGGCGCGGATGTTGGCCAAGGCCTGCGGTGTGGAACGCGAGCCCAGCAGGATGCGCGCCGGATCGCCGGGGATCGAACGCACCAGAATGAAGGTGACCAGGCTGATGCCGAACAGCACCGGCAGCAGCTGCAACGGACGCTGGAGAATGAAACGATAACGACCCAGATTCATCAGACGCCCCGATGCTGTGACAGAAAATTCAGCAGGACCGGAAAGTACGCCGCCGCCCCCTCTACGTAAAAGGGCAGAGCAAAGTTGTAGTCGAACATTGACCATCCGTCGACTTTGATTGTTTTCAGCTCATCCGGCCTGTGTTCATAGCCCATTGCATTGCACCTTTGCGGACGACGCTCATGGCATCAACCCTATCCTGCAAGGCGAGCGCAGACAGCTAGCAATTCTTATAGGTTTTACAGGACTGGCAGCCGATTGGGCGCACGCGTGGCACCGTCCTTGCTAATTGCTATATTAGCGCCCTACATCGGCTCAATGACAAAGGAGGTCATGCCATGCATATCAGGTTGTCGGATTTCAATTCGCGGCTGCAGTCTGCATCCACGCTGGATCAGCAAATGGATTGCGCGCTGCTGCTGGCATCGGATCTCGGATTCGATGCCGTGATTTATGACTACAGCCCTGTGCCGGTGTCCCATGATGGAGCACTGATCACCCCGTCGCTGCTGTCATTGCGCAATACACCTGCGGACTGGTACGCGCTTTGGTGCAGTCAGGGCTATTACCAGATCGATCCGGTGCAACACCTGGCCGTCGCCAGCGTCTCGCCTTTTGTATGGTCATACCAGCCCAGGGCCGAGACGGTCCTGAAAACCTTCATCACGGATATGCACAAGCCGGTGGTGCGCTATCTGCATGACTCACACATGACCTGTGGCGTGACGGTGCCGATCCACATGCCCAAAGGCGGTTTCGCCACATTGACCGGTCTGTGTGCGGACGGCAGCGACGTCGCCCTTGAGGACGCCCGCCAGAGCCTGGCCGAGTTCGGCCTGCTGGCTCACGCCTTTCAGGAGGTCGCCTACCCGCTGTTCGACCAGAAAATTCGCTCGTGCAATGCGATCAGGCTGACCCCGCGCGAGCGCGAATGCCTGAGCTGGTCTGCCGAGGGCCTGACGGCCAGAGAGATTGCCGATCAGCTCAACCGCTCTGTCGCCACGGTGACCTTGCACCTGAATTCGGCCATGCAGAAGCTGGGGGCCAAAAACCGTGTACAGGCGGTAGTGCGTGCCGTTCACTACCGTTTACTCGACCACTGACCGGTTTATCGGCCAAAACCTATCATTTTCTATAGTTATGAGGCGCAAGACGCCGCGCTATGGTGCCCCCAAACTATCCAGCAGGGACCGGCGACATGGCAGATATGACGATCAAGGAAGGTTTTGCGCCTTTTGGCGACTATCAGACGTGGTATCGCATCACAGGCGACCTGCACGGTCCCGGCACACCATTGGTCATTCTGCACGGCGGCCCCGGTTGTACGCACGACTACGTCGATTCGTTCAAGGACATCGTCAGCACCGGCCGGGCCGTTATCCACTACGACCAGTTGGGTAACGGAAAGTCGACCCACTTGCCCGACAAGGGTCGCGACTTCTGGACGGTCAAACTGTTCCTGAGTGAGCTGGATAACCTGCTTGAGCACCTGGGCATCGAAAACAACTACGCATTGCTGGGCCAGTCGTGGGGCGGCATGCTGGCTTCAGAGCATGCCGTGCGTCAGCCCGAAGGGCTGAAAGCGCTGATCATCGCCAACTCCCCCGCAGACATGCGCACCTGGGTAAGTGAGGCCAACCGGCTGCGCGAGGATCTGCCATCTGACGTACAGGCCGCGTTGCTCAAGCATGAAAAAGCGGAAACCTTGAAAGACCCGGAATACCTGAAAGCCTCGCGAGCATTCTATGACCGTCACGTGTGCCGCATCACACCGTGGCCGGAGGAGGTAAAACGTACCTTCGACGCGATTGACGCCGATCCGACCGTGTACCACGCCATGAATGGCCCTACCGAGTTTCACGTTATCGGCACGATGAAGGACTGGACCATCGTCGATCGCCTGAAACTCATCAGCGTTCCGACCTTGCTGATTTCCGGTAAGTATGACGAAGCCACACCGCTCGTCGTGAAGCCCTATGTGGATAACGTCCCCACCATCAGTTGGTCTGTTTTCGAAGAGTCCAGTCACATGCCCCATGTAGAAGAGCGAATGGCCTGCATGGGATGCATCGCAGGTTTTCTGGACACGTTGGTCGAATCGGTTGCAGAGTCCGCAGCTTGATGTTCAGGCCTGATGGATCCACGCCCTGAGAGTTGCATTATTAGAGTGAATACTTTAGTAGCATTCACCCGACTAACGGTTAACTTTTCTCACAGTGTTACTGGAACTTTTTGCCAACATACAGCTGCCTTACAGCAGATAGTTGCAAAAGGCCATTATGAAATAACTTTCATGGCTATTTTGTTAAAGCTCTCTCGTTTTCAGCAGAAAAACAGTTACTGGAAGGAAAGTATTGGCCTTCCGCCTGTTTTGCCGCTGGAGGCAACCATGAACCTCAGATCGTTAAGTATTTCACGCAGGGCCTCCCTGTGCTTTGGCGTCATTACCTTACTGTTGATCGGTCTGGGTGCCTTCTCCTACGTGCAGATCGACCATCTGCGCAAGGCTGAGCAGAACATTGAAGAAAACTCACTGCCCAGTATCCAGGTAGTCGACGACATTCAGATCGCCCTGCTTCACGCTCGCCTGGAAAGCATCAGGATGCTTGCGAGCACCGATCCCGCTGTACACGCCACCGCGGAAGCCAAGGTCCGGGAAGCGATCGAGGCGCTACGTGCCAACAGCGACTTTTATCAAAAACACCTGCTTTCAGGTGAAGCCGACCGCGCGCAATTCGAAGAAGCCAACAACAAGATGAGCGTATACATTGATGGCTTGAAACAGGTCGTCGCGTTGGACAGTTCTGATCATGAAAGAGCGGTCTCCCTTGCCAACGGAGAGCAGGCCCAAAAGGCCACTGCGTACCAGGAAAAACTTACCAGACTGCGCGAGCAAAATGCCACGGAAGCCGTGAGCTCCGGGAAAGATGCAACCGAGGTCTACAATCACAGCGTCAACGTCCTGATGATTGTGCTGATCGCAGCGTTCCTGCTTACCGTGGTCCTCGCGATTGCCCTGACACGCAGCATCGTCGACCCGATCAGCGTCTCGCTTAAACTCGCAGAAGACATCGCCGCCGGTGACCTGACCCGACAACTTAGCGTTGCCGGCAGTGATGAAGCATCACGCTTGATGACGGCCCTGAATACCATGTCGGGGAACCTGCGCACCACCATTCACGAAATTTCCGGCGCCTCCGCACAACTGAGCACTGCCGCCGTCGAGATGACGTCGATCACCGAAAGTGCCGACCGCACGCTGCAGCAGCAGAACAGCGAAATCGAGCAGGCTGCTACTGCGGTAAACGAAATGAGTGCTGCCGTAGAAGAGGTCGCTCGTAATGCTACGTCGACCTCGCAGGCCGCCCAACAGTCGAGCCTTTCCGCCGACCTGGGTAACCAGCGCGTTAACGAAACCCTGACGGCCATGCAGAACCTGACAGGCCTGGTCGAGGGCTCTTCAGCGCAAGTCACTGCGCTGGCTGGCCAGGCTCAGGACATCAGCAAAGTGCTGGGCGTGATTCGCGGCATTGCCGAGCAGACCAACCTGCTGGCACTCAACGCAGCCATCGAAGCGGCGCGTGCCGGTGAACAGGGTCGCGGCTTCGCTGTGGTAGCCGATGAAGTGCGGGCTCTGGCGCATCGCACACAGACGTCCACCCAGGAAGTCGAACAGATGATTTCAGCGATTCAGGCCGGTTCTTCCGCCACGGTCGAGTCCATGCAGAAGAGCACTGAGGAAGTTCACAGCACCCGCAAGACGGCAGAGGACGCCGGAGAGTCGCTGCGTCAGATCACCAACTCGGTACTCGAGATCAATAACCGTAACCTGCAGATCGCAGCGGCCTCCGAGCAGCAGGCGCATGTAGCACGTGATGTCGACAGAAGCCTGGTCAGCATTCGCGACCTGGCCGTGCAGAGCAGCGAAGGCACCCGTCAGACCCTGATCGCCAGTACCGAACTTTCGCAGTTGGCGGTCAACCTGAATGATCTGGTGCTGCGCTTCAAGACGTAATCCAGAACAACACCCACACATGCCGGGCATGACAGAAGGGCAGCAGATTCGTCTGCTGCCCTTCTTTTATAGCGTCAGTACCGTTTTCGGCAAAAAAACCGCAATGGTTCCTCCAGCCGGCAGTCCCCTCCTCTCAAAAACTGTGAGCCGCATCTCTCTGCTGACAGCCTTTCAGACACATAGTCTTCATTAGTTGAAATAGGATCCATAAAGACCTATTTACAAGCACAGGCTATTTGAAAAAGCCCGCAACGTTGACAGGGGCATTGAACTCATTCAATAGTTGGCGTCGAACAACACAATATTTATGTAAGCCACGATCAGGTATGACACGATCACTTCCTGCACGGGATCGGCAGCGCCCGGCGTACCGCCAAGGCCGCATCAGTGCTTTTATGACCAGGGTGACACATTTTGAACAACAAACTGACTTCAGCAGAGCTGGCAGTCATCAGTGAAATCGAGGCCACTTCCAGTCTTTTACGACTGGTGACCCGGCTGACCGGGCTGAGATTTGCGGCAATTGCCAAAGTAACCGAGGCCAGCTGGACCGCATGTGCTGTATACGATGAAATCCAGTTCGGGCTGGAACCCGGTCATCAGCTCAAGCTGGAGACCACGTTCTGCAATGAGTTGCGTCAGCACCGCCAGCCTATCGTGATCAACGAAGTCGCGACCGACCCCGTCTACGCAGAGCATCCCATTACTAAAATGTACGGTTTCCAGAGCTACTTCTCGTTGCCGATCATTTTTCCCAACGGAGAGTTCTTCGGCACCCTGTGTGGCCTGGATACCAAGCCTGCGCCACTCGATGACGCCAATACCCTCGATACCCTGAAAGTGTTTTGCACGCTGATCGCCAGCACGCTGTATGCGCACTATCAATTGCAGGAAATGCAGGAAGTCACCGCTTAAGGCATGGAATGCCTCAGACGCGCAGTTGCCGCTCCATGATTAATGTGCGCTCCTCTCCCTCCAGATGCTCCCGCACCACGTTGAAACCCAGCGCCAAGTAGAACGCCTGCGCAGTCAAGGATGACGGTACAACCATTCGCACCGCGCCCGCATTGCGTGCGACAGCCTCCAGCTCGGCCATCAATAAACGCCCGATCCCCTGCCTATGCCTGTCAGGGTCGACGAATACCGAGCGCACGACCTCCCCCTCCAGACTCGCAGTGCCCACCACCACATTGCCCTCTGACGCCACGAACACCTGACGCTGCAGCATGAACCGCTCGATCGCACCCGGGCCGAAACCCGATTGCACGCGCTCGATCACGCTGACGGGATAATCCCTGGCATTGCTGGTTCGCAAGGCCGCCAATATCACTCGACTGATGGCATCCGCTTCGGCTATGCGGGCGGGTCGTACCTTGATGCTCATGGCGTGGTTCCTGGTTACCCTGCAGTAGGTGAATTCATTTCGAACGCGCAATGGCAAGCAAGACACCGCTCATACGGCGAAGGATTTGCGCACTCCTCATACAAAAAATGTAGGCGAACAGCCCGAATAACGACGTTCGGTCAACTTATTTTCGGCCAGTCGACGAATGGTAGTGCTCACAAGATACCGTAAACAAATGGCCAACCCCTCGCCGTGCGCGGCTTGAACAACGATAGCGTTCAAAAAATCCGATCTGCGGCCGATTAATCGGTATCTCGCCGCTGTGGTCGGAATATTTTCGTCTGTTAAAGTGAGTTTCGTGATGTCATATAGTCATCATCGAGCACCCATTGAGAATTGTCATGAACGCCAGTGCCCCTATTCCCTTGAATGAAACGCAACGTCTGTTGCGCATACGGGAGCTGTGCGTGCTTGAAGATACGTCCGATGACGTATTCGATGAAATCGTCGCGATGACCGCTGCCTTTTTCGAGACGCCGATTGCCTTGATCTCGATCGTCGATGAGCACCGTCAGTGGTTCCGCGCAAGGGTAGGCCTGAATGCCCGCGAAACACCACGCAACGTGTCCTTCTGCGCCTACACCATCCTTTCCGAAACACTGTTCGAGATTCCCGACGCCACGCTCGACGAGCGCTTCGTCAACAACAGCCTGGTGACCGGACACCCTGACATTCGCTACTACGCAGGCGCGCCACTGATCACCGATGACGGCATTGCCCTGGGCAGCCTATGCGTGATCGACACCAAGCCGCGCGAGCCGATGAGCGAGTACCAGACGCAGATGCTCAAGCGCTTTGCGTCGCTGGTCATGAAACGCATTGTCGGCCTCAGGCTCAGTTGCTTTATCGACCAGCCCACCGGCTTGTACAACCGCTCGCGCCTGCAGGAAGATATTCATCAGGCCGTGGCATCCAGTGTCGATTATCAGTTGGTCGTGGTGGATATGATTACCTCCGCGTTCCTCAACGATATCGTCAAGGCCCTGGGTTACAGCTTCTCCCAGGACCTGGTGACAGGTATCAAGAGCCGCTTGGAGCGCCTGTTGCCGCCGACCTGTTCTTTATACAAGGTCAGTCCTACGCGCTTCGGCTTTCTGTTGGCAGGCGACCGTACGCCCGAACACCTGTTCCGCACCATCCTCAAGGATTTCGAGACGCCCGTTGAGTGCCGGGGAATTCCGGTGCAGATGCAGGTCGGCCTGGGCGTCGTGACCCTTAACCGTAATCCGGTCGAAGAACAGGACTGGATGCGCATGGTGATCAGCGCTGCCGACGATGCCCGCGACCGCGACCTCGGCTGGGCGATGTATGAACCGCACTTTGACGCCGCCCAGCAGCGTGCTTTCAAATTGCTCAGTTCGTTGACCGGGGCGGTGCATGCTGACGATCAACTGCGTCTGGTCTACCAACCGCGCATCGACCTCGACTCTGGCCTGTGCACCTCGGTAGAGGCCTTGCTGCGCTGGAATCACCCGACGCTCGGCGCCATCGGGCCTGCCGAGTTCGTGCCGCTGGCCGAGAAGACCGCTCTGATGCGCCCGCTGAGCCTCTGGGTGCTGACCAGTGCAATCGAACAGGCCGCTCGTTGGCAGCAGCAGGGTTTCGATTTCCGTATTGCGATCAACGTGACGCCCGAAGACCTCACCGGCCCGGCGTTCACCGACCGGATGATACGCCTGCTGGGCAAGCACAAGATTGACCCCACCCGCTTTGAGCTGGAGTTCACCGAAGGCGCGTTGATGCACAACCCGGCAGAAGTGCGCCACCAGCTGGAGCGCATGCGCCAGGAGGGCATGGATGTGGCGATCGATGACTTCGGTACGGGCTACAGCAACTGGAATTACCTGCGGCAGCTGCCTGCGACGACGGTCAAGCTCGACCAGTCGCTGATCCGCAATCTGGCATCCGACAAAACCGATCAGCGTCTGGTCAAGGCATTGATCGGTCTGGCCAAGAAACTTGGCTACTGCGTCGTGGCCGAGGGCATCGAAACCGACGAGATTCGTCGCCTGGTCAAGCAGTGGGGCTGCGATGAAGGTCAGGGTTATCTGATCGCCAAACCCATGGAAGCCGAGGCGTTGCTGAACTGGCTGGGCCCCAATCAGCGCCTGCAGAGTGCCTCCGAAGCCGCAGAAGCCGCCATCATCCGCGACAAACGGTTATAACCTTAGAACACATCTTCATAACCGATTACAACGCAAGCCGTTATGCTGCCCGCCACTTTTTGCCTGATGCGTTTGCTTGAAAAAGGTTGGATATGGAAGCGGGTGGTCTGGGTTTCGTAGTTGCAGGGCTGGTAGTCGGTTTCATCGTGGGCATGACCGGAGTCGGCGGCGGCTCGCTGATGACTCCGATACTGCTGTGGTTCGGGATCAATCCGGCCACGGCGGTCGGCACGGACTTGCTGTACGCGGCGATTACCAAATCCGGCGGGGTTCTGGTTCATCGCAGGAACGACAACATCGACTGGAAAGTTACCGGGCTGCTGACTCTGGGCAGCGTCCCGGCGGTGCTCATGACGCTGTGGTTTCTGAGCACCCTGCACACCGCCCCCGAAGCACTTAACGCGATCATCAAGCAGGCCTTGGGCTATGTGCTGCTGCTTACCGCACTCGCCGTTCTGTTCAAGAAAAAACTGCTGGCCTTCGCTCATCGGCGCGGAGACGGGTACTCGTTTTTCAGCGGCACCAGCCTGACGGTACTGACCGTCATCACCGGTCTGATCCTCGGCACCATGGTTGCACTCACCTCCATCGGTGCAGGCGCGCTGGGCACGGTGGCCCTGTTCATCCTCTATCCATTGCTGCCGACCCGACGTCTGGTGGGTACGGAGATCGCCCATGCGGTCCCGCTCACGCTGGTCGCAGGCCTGGGTCATGCGAGCATGGGCAACATGAACTGGGAGTTGCTGGGCTGGCTGCTGATGGGCTCACTGCCCGGCATCTACCTGGGCAGCCACATGGCTGGCCGCGTCTCCGATGACCTGCTACGGCCCTTCCTGGCCATCATGCTGGGCACGATCGGCTTCAAGCTGGCGTTCTGATCGGCGCCTATCCATCAGCCTGTCACATTTCTGAGTCAGGCTTGCCCACGAACATAGCCTCGAAAGCCGCAGAGCCGGTTTGCTTGCAGGCTGTGCGCATTCATCGGGAATTGTAATTTTTTGTAGCGAGACACCGATTTTCGGCGCAGGATTTCGTGCGTCAGCTTCAGCGCCGATGACCCGGCACAGACTTACCCTCACTGAAAGGAGATGCCAACAATGCTCATCCGAATTGAAGAAGGTGTATATGGCGACGCTTGGGTTGTAATACTGGACGACTACCCGGTCAAATGCCGGAGCTGGCAGGAAGCCAGAGAATTTGCCGACCGCATGAAATCCAGAATCGACGCGCCTCATTCGCTGCCGCATATGGCACGCCGCGCAGCGGCCGAAATAAGCGTTCAGGCGGCCGCCCGCTAGACCGCCCCCTCCCCGCGAATTAATCCCTACAGCGTTGCCAGGCAATGGGCGACGCTGCTTCACCCTGTCATCTTCGCCCTGTCATAACGCCGCTTGAATTATCGAACCACTTCTCGTTTCCATGACATCCGTTTCACATCCCCTTCACGTCCGGCTGCGTAAATTGGCCCTACTCCTTTGATGAATCCCATTTGGCCCACCCCGTTGTGGGCCATTTTTTTGCCTGCAGAAAAGTGCCGGCGCTCCCGCGCTGATGCGGCGGGATTACTCGTCTTGCGCTGCGGGCGACGATGATACAGCCAGCACTTGGCTGCCCAATACGCCAGCATTCAGCTCTGCCAGCCGATCACTGCCGGTGCCATTGGCAACGTGATTGCTCCAGCTCGCCACCGAAACTGCCATCCAACCCAGCACAAACAACGCAGCTGCCTGTAACGCCCACTTGGTCATGATCGACATACGCTTTCTCCTTGTTCAGGTCTGGATGGCAAGCATGTAAACACCTCACCATTGCAGAAGAATTGCAGAGATTTTTATTTTTGCCAGCCGACATTCCACCTTTGTGAGCAAAGGTGTCGAAAAACAGAAGGGAGCGATCTACAAGAGGAAATACCCACGCCCGCAGGCGGGGTATTTTTGAAAAGCGGGGTCAGTACTTGGTGCTTTGCTGCTCAGGTCTGGCCGGTGTGTCCACATGACTCGGACCCGCAATCAGCAGAGCCAGCACGCCAACGATTGGCACGGCAACAACGACAATGATCCACATCAGCTTGTTGCTGGATTGTGTCTTGCTCTTGCGAATACGCAGTACTGCCCAGATGTCCGAAATCACGATCAGGGCGGTCAGCGCTGCGAACAACCACAAATGATTTTCCGATATCCAACCCATTTGAAATCTCCTGCACCATCAACGAAGGCAACCAGATCGGCTGCCCTACTGTAGAAGAGGTCAAAAAGAGCCTTAAAGTTCAGAGAATATTTCGGATTGTGACCGGGTGCTCAGCGCAGAGGCAAGAGCGTCCAGAACGGCGCGCCCAAGCAGAGCATGGGCACGATAGGCGTATTCCTCTGCACATCGCGCCTCACACTCCAGCGTGGGAATGCCGTTCGTGACGCTGCGCGTCACATCCCCGTCAGGTAATCGGTGCCGGGTTGAAGAGCGTGATGTCGTTGTGCAGCCGGTAATGCTCGGTCCAGGTCTTCTTCTTGCCGCTGGCCACGTCCAGGTAGAAGTGGAAAAGCTCCCAACCCAGGTCCTCGATGCTCGCGCGTCCGGTCGCAATGCGTCCGGCGTCTATGTCGATCAGGTCAGGCCAGCGCTGGGCCAGTTCGGTGCGGGTCGAGACCTTAACCACCGGCGCCATCGCCAGGCCGTACGGAGTACCGCGGCCGGTGGTGAACACGTGCAGGTTCATGCCGGCAGCCAGTTGCAAGGTGCCGCAGACAAAGTCACTGGCCGGTGTCGCGCAGAAGATCAAGCCCTTGCCGCTGACCCGCTCGCCCGGGCCGAGTACGCCGTTGATGGCGCTGCTGCCTGACTTGACGATCGACCCTAGAGACTTCTCAACGATGTTCGACAACCCGCCCTTCTTGTTGCCCGGCGTGGTGTTGGCGCTGCGATCAGCCTCGCCTTTGGCCAGATAGCGGTCGTACCAGTCCATTTCCCGCACCAGCGCCTGTGCGACGTCCTGATCCTGTGCGCGGGAAGTCAGCAAATAGATGGCATCCCGCACTTCGGTCACTTCGGAAAACATCACTGTCGCCCCAGCGCGCAACAGCAGATCCGATGCGTAACCCAGCGCCGGGTTGGCGGTAATGCCGGAAAACGCATCACTGCCGCCGCACTGCATGCCCAGAATCAACTCCGACGCCGGAACCGTTTCGCGACGCCGCAGATTCAGCTTTTTCAAACGTGTTTCGGCCAGTTCCATGATCTGTTCGATCATTTCATTGAAGCCATGACTGGAATCCTGCAAGCGATACAGCCAAGGCTCGCTGAGGTCCACCGAGCTGTCGCCCTCATGCATGACCTGTCCGGCCTGCAACTTCTCGCAGCCCAGGCTGATCACCAGCGCTTCGCCGCCCAGGTTCGGGTTGCGCGCCAGGTTGCGTACTGTACGAATCGGGATGTAGGCATCGGTGGCCGTGATTGCCACGCCGCAACCATAGCTATGGGTCAGCGCCACGACGTCATCGACGTTCGGGTACTTGGGCAACAACTCGTCACGGATGCGCTTGACCGCGTGGTCGAGCACACCGGTCACGCACTGCACGGTAGTGGTGATGCCGAGAATGTTGCGAGTGCCCACGGTGCCGTCGGCGTTGCGATAGCCTTCGAAGGTGTAACCCTCGAGCGGCGCCTGCTTTTCCGGCACGGCATCGGACATCGGCAGGCTGTCGAGCGCAGGCGCGGAAGGCATGCGCAACTGGTCTTCCCTGACCCAACTGCCGCGCGGTATTGGTTGCAATGCATAGCCAATGGTGTGGCCGTAACGAATCACGGCTTCGCCCACGGCCAGGTCAACGGTGCTGACCTTGTGGCTCTGCGGTACGTTATCGACAGTGACCAGGCCGTTGTCGAATTCGGTTCCGGCCGGCACACCCTGGTCGTTGACCACGACCACGACGTTATCCAGCGGATGCAGCCGGATATAGCGTGGCGAATCGGCATGTTGAATCAGGTTCATCACGGTTTCCTCAGGATTTTGCTTCGGAAAGGTCGCTGACCGAGTCGTTCAGCAATGGCCCCTTGGCAGGCGGCTCTTTCAATTCCACACGCTTGATTTCACCCACGATGAAAATGTAACTGATCACCGCCAGCAGCGCGTTGGCGCCCACGAACACCAGCGCCCATTTGAACGAGCCGGTGCTGCTGATGATGTAGCCAATCACGATCGGAGTGGTGATCGATGCAATGTTACCGAAGGTGTTGAACAGGCCGCCGCTCAAACCGGCGATCTGCTTGGGCGACACGTCGGACATCACAGCCCAGCCCAGCGCACCCACGCCCTTGCCGAAGAATGCCAGGGCCATGAAGCCCACGACCACCCATTCGATGTCGACGTAGTTGCAGGTCACGATCGAGGTCGACAGCAGCAGGCCACCGATGATCGGCGCCTTGCGGGCGAAGGTCAGCGAATGGCCCTTGCGCAGCAGGTAGTCGGAAATGATGCCGCCCAATACCCCGCCGATGAAGCCGCAGATAGCCGGCAGAGAGGCGATGATGCCAGCCTTGAGGATGGTCATGCCGCGCTCCTGAACCAGGTACACCGGGAACCAGGTCAGGAAGAAGTAGGTGATGCCGTTGATGCAGTATTGGCTGAGGTAGATACCCAGCATCATGCGGTTGGTCAGCAACTGGCGGATGTAATCCCACTTGGGGCCGCTGCTGGCTGTTTTTTGCGCGCCTTTACCCTTGTCCTGATCCAGATCGACCAGCGCGCCATTGCTGGAAATGTGCTCCAGTTCGGCCTCGTTGATCATCGGGTGGTTGCGCGGGCCGTAGATGACCTTCATCCAGATCATGGAGAACACGATACCGAACGCGCCCATCACGACGAACACGTGCTGCCAGCCGTAGGTGTAAACGATCCAGCCCATCAGCGGAGCGAACAGCACGGTGGCGAAGTACTGCGCCGAGTTGAAGATCGCCGAGGCGGTGCCGCGCTCGGCAGTCGGGAACCAGGCGGCGACGATGCGCGCGTTGCCCGGGAAGGACGGCGCTTCGGCCAGACCGACCAGAAAGCGCAGCATGAACAGCGCAACGATTGCCGTGGAGACGCCGAACTCGCCCACATAGCCTTGCAGCAGGGTGAACAGCGACCAGGTGAAAATGCTCATGGCATAGACTTTCTTCGACCCGAAACGGTCGAGCAGCCAGCCACCGGGAATCTGACCGGCCACGTAGGCCCAGCCGAATGCGGAGAAAATATAGCCCAGAGTAACGGCACTGATGCCCAGGTCTTTCTGAATGCTGGAACCAGCGATAGCGATGGTGGCGCGGTCGGCGTAGTTGATCGTAGTGACCAGAAACAGCATCAACAGGATCAAATAGCGGACGTGCGTCGGCTTGGACTTTTGCATGGTAGAGCTCCCACTGATTATTTTTTTACGCGGGTAAATCTGTTTTTTGGGTGTAGCGTTACAGGCCCCTTGGCAGTATCACGGCGACGACATCTGCCACCTGTAAGGGTCATGCAGTGCAATGAAAAAACCGCTGATCGCTCAGCGGCTTTGTCGTGGCAGGTGTTATTGCTTGCCTTGCTTGTCCATCAGAGCGGCGAGCATGTCGCACTCGTCTGGCGTCAGATCGGTCAACGGCGCGCGCACCGGACCTGCGTCGTAACCGGCGATCTTCGCGCCGGCCTTGACGATACTCACGGCATAGCCAGCCTTGCGGTTGCGGATTTCCAGGTAAGGCAGGAAGAAATCGTCGATGTATTTACCGACCGCCTGATGATCGTCGCGGGCGATGGCGTGGTAGAAGTCCATCGCCAGTTTCGGTACGAAGTTGAACACGGCAGACGAGTAGACCGGCACGCCCAGCGCCTTATAGGCAGCGGCGTAGACTTCAGCGGTCGGCAGCCCGCCCAGGTACGAGAAGCGGTCACCAAGACGGCGGCGGATCGAAACCATCAGCTCGATATCACCCAGGCCATCCTTGTAACCGATCAGGTTCGGGCAACGCTCGGCCAGTTGCTCGAGCAGGGCCGGCGTCAGGCGGCAGACATTACGGTTGTAGACCACCACACCGATCTTCACCGATTTGCACACGGCTTCGACGTGCGCGGCAACGCCGTCCTGGCTGGCTTCGGTCAGGTAGTGCGGCAGTAGCAGCAGACCCTTGGCGCCCAGACGCTCGGCTTCCTGCGCGTACTCGATGGCCTGACGAGTCGGCCCGCCTACACCGGCGAGGATTGGCACACTGGTGGCGCAGGTGTCGACGGCAGTCTTGATGATTTCGGAATATTCGCTGGCAGCCAGGGAGAAAAACTCACCTGTGCCGCCCGCAGCGAACAGAGCGCTCGCGCCGTACGGGGCCAGCCACTCGAGACGTTTAATGTAGCCGGCGCGGTGGAAGTCGCCCTGGGCATTGAAATCGGTAACCGGGAAAGACAGCAGACCGGACGAGAGGATGGACTTCAGTTCTTGTGGATTCATTATTCGAACACCCTGGAGGACTTAATTGTTAGAGGATCACCGGGTCAGTGCCGATGTCGTAAGTCATCGTACAACTGATAATAAAATCACTCAACAGGGATTTTCGGGTTTTTTCAGGGGGAGCGGACAGAGCCCGGTTTTGACTTTTGCGCTGCCGCATCGATGTGTGACGCAGAGCGTCTGGCGCGTGAGGAACGATAGGTGTTCCCCCAGCCATCTATCGTACCCAAGCTCCAGCGTGGGTATGCCGTTCCGGACGCTCCGTGTCCTCTTTTAATCCTCAAGCCCGCTGCGATTCAGCCTCTTCATGCGCATGGCGCAGGCGTTCGCGGCTGTTGGTGAGGTGCAGGCGCATGGCCGCGCGGGCCGCATCGGAATCCTGGCGGGCGATGGCGTCGAAGATTTCTTCGTGCTCACGGCTCAGCCGATCCATGTAGTGCTGCTGGTCATCATGCGCCAGACGCGCGGAATTGAGCCGGGTACGCGGGATGATGCTGGTGCCCAAGTGGGTCATGATGTCCGTGAAGTAGCGATTGCCGGTCGACAAGGCAATCTGCAGATGGAACTGGAAGTCCGACGCCACGGCATCGGTGGCGTGTGCCGCACTTTCATTGAGCGCGTCCAGCGCCGAACGCATGGCTGCCAGTTGTTCATCACTGCGCCGCTGGGCTGCAAGGCCTGCCGACTCGACTTCCAGACTGATGCGCAACTCGAGAATCGCCAGTACATCACGCAGGGTGACGATGGTCGCAGGGTCAATCCGGAAGCCACTGGGGCTCGGCGTGTCGAGCACGAAGGTGCCGATGCCGTGACGGGTCTCGACCAGACCGGAGGCCTGCAGACGCGAAATCGCCTCACGCACGACAGTCCTGCTGACGCCCTGCTCTTCCATGATTGCGGATTCGGTGGGCAGTTTGTCGCCGCGCTTGAGCTGACCGCTGCGAATACGCTCGGACAGCTCTGTCACCAGCTCCTGCGCGAGGCTGCGGTGTTTTCTGCGGGCGCGGGGCAGAGCGCTTTGATTTTCCATCCAACATCGATCTCTGGACTGCTAAACATGGGGCTAATCATAGCTCAGCGGTTGTATGATCACACCCTCAAAAGCGCCGTGTCCCCTATAGCATCGACCTCAAAACGTTGCGAATCACGGTTGCTCGATCAATTTGCCGCCCTCGACACGCACATGCCGGTCATGAAAGCGTTTGAGGCTGCTGCGGTGCCCGACGCTGATCAGCGTCAGGCCCGGCAGCCCGTCGATGACTGCACGGTGCATGGCCGTCTCGTCATCTTCGTCCATGGCCGAGGTGGCTTCATCCACATACAGCCAGTTCGGCGCGACCAGCAGGGCACGAGCGAACGCCACCCGCTGCTGCTCGCCCGGTGAGAGAAAACGCTGCCAGTGATTACTTTCGTCCAGACGCGGTATCAGGTGCTCCAGACGGCACTGCTCCAGTACCTCGGCAAATCGCTGAGCCGGGTAATGTTCCGCGGGTTGTGGATAACTCATCGCCTCACGCAGTGTGCCGATAGGCAGGTAAGGCCGCTGCGGCAGGAACAGCGCCGTACCGGTGGGCAAGCGAATCTGCCCCGCCCCCTCAGGCCAGAGACCGCCCAACGCCCTCAGCAACGAGCTTTTACCACTGCCCGAACGACCGCTGAGCATCACCCGCTCTCCCGCGCCGACCTGCAGACTCGCGTCGCTCAGCAATTGCCGCCCACCGGCGATGCTCAAGCCCAGATTGCGCAGGTCAAGCGTGTCGTTGGCGTGAATTCTTTCGATAGCAGGCTGCCGATCTTCATTGTCACTCATCGCCTGACGGAAGCTCAGCAGACGGTCGCTGGTGGCGCGCCATGACGCCAGCGTGCCATAGGCGCTGATGAACCAGCTGAAGTTCTCCTGCACATTGCCGAATGCCGAGTTGATCTGCATCAGATCACCCAGCTCGATCTTGCCGGCGAAATACCGTGGCGCGGCCACAATGAACGGAAAGATCAACGCAATCTGCGAATAGCCCGAGGTGAAGAACGTCAGCCGCTTCTGGACCTTCATCGACGCCCGGAAGTTATTCCAGATCATCATGAAGCGCGCGCTCAGGCGCTGGTTTTCATTGCGTTCGCCCTCGGACAAGGCAATGCTTTCAGCGTTTTCGCGCACACGCACCAGCGCAAAACGCAGGTCTGCCTCGAATCGCTCCTGCTGGTTGTTCAACGGGATCAGCCGCTTGCCGATCCAGTGGGTCAGCAGGCTGCCCACCAGCGCATAGAGCATGGCCGCCCAGAACATGTAACCAGGAATGGTGACGCCGAACACCTCGATACTGCCCGACACGCCCCAGAGGATCACTGAAAACGACACCAGACTGACCACCGCGCTCATCAAACCCAGGCCCAGGCTGAGCGTGCTGGTGGTGAACTCGTTGAGGTCTTCGGACAGACGCTGGTCAGGGTTATCGGTGTAACCGCCCTGCTCCAGGTGGTAGTAGTTCTTGTCCGCGAGCCAGCGCGCGAAGTGTTTCTCCGTCAGCCAGCGGCGCCAGCGGATGGTCAGCAACTGGGTCAGGTACAAGCGATAGACCGCCGCCAGAATGGCGATCGCGGCGATGCCGCTGAAGTACAGGATCAGGTGGGTGAACGCGGCAAGATCCTTGTTCTGCAGAGCGTTGTAGAAGTCTCGGTACCAGCTGTTGAAAAACACCGAGACCTGCACGCTGAACAGCGACAGCGCGATCACCGAGACCAGCAGCAGCCAGGCAGTGGCCTTTTCCTCACTGCGCCAGTACGGCGTTATCAGCTTCCAGACGCGGGGTAGAAAGGTTCCTTGCACAGTATCGTTGACGGCAGAATATTCAGCATTGCGATTCATGTGGTTCAGGCTCGCTCTCTTCGAAAGTACGATGCCTGAGCACAATGAAGCAAAAAAACGCCTAAACGATCACTATGAAAAAACCTTCATCAACGCCGCACGGGACGCTTCTGCAACTTGCGCTGCAAGGTGCGGCGGTGCATGCCCAGCGCCCGCGCAGTTGCGGAAATATTGCCCTCGTGCTCGGTCAGCACGCGCTGGATATGCTCCCACTGCAAGCGATCCACCGACATCGGATTCTCGGGAACCAGCGTGTCGAGGTTGGCGTGCTCGGATAGCAGGGCCGCCAGTACGTCATCCGCGTCAGCCGGTTTGCACAGGTAGTTGCACGCGCCGCGCTTGATCGCTTCGACCGCCGTGGCGATGCTCGAATAACCGGTGAGAATCACCACGCGCATGTCCGGGTCCATTTCCAGCAGCTTGGGCAGCAGCACCAGACCGGAATCGCCGTCCATCTTCAGGTCCAGCGCGGCATATTCGGGAATGTCCTGTTGCGCCAGGGCCAGACCTTCTTCGGCCGAGCCGGCGGTGCTCACGCGAAAACCACGACGGCTCATGGCCCTCGCCATCACACGGGTGAACGTCGCGTCGTCATCGACCAGCAACAGGTGCGGCAGCTCTTCGCCTTCGACCTGGATGTCATCGTCACTCATGCTTCTTCTCCTCGCGTATCTCGGGGCAGGCGCAGCTCGGTGAGCGTACCGCCTTCTTCATGACTGTAGAGCTTCACCGAGCCACCCGCACGGGTGACGCTGGCCTTGCTCAGGAACAGCCCCAGGCCGAAACCTTTGCCCTTGGTAGTAAAGAACGGCTTGCCGATCTGTTCGGCAATCGCCAGCGGCACACCCGCGCCATGGTCGCGAATGCTGATGCAGACTTCCGCACTGTCCCAGTCCAGATTGACTTCAAGGCCATCGGGGCAGGCATCGGCAGCGTTGTTGAGCAGGTTGAGCAGCGCCTGGGTCAGGTCCGGCGGCGGTGCCAGCATCGGCGCCTCGCCCTTGCCCAACTGATAGAAACGGTAACTCACCTCCGGGCGCATCAGATGCCAGCGGTTGAGGGACTCGTCCAGCCAGCGGGTGGCGGTCTGATATTCGACGGCCATGCGCCGATTGGCTTCGGCGGCACGCACCAGTTGCTGCAGGGTCTGCTTGCACTGTTTGACCTGCTCCTGCAGCACGGACAGATCATCCTGCAACGCTGGGTCGCTGTGATCCTGGCGCATTTCCTTGAGCAGCACGCTCATGGTTGCCAGCGGCGTTCCCAATTCATGGGCGGCCCCTGCAGCCTGGGTCGCGACGGCGAGCAATTGCTGATCACGCAGGCCTTCTTCGCGACGCTCGGCACGCAGTTGCTCCTGGCGGCGCAGCTCTTCGGCCATCTTCGCAGCAAAGAAGGTAATCACCGCAGCGGCCAACGCAAAACTCAGCCACATGCCGTAGATCTGCATGTTTTCCCGGGCAATGGAGTCGGTTTCCAGCGGGTAGGAGCGCACCATCAGCAAGGTGTACATGCTCAGCGCAAAGCCGGACAGAATCAGCGAGTAACGCCATGGCAGCGTGGCGGCGGCAATGGTCAGCGGCACCAGATAATAGGAAACGAACGGGTTGGCCGAGCCGCCCGAGTAATACAGCAGCGCGCTGTGAATCAGCAGGTCCAGCGCCAGTTGTAGCGCATATTCAAGCTCGGTGAGCGGCAGCGAGGTGCGCAGACGAATGACTGTCAGCCCGCAGAGCACCAGCGAACAGCCCAGGGTGATCGACAACTGCAGCCACGGCAACGGCAGAAAGTCGAACAGCCAGGCCATACCGACCGAGCCGGCCTGCGCGGCCAGCACCAGAATACGGATGAATGTCAGGCGCCACAGGTTTTGCCGTGTGGCTGAAAGCATTTGAACGGGGGCGAGCATGAGCTCTCCTGATGAGTGCTCCAGGCGGATCGCAGCGAGTATAACCAAGCGGGAGATAAAACTGAAAAAGTGCGTCAACGCACCGCACGCCAGAGCACTCGGTCATCGCAGGAACCGGACCAAAGCGCTACAGTCAGAACACTTTGCGCCGCCCGACCATCGTCGGAGGCCGTTTGATAACAAGGAGCTCTCATGTTCAACCTTCGCCCTGCCGCCACCCTCGTCGCGCTGGCTGCGGCTTTGTCCAGCCTGCCCGCCATGGCTGAAGAAGCCCGTTACAACCAGATTTCATTGCGCGCCGAGGTCAATCAGGAGGTGCAGCGCGACCTGATGCTCGTCACGCTGTACACCGAAGCGCAGGACAGCGATCCGGCCAAACTGGCCGCGCAGATCACCGAAACGCTGAACAAGGCGCTGGGGCAGGCGCGCCAGGTCAAGGACGTGAAGATTCGCCAGGGCAGCCGCAACAGCTACCCGGTCTACGACGATAAAGGCCAGAAGATTACCGGCTGGCGTGAACGCGCCGAACTGCGCCTGGAAAGCGCAGACTTTGCTGTGCTGTCCAAGCTGACCGGCGAGCTGCTGACCGACCTGAAAATGGGCGGCATGGACTTCTCGATCTCGCCATCGACGCGCAAGACCAGTGAAGACGCCCTGCTCAAGGACGCGGTGACTGCGTTCAAGGCTCGCGCGCAACTGGTCACCGAGGCGCTAGGCGGTACAGGCTACAAGCTGGTCAACCTGAATCTGAATACCTCGGGCTACCCGCAGCCGTATCTGCGCGCGCCGGTCATGATGATGGCCAAGTCCTCGCGCGAAGACGCAGCTCCGACGCCTGATGTCGAGGCTGGCACCAGCCAGGTCAGCGTCGCCGCGGATGGCGTGATCGAAGTCGCGATACCCTGAGCAGGGTTGATCATTGAGCCCGAGCCCGGAAAAGCGAGCTCCAATCAGCACAACCATCGTTCCCATGCTCGGCGTGGGAACGCAGTTCCGGACGCTCTGCGTCCGATCTTGAGAACGCAGTACCACGCGAGGGATCCATGGGACACACACTTTTCAAACCGCTGCTGTTGACCACCGCGCTGCTGGCCTGCGCACCTTTGGCCCAAGCGGCAAGCACGCTGGTGTATTGCTCGGAAGCAAGCCCGGCCGGTTTCGACCCCAGCCAGTACACCAGCGGCACCGACTTCGATGCCTCGGCCGAAACCGTTTTCAACCGTCTGACCCAGTTCAAGCGTGGCGGTACGGAAGTGGAGCCGGGTCTGGCCACGCGATGGGACGTTTCGCCGGATGGTCTGACCTACACGTTTCACCTGCGCGACGGCGTGAAATTCCATACCACGGATTATTTCACCCCGACTCGTACGTTCAACGCCGATGACGTGCTGTTCACGTTCAATCGCCTGCTTGATGCCAACCACCCGTTCCGCAAGGCGTATCCGTCCGAGTCGCCCTATTTCACCGATATGGGGCTGAATACGACGATCAAGAGCGTCGAGAAAGTCGACCCGCTGACCGTCAAGTTCACCCTGAACAACATCGATGCCGCCTTTGTGCAGAACCTGGCGATGAGCTTCGCCTCGATCCAGTCTGCCGAGTACGCAGACAAACTGCTCAAGGAAGGCAAGGCCGAGGACTTGAACCAGAAGCCCATCGGCACGGGTCCGTTCGTCTTCAAGCGCTATCAGAAGGATTCACAGATCCGTTACGTCGGCAATACCGAGTACTGGAAGCCGGAGGATGTGAAGATCGACAACCTGATCTTCTCGATCAGCAGCGATGCCGCCGTGCGCCTGCAGAAGCTCAAGGCCAACGAATGCCAGGTCAGCGGCTATCCGCGTCCGCAGGACATCGAGGAGATGAAAAAGGACCCGAAACTCAAGGTCCTCAGTCAGCCGGGCTTCAACCTGGGCTTCCTGGCCTACAACGTTACGCATCCGCCGCTGGACCAGCTCAAGGTGCGTCAGGCGCTGGACATGGCCATCGACAAGCCAGCAATCATCAAGGCGGTTTATCAGAGTGCAGGCCAGCTGGCTGAAAATGCCCTGCCGCCGGGTCAGTGGAGCTTCGATCCGACCATCAAGGACGCCCCGCACGACCTGACCAAAGCCAAACAACTGCTCAAGGAAGCAGGTGTGGCACCGGGTACCAAAATCGATCTGTGGGCCATGACCGTCCAGCGCGCGTCGAACCCCAATGCACGCATGTCGGCTCAGATGATTCAGTCCGACTGGGAGAAGATCGGTATCAAGGCCAACATCGTCAGCTATGAATGGGGCGAATACATCAAGCGCGCCAAGGCCGGCGAACATGACGCAATGATCTATGGCTGGACCGGTGACAACGGCGACCCCGACAACTGGCTCGGCGTGCTTTACAGCTGCGCAGCCGTCAAAGGCAGCAACTACGCCAAGTGGTGCGACCCGGCTTACGACAAGCTGGTGCAGAAGGCCAAGCTGACCAGCAACCGCGATGAGCGCATCAAGCTCTATCAGCAGGCTCAGCACATTCTCAAGCAGCAGGTGCCGATCACCCCGATTGCCAACTCCAAGGTGTTTCAGCCAATGCGCCAGGAAGTGCAGGACTTCAAGATCAGCCCCTTCGGCCTGACACCCTTTTATGGTGTCAGCCTGGGAACAGTGAAGTAACAACACAGCGCCAACCGGGTGCATTTTTCTCACCCGGTTGCGCTTTATTGGTGCACGAAACAATTGAAAAAGCGTCGCGCAAACGATCAACTACCAAGAAAGTTACACTTTCGCGACATTCCTGTACGATCGTGCCACTCTTTGTCGCTTCTTTCGCCTCACTGTCTTGCTTTGGGTATGGCCCCTGCATAAGTATCGGACGGATCGGCTCACGAGGTCGTTCCCTCTAATCAAAAATGACAACAACTGAGGCAACCATGCTCAAACACGCGGTCATTCCGTTTCTGGTCGGCGCCAGCTTGCTCGCCAGCGCACCTTTCGCTCACGCTGCATCGAATCTGGTGTTCTGTTCCGAGGGCAGCCCTGCGGGCTTCGATCCAGGTCAATACACCACAGGTACTGACTTCGACGCCTCAGCCGAGACCATTTTCAATCGCTTGAGCCAGTTTGAACGCGGCGGCACCGCCGTGGTGCCAGGTCTGGCAACCAAATGGGACATCTCCGACGATGGCCTGACGTACACCTTCCACCTTCGTGAAGGCGTCAAGTTCCACACCACGTCCTACTTCAAGCCGACCCGTGAATTCAATGCCGATGACGTGCTGTTCACGTTCAATCGCATGATCGACAAGGACATGCCTTACCGCAAAGCGTATCCGACCGAGTTCCCGTACTTCACCGATATGGCGATGGACACCAACATCACCAAAATCGAGAAGATCGACGACCACACCGTCAAGTTCGTTCTGGGCAAGGTCGACGCCGCGTTCATCCAGAACATGGCGATGAGCTTCGCGTCCATCCAGTCCGCAGAATATGCCGCCCAGCTGCTGAAGGAAGGTAAGCCGGAGCTGATCAACCAGCAGCCGATCGGCACTGGTCCGTTCGTGTTCAAGAGCTACCAGAAAGACTCCAACATCCGTTACACCGGCAACAAGGATTACTGGAAGCCTGAGGACGTCAAGGTCGACAACCTGATCTTCGCCATCACCACCGATGCTTCGGTGCGCATGCAGAAGCTCAAGAAAAACGAATGCCAGATCACTGCCTACCCGCGTCCTGCCGACCTCGAACCGCTCAAGGCCGACAAGAACCTGAAGATGCCCGATCAGGCAGGCTTCAACCTGGGGTACATCGCCTACAACGTGATGCCTGAGATCAAGGGCGAAGACCATCCAAATCCCCTGGCTCAGTTGAAAGTGCGTCAGGCGCTGGACATGGCGGTCAACAAGCAGCAGATCATCGACTCGGTTTACCAGGGTGCAGGTCAATTGGCGGTCAACGCCATGCCGCCGACCCAGTGGTCCTATGACACCACCATCAAGGACGCCAAGTACGATCCCGAGAAAGCTCGCGAGCTGCTCAAGGAAGCCGGTATCAAGGAAGGCACCGAAATCACCCTGTGGGCGATGCCGGTTCAGCGTCCTTACAACCCCAACGCCAAACTGATGGCCGAGATGCTCCAGTCCGACTGGAAGAAGATCGGTATCAACGCCAAGATCGTCAGCTATGAATGGGGCGAGTACATCAAGCGCGCCAAGAATGGCGAGAACGGCGCCATGCTGATTGGCTGGAGCGGTGACAATGGTGACCCGGACAACTGGCTCGGCACCCTGTTCGGCTGCGACGCACTGAATGGCAACAACTTTGCCAAATGGTGTGACAAGCCGTTCGACACGCTGATCCATCAGGCCAAGGAAACGTCCGATCAGGCCAAGCGCACCGAGCTGTACAAACAGGCGCAACACCTCCTGAAAGACGCCGTGCCAATGACGCCTATTGCGCACTCGACGGTCTATCAACCCATGCGCACCAGCGTGCAGGACTTCAAGATCAGCCCGTTTGGCTTGAACTCCTTTTACGGTGTGAGCGTGAGCGGCAAATAAAAGTGACAGCTTGCTGCGCCGCTCATCCGGCGCAGCAAACCGCTCTACTTGAATAGCAAGCCCCGAGCGATGGGTTGAAAAAGTGCCGATAACGGCATTCTTCTACTATCACTAAGATATTTCCTACGAGCTTTGCAGCCTTCGAGCCTATATACCGCGGACCTCTGACGACTTACCGTCGAAGGGCAGCGGCAATGGCAGGAAGCCCGTCGCTTCGTGTCCAGGTGCGCCGGGCATGTCGTGCGAAGTTGCGTGGGGCGACGCCTTTGGGCCAGTTAGACATTCGAGCCTCGGCTCATCCTTCGAGGATAGGGATCATCATGCGTAAAACTCTTGCGATGACGTCGTGCCTGGGACTGTTGGCACTGGCCCCGTTTGCCCAGGCGGCAAGCAATCTGGTGTTTTGCTCCGAAGCGAGTCCGGCTGGCTTCGACGGTGCGCAATACACCTCCTCCACCGATAACGATGCATCCGAGCCGATCTACAATCGACTCACCGAATTCAAGCAAGGCGACACCACCGTGGTTCCAGCGCTGGCGACTTCCTGGGACATCTCGGAAGACGGCCTGGTCTACACGTTTCATCTGCGCGAGGGCGTGAAGTTCCACAGCAACAAGAACTTCAAACCCAGCCGTGACTTCAACGCCGACGATGTGCTGTTCACCTTCAATCGCATGCTCAAGCCCGATCATCCGTTCCGTGTCGCTTACCCGACCGAGTTCCCCTACTTCACCAGCATGGGCCTGAACAAGAAGATCAAGTCCGTCGAGAAGACCGACCCGCTGACCGTCGTGTTCACCCTCAATACGGTCGACGCGGCCTTCATTCAGAACATCGCGATGAACTTCGCCGGCATCCTCTCCGCCGAGTACGCCGAACAGCTGATGGCCAAGGGTGACGTACGCGACATCAACCAGCAGCCTATCGGCACAGGCCCGTTCGTGTTTCAGCGTTATCAGAAGGATTCGCAGATTCGCTACAAGGGCAACAAGGAGTTCTGGGACCCGAGCCGGGTGAAAATCGATCAGTTGATCTTCGCCATCGTGACCGACGCCTCTGCGCGCATGCAAAAGCTCAAGGCCAATGAATGCCAGGTCTCGGTCAACCCGCGCCCGGCGGACCTCGCCAGCCTCAAGGCAGACAAAAGCCTGCAGATCATCGAGAAGCCTGGCTTCAACCTGGGCTACATCGCCTACAACGTGCGCCACGAACCGTTGGGCAAGCTGGAAGTGCGCCAGGCGCTGGACATGGCCGTCAACAAGAAGGCGATCATCAACGCGGTTTACCAGGGCGCAGGGCAACTGGCAGTCAACGCCATGCCACCGACCCAGTGGTCCTATGACGACACTATCAAGGACGCCCCCTACGACCCGGAAAAAGCCAGGACCCTGTTGCGTGCCGCGGGCATCAAGGAAGGCACCGAGCTGACCCTGTGGGCCATGCCGGTTCAGCGCCCTTACAACCCTAACGCCAAACTGATGGCCGAAATGCTTCAGGCCGACTGGGCCAAGGTCGGCATCAAGGTCAAGATCGTCAGTTACGAATGGGGTGAATACCTCAAACGCACCAAAAACGGCGAGCACGATATCTCGCTGATCGGCTGGACCGGCGACAACGGTGACCCGGACAACTGGCTGGGCACGCTTTACAGCTGCGCCGCGATTGGCGGCAACAACTACTCGATGTGGTGCGACGAAAAATACGACCAACTGGTCAAGGCCGCGGTTGCGACCACTGACCGCGCGAAGCGTACCGACCTGTACCAACAGGCGCAGCGCTACCTCAAGGAGCAGGTGCCGATCACACCGGTTGCCCACTCGACCGTCAATCAGCCATTGCGCGCCGAGGTCAGGGACTTCCACGTCAGCCCGTTCGGTCGCAACAATTTTTCAGGCGTCAGCATCGTCGATTGATCGAAAACTCCGCACGCCCTCGCCGTCTTGTGTCACGGCGAGAGCGGGCACTTGCGCGTCGATACCTATAACAACGCAGGACCCAAAGTCCTGCACCACCAAAAGCCAGGCTTAAAGAACTGGCATATAAAAAAGTGATAAAGGGAGCTGCACATCGTGAAAACAACTAGCACTGCATTATTGGCATTGTCTCTCTCGTCGTTTGGCGCACTGGTTCAGGCTGAACCGGCAAGCCAGACGTTCGTACCGACCGAGCTGAGTTCAAAGAATGCACAGGCCGACGCCAACGGCTTTATCGAAGACCAACACCTGACCGGCACGACCCGTAACTGGTACGCCAATGAACTCAAGCGTCGCGGCGAAGTGTTCCGCTACAACGACAACGGCGTTGCCGAGCAGACCTCGCGTCGCATCAACTGGCAGCAGGGCACGATCGTCAACTACACCTCCGGCTATACGCAGGGCGTTGTAGGTTTCTCCACCGAACTGGCGCTGTACAACGCCATTGCGCTGGACCGTGACACCGACGACTTTGCCGGCAACTCCAACCGTACCCTGGCACACAGTGACGGTGATGCAGTGGGTCAGTGGAGCAAGATGGGCCTGGGCAACGTGAAGGCGCGGGTTTCCAACACCGTCCTGACCATGGGTCGCCAATCGGTGAACACCCCGGTCATCGCCTTCATCGGCAACCGCGCACTGCCGTCCAGTTTCCAGGGTTTTGCAGTCCAGAGCGACGAATTCAACAACCTGTCCCTGCAGGGCGGCAGCTTCGACCGCGTATCGCCACGTATGGAACAGAGCCTGGACAAGTTCCGCTCCGAGTACGGTGATCGCAGCAAGACGGCCGACCGTCTGGACATGTTTGGTGGTGACTACAAGCCGACCGACAGCCTGACCGCCAGCTTCTATGCGTCCAACCTCGAAGACTTCTGGCACCAGTACTACTTCGGCTTCACCCACGAACTGGGTGACAGCAAGGTGTTCGCCCTCAGCACCAACCTGAACTACTACAAGACCAAGGATGCAGGTCAGAGCAAGCTGGGCGCGATCGACAACGATACCTACAGCCTGTCCTTCACCGGTACACATAACGCGCACAGCATCAGCGTTGCGTACCAGGAAGTTAACGGTAACGAGTATTTCGACTACGCCCACGACACCAACGCGATTTTCCTGGCCAACTCCCTGCTCTCGGACTTCAACGGCCCGAACGAGAAGTCCCTGCAGGTCGCTTACGTACTGAACATGGCCGAATATGGCGTGCCGGGCCTGAAATTCAACATCTACCAGGCACGTGGCTGGGACATCGACGGTACGCACTACAAGGGCACCGGCTACACCGACGTACTGGCAATGGACGGCGAGACTCACTACGAATACGGCATTGGTTCGTCGTACTCCGTGCAGTCCGGCCCGCTCAAGGCCACTGCCATCCGCGCCACCTACACCACGCACCGCGCCAGCGAGAATCAGGCTGATGGCAACATCAACGAATTCCGTCTGGTGACCACCGTTCCGTTCAACATTCTTTGATTCGCTGAAAACCGTTGGGGCGCAAGGCAATGGCCTTGCGTCCCATCATCACCATCGGCGTCAACTCTATGGAGGGTTCACAATGAAACTGTTATCGCTACGAAACTCGATCGCCCTGGCCCTGCTCAGCGTCGCCGTCAGTGTTTCGGCAAAACCCCTGGTGGTCTGCACCGAAGCCAGCCCCGAAGGCTTCGACATGGTGCAATACACAACAGCAGTGACGGCCGATGCCGTGGCTGAAACCGTGTTCAACCGCCTCGCGGATTTCAAACCCGGTACCACGGAAGTGATTCCTGCGCTGGCTGACTCCTGGGAGATCAGCGACGACGGCCTGACGTACACCTTCCACCTGCGTAAAGGCGTCAAGTTCCACACCACCGATTACTTCAAACCGACCCGCGACATGAACGCCGACGATGTGCTCTGGAGTTTTCAGCGTCAGCTGGACCCGAAGCACCCGTGGCATGACAAGTCGAGCGTCGGCTTCCCCTACTTTGAAAGCATGGGCTTCAAAGAGCTGCTGAAAAGCGTCGAGAAAACTGACGACTACACCGTCAAGTTCACCCTGACCCGCCGCGAAGCACCATTCCTGGCCGACCTCGCGATGGCCTTCGCGTCGATCTACCCGGCTGAATACGCTGACCAACTGTTGAAAGCCAACAAGACCGGCGACCTCAACAGCAAGCCGATCGGCACCGGCCCGTTCATCTTCCAGCGCTATGCCAAGGATGCGCAGGTACGCTTCAAGGCAAACCCGGACTACTTCCGCGGCAAGCCGCCTGCCGATGCCTTGATTCTGGCAATCGCCACCGACAACAACGTGCGCCTGCAGAAGCTCAAGGCCAACGAATGTCAGATCGCGCTGTATCCGAAGCCGGACGACGTACCGAGCATCAAGAAAGACCCGAATCTGAAAATCGATGAGCTGGAGGCAATGACCACCGGCTACATCGCTATCAACACCACGCACAAGTACCTGAGCGACGTGCGCGTCCGCAAAGCCATTGACATGACGTTCGACAAGAACGCTTATGTCAACGCGGTGTTCGGCAAGGGCAACGCGCTGGTAGCGGTCAACCCGTATCCGCCGACCCTGCTGGGTTATAACAAAGACCTGAAAAACCCACCGATTGACCTCGACAAGGCACGCGCCTTGCTGAAGGAAGCTGGCGTTCCGGAAGGCACCACGTTTACCCTGTTCACCCGCAACGGCGGCGGACCAACCAACCCCAACCCGATGCTCGGCGCGCAAATGATGCAATCCGACCTGGCGAAGATCGGCATCAAGATCGACATCCGCGTCATGGAATGGGGTGAAATGCTCAAACGTGCCAAGAATGGCGAACATGACATGGTGTCTGCTGGCTGGGCAGGCGACAATGGCGACCCTGATAACTTCCTGACTCCGATGCTGAGCTGTGAAGCGGCGAAAAACGGCGAGAACTACGCCCGCTGGTGCAACGCCGATTTCCAGAAGCTGATCGATAAGGCGCGTGAAACAGTGAACCCCGAGGAGCGCGCTGGGCTCTATGAACAGGCCCAGGCCATATTCAACAAGGATCAGCCATGGATCAGCATGGCTCACACCAGAATGTTCACCGCCATGCGTAAAAATGTGGAGGGCTACCAAATCAGCCCGCTCACAACCAACAACTTCGCCACTACCCAGGTGAAGTAGAAAAACAATCCGGCGAGCTCATAACCCGAGACTCGCCGGAGCATGCCTAACCGGCTGATGAGGTACACACCAAGATGTTTAGTTTTATCGCCCGCCGAGTGGGGTTGCTGATACCCACTTTCTTCGGCATCACCTTATTGACCTTCGCCCTGATTCGTCTGATTCCGGGCGACCCGGTCGAAGTCATGATGGGTGAGCGCCGTGTCGATCCGGAAATGCACGCTCAGGCCATGGAACGTCTGGGTCTGAACAAACCCCTCTACGCCCAGTACATCGATTACATCGGCAAGCTAGCCCAGGGCGACCTCGGTGAATCGTTGCGTACACGCACCAGTGTCTGGTCCGAATTCACTTCGCTGTTCCCGGCAACCCTGGAGTTGTCGCTGGCGGCGCTGATTTTCGCGGGTATTCTCGGCCTGCTGGCCGGGGTGATCGCCGCACTCAAGCGAGGGTCCCTGTTCGACCATGGGGTCATGGGGATTTCCCTCGCTGGCTATTCCATGCCGATCTTCTGGTGGGGCCTGATCCTCATCATGTTCTTCTCGGTAACACTGGGATGGACCCCTGTTTCCGGGCGGATCGACCTGCTGTACGACATTCCGCCGGTCACCGGCTTCATGCTGATCGACACGCTGCTGAGTGACGAACAGGGTGCGTTTCTCGATGCCCTGCACCACATGATTCTGCCGGCCATCGTGCTGGGTACCATCCCGCTGGCGGTGATCGCCCGGATGACCCGCTCGTCGATGCTCGAAGTATTGCGGGAAGACTACGTGCGAACCGCCCGCGCCAAAGGCCTGTCGCCTGCCCGTGTGGTCTTCGTTCACGGCCTGCGCAACGCGCTGATTCCGGTACTGACCGTGTTCGGCCTGCAAATCGGTACGTTGTTGGCCGGTGCGGTACTCACCGAAACGATCTTCTCCTGGCCGGGTATCGGCAAGTGGTTGATCGAAGCCATTGGCGCCCGGGACTACCCGGTCGTGCAAAACGGCATTCTGCTGATCGCCTGTCTGGTGATCCTGGTCAATTTCGTGGTGGATATCCTCTACGGCTTTGCCAACCCACGCATTCGTCACCAGCGCTGAGATCATCGATATGAGCACCCCTACTCCTGCGGTAGCAGTCGATCAAAGCCTGCTTTACCCATCCCCGTACAAAGAATTCTGGCAAGCCTTCTCGAAAAACAAAGGCGCGGTTGCCGGCCTGCTGTTCATGACCCTGATCGTGTTCTGCGCCCTGTTCGCGCCCTGGGTTGCCCCCCATGACCCGAGCGAGCAATACCGCGACTTCCTGCTCACGCCGCCGGTATGGCTTGAAGGCGGTCAATGGCAATTCATCCTCGGCACCGACGAACTGGGCCGCGACCTGCTGTCACGCCTGATCCAGGGTTCGCGCCTGTCGCTGCTGATCGGTCTGGCATCGGTGGTCATGTCGCTGATCCCAGGCATTCTGCTGGGCCTGCTGGCGGGCTTTTTCCCGCGCATTCTGGGCCCTTCGGTGATGCGCCTGATGGACATCATGCTGGCCTTGCCCTCGCTGCTGCTGGCTGTGGCCATCGTGGCGATCCTCGGCCCTGGCCTGATCAACACCGTGATCGCCATCGCCATCGTGTCGCTGCCTTCCTATGTTCGTCTCACCCGCGCTGCGGTGATGGGCGAACTGAACCGCGACTACGTGACGGCCGCCCGTCTGGCCGGCGCCACCCTGCCGCGCCTGATGTTCATCACTGTGCTGCCCAACTGCATGGCACCGCTGATCGTTCAGGCCACCCTGAGCTTCTCGTCGGCGATTCTCGATGCCGCAGCGCTGGGCTTCCTGGGTCTGGGCGTACAGCCACCGACGCCTGAGTGGGGCACCATGCTCGCCTCGGCGCGCGACTACATCGAACGTGCCTGGTGGGTCGTGAGCCTGCCCGGTCTGACCATTTTGCTCAGCGTGCTGGCAATCAACCTGATGGGCGACGGTCTGCGCGATGCGCTGGACCCGAAACTCAAGAACGCCGCCTGAGGAGATTCGCATGTCACTTCTTGAAATCAAGAATCTCAACGTCCGCTTCGGCGACGCCAAGGCCGTACCTGTTGTGGACGGCCTGTCCCTGAGCGTCGAAAAGGGTGAAGTACTGGCCATCGTCGGCGAATCGGGTTCCGGTAAATCGGTGACCATGATGGCGCTGATGGGGCTGATCGACTCCCCCGGCATCATCACCGCCGACGCGCTCAATTTCGACGGCAACGACCTGCTCAAGCTCAACGCACGGCAGCGTCGACGCATTATCGGCAAAGACCTGGCGATGGTCTTTCAGGACCCGATGACCGCTCTGAACCCCAGTTACACCGTGGGCTTCCAGATCGAGGAAGTGCTGCGCCAGCACCTGAACATGTCGGGCAAGGCTGCACGCCAGCGTGCACTGGAACTGCTGGAAAAGGTCGAGATCCCTGGCGCCGCCGCGCGCCTGAATGCCTACCCGCATCAATTGTCCGGCGGCATGAGCCAGCGTGTGGCGATTGCCATGGCGATTGCCGGCGAACCGAAACTGCTGATCGCCGACGAACCGACCACCGCGCTGGACGTGACCATTCAGGCGCAGATCATGGAGCTGCTGCTGAGCCTGCAGAAAGAGCAGGACATGGCACTGGTGCTGATTACTCACGACCTGGCTGTCGTGGCCGAAACCGCCCAGCGTGTCTGCGTGATGTACGCCGGTCAGGCCGTCGAAGTCGGGCAGGTGCCGGGGCTGTTCGATGTCCCTGCCCACCCGTACAGCGAAGCCTTGCTGGCCGCCATTCCCGAGCACAGCATGGGCGCCGAGCGCCTCGCCACGCTGCCGGGCATGGTCCCGGGCCGCTATGACCGTCCACAGGGTTGCCTGCTGTCACCGCGCTGCCCTTACGTGCGCGACAACTGCCGAATCGAACGCCCTGCCCTTGATCCCAAGGCGCACAGTCTGGCGCGCTGCTTCTATCCCTTGAATCAGGAGGTGGCGTAATGAGCGTCGTACTTACCGCCCGCGACCTTACCCGTCACTACGAAGTCTCCCGCGGCCTGTTCAAGGGCACAGCGCTGGTGCGTGCGCTTAACGGCGTGTCCTTCGAACTGGAAGCCGGCAAGACCCTGGCTGTGGTCGGCGAGTCCGGCTGTGGCAAATCGACACTGGCGCGCGCGCTGACGCTGATCGAAGAGCCTTCATCCGGCTCGCTGAAAATCGCCGGTCAGGAAGTTGCCGGGGCCAGCAAGGCCGAGCGCAAGCAGTTGCGCAAGGACGTGCAGATGGTCTTCCAGAGTCCTTATGCCTCGCTCAACCCGAGGCAGAAAGTCGGGGATCAGCTCGGCGAGCCGCTGCTGATCAACACCAGCCTGTCAGCCGCCGAACGCCGCGAGAAAGTCCAGGCGATGATGGCCCAGGTCGGTTTACGCCCTGAGCACTATCAGCGCTACCCGCACATGTTCTCCGGCGGTCAGCGTCAGCGTATCGCGCTGGCTCGGGCGATGATGCTGCAGCCCAAGGTGCTGGTAGCGGACGAGCCGACTTCAGCGCTGGACGTGTCGATTCAGGCGCAGGTACTGAACCTGTTCATGGACCTGCAGCAGGAATTCAACACCGCCTACGTGTTCATCTCCCACAACCTGTCGGTGGTGCGCCATGTCGCCGATACGGTATTGGTGATGTACCTGGGCCGGCCTGCGGAAATGGGTCCCAAGGAAGAGATCTACAACCGTCCGCTGCACCCGTACACCCAGGCGCTGCTGTCGGCGACTCCGACCATCCATCCGGACCCGCTCAAGCCGAAGATCAAGATCGTCGGCGAGCTGCCCAACCCGCTCAACCCGCCAAGCGGCTGCGCCTTCCACAAGCGCTGCCCCTATGCGACCGAGCGTTGCGCAGCCGAAGTGCCAGAGCTGCGCCTGGTGGATAACCGCCAGGTGGCTTGCCACTATGCCGAGCAATTTGTAGCGGCGTAGCTAAAAGCCAAAAGACTATCGTGCCCACGCTCCAGCGCTCAGCGTTATACACAAGTACGCTTTTGATTCTGGCCAGCGGCCGTGGGAGCGAGCTTGCTCGCGAAGAGGCCAGTAAATCCCCTGAAAATGGGGCGTCTGGGCCATCGTATTCGTGAGCAAGCTCACTCCCACAGGGCTCTTGGACGCTCCGCGTCCGGTTTTGAGTGTGCAGTGCGGCGCAGATTTGTGACGCAAAGCGTCACTGAAGGCATTCCCACGCTGGAGCGTGAGGACGATACTCTCAACTATCGTGCGATGCTTAATACACATCCCGCCGATAACGCCCTTCCTCGATCAATTCGCTGATCGCCTGCTCGCCCAGCACCTCGTTCAACACCTGATCCACGCCCGCCGCCATACCCCGCAAGCTGCCACAGATGTAAATCGCAGCCCCTTCGTCGAGCCATAGACGCAGTTCATCGGCCGCCTCGCGCAAGCGATCCTGCACGTAGATTTTCTCTGCCTGATCGCGGGAAAAAGCCAGGTCCAGGCGCGTCAGAAGACCAGCCTCCAGCCAGCCCTGCAGTTCAGCGCCGCAATGAAAGTCATGCGCCCGGTTACGTTCG
This sequence comes from Pseudomonas sp. ICMP 10191, assembly GCF_001467335.1. Lineage (NCBI taxonomy): Bacteria > Pseudomonadati > Pseudomonadota > Gammaproteobacteria > Pseudomonadales > Pseudomonadaceae > Pseudomonas > Pseudomonas sp. ICMP 10191. The sequence goes on from NZ_LKGW01000135.1 coordinate 82,610, forward strand.
CCAAACAACAACCAGTTGCGCACCTGCCCTTGAGCGATACGCGCCTTGAGCAGGCTGCGTAAACCGGCCAGCCCCGTACCATTGCCCAACAGGATCAGCGGGACAGGTTCGACAGGCAGATGAAAGCTGCTGTTACGGCGCAAACGCAGGCTGACGGCACCGCCCACGGCACAATGTTCGGTAAGCCACCCCGAACCCAGCCCCAGGCTACCGTCGGCATGCACTTCCTGACGCACGATGAGTTGCAGAATGCCGTCCTGCGCAATCGAGGCAATCGAGTATTCACGTACGGAGACCGGCACCAGCGCATCGATTAACGCTTGCGCATGCAGCCCCACCAGATGTGAACGGTTCTGCGGTAACTGGCGGCTTTCCAGCGCCTGCGCGAGCGGTTCCTGCAAGCCATCCACGCTGACCGATGCGCCCGGATCGACACCCAGCCCGGCGAGAAACGGCTCGATGACCTGCAGTGTGTGGCGCGGCATCACCTCGACCAGATCCCCCGCCTGCCAATGCGCAAGGGCTGGCGGCGTCAGGTCCAGCAGATAGACCTCCGAACCACTGCTGCCAGCGTTTAAAAGCACGCGCCGGGCCAGCGTCCAGTTCTCGAAAACCGGTGTCTGCCAGTGCGCTGCCGGCACGGAGCCAGTCAACTGCCCCAATTGCTGCTGCCAGTGTTGCAGGGCCACAGGATCGGCGCTGTCCACTTCAACAGGCGGAAACACGCTGCGCCCGCCCTGCTCGGTCAACCAGTCATGCAAACGATGGGCAAAGCCGCAAAAATGCGGATACTGCCGGTCGCCGAGCGCCAGAACGGCGTAATCGAGCTGGTTCAGTGAAAGCGGACTACCCAGCAGATTGCGCTCAAAACGTCGGGCACTGTCCGGTGCCTCTCCGTCACCAAAGGTACTGACAACGAACAAGGCATTGCGGCTTCGGCATAGCTCTTCTTCGCTCAGATCGCCCAGTTGCTTCACGCGCACCGACAATCCTGAAGCCTGCAACTGGCCAGCGGTCTGCCAGGCCAATTGCTCGGAGAAACCGCTTTGACTGGCGAAACAGACGAGCCAGGATGCGTCATCGTCGTGGTCATCACCCTGAACCTCGCCGCGTGCACGCTCGATATCACGCTTCTTGCGACGTCGATCCAGGTACAGCAACCAGCCAGTAATGAAGAACAGCGGCATCAGCAACGATGCGCCGGTCATGATGATTCGACCGACGAGCCCGAAGTAGCTGCCGACGTGCAGCGCATAATTGCTGGCCAGCAATTGCGCACCGAAACTGCGCTCGGCATAGCGTACAACCGAGCTGACCTGACCATTGGCCGGATCAAGGGTGATGGTGTTCAGCGCGCGCGGGTGCGGTGAATCCTTGAGCAGGTAAAACACCGTGGCAGGCTGACCGCCGGCAGCAGGCAGGCGCAGGTTGTAAGCGCGCAAGTCCGGCCCGGCAGCCTTCTGGATACTGTCCCAGACCGCCACGTAATCGACCACCAAGGGCGATCTTCCAGCAGCCTTGGCTGGCGCAGCTACGTCTTCGTTGAGCGGCGAATCCCCGATCAGTTTATTCAGACCGTTGCTCACCCAGTCATACGACCAAGTGAGTCCCGTGAGGGCGAACAACAGGTAGAACAACAGGCACCAAGTGCCGAAGACCGAATGCAGGTCCCAATTGAAACTTCGGCCTTTCTTTGCCCAGTCAACCGTCAGCCAGACCCGCCAGTTCCGCACTGCGCGAGGCCAGCGCAGGTAAAGCCCGGACAGGCAAAAGAACACCAGAATCAGCGTACACGCCGCCGTAACCTGCTTGCCCGCCTCGCCCATGGCCAGATAACGGTGCAGCTTCAGGACAAAGTCGAAAAAACCCTCCCCTACTGCATTGCCTTTAAGCTCGCCGGTGTAGGGGTCGAAATTGCGTTTGGGGCCTCGACGCTCACCTGCTTTGGGCGTGAAAAACACCTGAGCGACACGGTTGCCAGTGGTTTCGACACGCAGAATAGCGACCGTCAGGCCGGTCGCGGCCTCCAGCCTGCGCACCAGTTCAACGGGTGGCAGCGTGGCACCACGCGACTCGACCAACAGCACATTCGGGTTCAGCGCGTCGAGAATTTCGTCCTCGAACGAATACAGCGCACCGGTCATCCCCATTAGGGTCAACACCAGACCTGCCGTGATCCCGAAGAACCAGTGCAACTGAAACAGGACTTTCTTCAGCACGCTCGCCACTCTCACTCATATTTCGCGGCGCAATTAATGCACTGACGGCCATGGCCTGTCTATCTGTAACGTGTCTTTTGCATGTTTCAACGCTTCGAGCAATTTGCTCATCTCGCGAACGTAATCGGTCTTGCAAAACTCGACCGAGGCAAGGGCCGAGAGCTGGTCACGCTTGCCCACTTCGACGTCCAGCGCTGCATGCTTTTCGTCAACCGCTGCCTGCAGTTCGGTCAACTGCGTTCGCTGCTTTTCCCTCAAGCCTACCAACTGATCCTGGAACGTATCGGGTTTCGGCAAAAAAAACGCTGCACTTATCGTACGGATCAGCGCCTAAAGGCTTGTATAACTATTTTTTTACGGGCAAAAAAAAGCCCACTTTCATGGGCTTTTTCTGACGCAGGTAATTTACAGGTAGAACGACTTCAATGGCGGGAAGCCATTGAATTCCACTGCGCTGTAGCTGGTGGTGTAGGCACCGGTGGACAACCAGTACATACGGTCACCGATGGCCAGGTTGAGTGGCAGACCGTACTTGTAGTTTTCGTACATGATGTCGGCGCTGTCGCAGGTAGGGCCGGCGATGACCACTTCTTCCATTTCGCCTTTTTTCTCGGTCCAGATCGGAAACTTGATGGCTTCGTCCATGGTTTCGATCAGACCGGAGAACTTGCCCACGTCGGTGTATACCCAACGCTCGACCGCAGTACGCGACTTACGGGCGACCAATACCACTTCGCTGACCAGAATACCGGCGTTGGAGATCAGCGAACGGCCTGGCTCCAGAATGATTTCCGGCAGGTCATCACCGAAGTCTTCCTTCAGGAAGCGGATGATCTCTTCAGCGTAGGTTTCGAGGCTGTTGGTGCGGGTGATGTAGTTAGCCGGGAAGCCGCCACCCATGTTGATCAGCTTGAGAACGATGCCGTCTTCTTCTTTCAGACGCTCGAAGATCACTTTGACCTTGGCAATGGCAGCATCCCAGACGCTGATGTCGCGCTGCTGCGAGCCGACGTGGAAGGAGATGCCGTAAGGCACCAGACCCAGGTCGCGGGCAAGAATCAGCAGGTCCATGGCCATGTCGGTCTGGCAGCCGAATTTGCGCGACAGAGGCCAGTCGGCAGTGGTCGAACCTTCGGTCAGAATACGCACATAGACTTTCGCGCCCGGTGCAGCCTTGGCAATGTTACGCAGGTCGGCTTCGGAGTCGGTCGCAAACAAACGCACGCCCTTCTCGTAGAAGTAGCGAATGTCCTTGGATTTCTTGATGGTGTTGCCGTAGCTCATGCGCTCCGGACCGACACCACAGCTCAGGACCTTGTCCAGCTCGTAGATCGACGCAATGTCGAAGCTCGAACCCTTTTCCTTGAGCAGATTGATGACTTCAACGGCAGGGTTGGCCTTGACCGCATAATAAACCTTGGCGAATTCGAAGCCCGCACGCAGGTCGTCATATGCCTTGCTGATGATGTCAGTATCAATGACCACGAACGGGGTTTCTTGCTTGTCAGCGAACGCCTTCATTTTCTTGAAGGTTTCGGCTGAGTAGTAGTCTTCGACATTGATCGGCATGCTGCTGGAACTCCTATTGGCAAACGGTATTGGTCAATGGGTACAAATGAACGCCCTCCGTATCCCCACTTTGGTTCGCCTACTTCCCAAGGCATGTCGCCGAAAGCAAAAAGGCCCTGAAGGGCTGCCTTCCTGGCCTTGCTGTCTCGTCGTCAGTACTTGAGCCGGATGGATCGTTTCCAGCATGGACGTTCGGCGCGAACTTTAGGACCTGAGGGGCCGGATATCAACAAAAAATGTCGCGTTTTTGCACAGGGCTCTTGAGTTGCCTTCCCAAGGACCTGTTTAACCGACCTGCATGACAGGCAGATGTTCCCCACCTCCGTCGCCAATGCCTTTTCGCAGCACGCTGGGCATCACCTTATTCACCGGCACGCAAAGCAAATCAGCCTGTCAGTTCTGTCAGTAGACGGATGCAGGGGTTGCGCGCTCAATAAACAGCTCAGACCGCCTTTTCAGGTAACGATCATGGATGACCGACACCTTCACGCCGCAAGCTCCGTTGCGCCCAGTGCAGTTCAAGCCCGGTGGCAAGTCTTCGGCTTCGGATCTGCCGAAAGTCATCGCCAACGTCACGCCCGTACCAGGACACACACCGACTTTCAGCCGACTAATATTTATGTAACGAAAGGCGATCGGCTGGAAATCACAGCAACCAGTCTGTACATGAATCTGGTGTCTGCAGTGATCGGGGTGCCAGAACTGGATACCCCCACCTCGTACCCGCTGAACCGTGGCATGAACGTTCTTGTCGCTACCAACACAGGCCTGCTGGGCTTCACCAACCTGGACCCCCTTGGCCACGTGGTTCTGGACATAACAGGACAGTACAACCATGTGCCGTTTTTCAGAATGGATATGACCAATCTGGAATGGGAACAGCAAATGGCGCACTACAGCGAAGCGCCTGTCGTGCTGCTTACCAGCCCGAGGGCTATTGTCGTGGTGCGCTATCAGAGCGCACAGCTCTACCTGACCGATCCCGTAAAGCTGATGGGCAATTTCGATGGTGCCATTAGCGCGCAGGATGGTATTTCAGGCTTGATCGACTACGGCACGATGGAATGGGCGCTTGATCCCAGTAAACATTTCTACGTGGAAGCGGACCGGCTTTACATGTTTGCCACAAACGGTCATATGGGGTTTAACGGATCGGCTGCGCTGGCGCGTTTATTGTCGACCGCCCCTGAAGATGGTTGGGGCCCTTGGCACGAAAGCGGCCATCAACGACAACTCAGCCCTATGACATGGGGCACCGGCACCGGAATGACAGAGGTCACGGTCAATCTCTACTCGATGGCCGCCCAAGAGTTTTTCCTTGGCCGTGCTACAGGCGCCGACTCCAGTTACCCCCCCGTGAAAGAGTACCTGGCCAGTAGCCTGCGAGCGTACGACAACATCAAGGAGGCCGGACACAAGCTTGTCATGCTCTGGCAATTGCGTCTTAGCTTCGGTACTTCGTTCTACCCGCAATTGCACCAGCGCTATCGGCTCATGCACAACCCGCCCACCGTCAGCGACGATAAAGCGCAGCGCTTCATCGTCGAAACCTCGCTGCTGAGCCACCTCAACCTGGCGGAATTCTTTGATCGCTGGGGGTTGTACCCAACCCCTGAAACCCTCAACCAGATCGCCGACCTGCCCGCATTGACGCGGGCCATTTGGGAAAATGACGCTGAGACGACGATCCCAATCGATCTGCCGTTGCTCACTTATACCCCGCCGCTTGCCCATATCCTGTCCAGCGTGCACGGTACCTTTCAAGACCGGATAAAGTTTACCGTTGCCAAGCAATGGTACACGCCATACCGTTACGAAATAACGCTCAACGGCACGTTAGTGGCGTGGGCAGACAACGGCGAACACGTGGGTTGTGAAGCCCGTATCGAGGAAGGCATCGCCTACGTTGAAGCCAGCACTCCCCTCTCCGAAGGGGATGAGGCGTCAGTCAAGGTGTTTGCTGGAGGCAAGCCATACACTGTGGCCAGCACCGCATCACGACCCATCCTGCTGTTCAATATCAAGGCCATGTTTACCGATGACCGTTGCGCTGAACTGAGGCCCGGCATTACCCAGCCAAGGCTTGACGTTCTTTTCTTCAATCTGGAGAAAGAAAAGACCGATGAACTGCACGGCCGACTATTGAACCGTGCACAACGGTTGCTCCTGCAAAAAACCATAAGAAGCGTGATCGTCAGCGCAGGACTTGTCCAAGTGACGTTCGAGGGTGAGGCTTTCAAGAATTATGATTACACGATCGTCTTCGGAGCCCCTCCTTATGCAACGCTTGAGAAGGGCTCCCCCAACGGCTCAGGACTTATTGACAACACCTGGATACGCCTCGGCGGCGTAGGCCATCAAGAGGTGACCATCACGGCAATTGCAGGCATAGGGAAACCCTATACCCTGTTCTCCGGCAACGTCGAACAGGCAAAAATCGCCCTGCCCATCCGCCAGCTCTTCACCGACTCAACGATGACCCAACTGGTAGCAGGTGTCGATCAGGCAAGCGTTGATGCCCTGTACATGACCGTCAATGGCAACCCTCTCATCAGCGTGACAAACCGGGCGTCTTACCGTTCTTATCTGGCCATTGCCCAGAGTATGTTGTTGCGACTGACAGTCGCAAAGGTCGTCAGAACAGATGACCTGCTGGAGGTCTATTTCGAGGGAGACACGTTTAAAAAGCTTAACTACAAGCTTTTGGTCAACGACCTCTATGCCTCCGAGATCACCCAAGGCAAAGCCTACTATTCAAGTGTGTCCAACCAGGTCTGGACCAGCAGCAAGAAGTTCGAGGGTAATGACCACTGTAAAGTGAACGTCGAGTATCAGGGGGTCGTGACAACGGTGTATGAGAGCGACGCTGCAGACGCAATGACTGCGTCTGCATTGCAGAAAAACAACGTTACTCAATGTGGCATGGAGAATTTCCAAGTGTGAACATTGCCGCCAGCCATGATGCTGGCGGCAATACATCCGGTCAGGAAGCCACTTGCTCGGCTGGCGAGACAATACTGGTCTTCATGCCACGCGAACGGCCGGAGCTCAGATAAGCCGCAATGGACTCTTGCGTCACTTCACCCAGGAACACGTTCTCGGCGTCCAGCACCGGCAGCCAGGCGCGGTTGAACTCGTACATGCGCGACAGCAGGATGCGCAAGTGCTCGTCGTAAGCGGCGGTGGCGTTGAATTCACGCAGGAACTGCGCGCACGTGCCCTGCTGACGGTGCAGGTCACGACGACGTACATAGCCCATCGCCTTGTTTTCGCTGTCGGTGACCACGATATAGCGACGGTCGTTTTCGTCCATCACTTCCAGCGCATCGGCCACCGGGGTTTCCGGGCTGACCGATGGCGCGTTGTCGGCGGCGTCTTCGGCCTTGACCAACAGCAGACGCTTGAGGGTGCTGTCCTGGCCGACGAAGCTGCTGACGAAGTCGTCGGCCGGATGCGCGAGCAAGGTGTCCGGGTGATCGATCTGCAGCAGTTTGCCACCACGGAAGATCGCGATCTTGTCGCCCAGCTTGATGGCTTCATCAATGTCGTGGCTGACCATGATCACGGTCTTGTTCAGCGCGCGCTGCATCTCGAAGAACTCGTTCTGAATCATCTCGCGGTTGATCGGGTCGACCGCACCGAACGGTTCGTCCATCAACAGCAAGGGCGCGTCGGCTGCCAGGGCACGGATCACGCCGATACGCTGTTGCTGACCACCGGACAGTTCACGCGGGTAGCGATGCAGGTACTGTTTGGGCTCCAGCTTGATCATGCTCATCAATTCACGAGCACGGTCATGGCAACGCTGCTTGTCCCAGCCGAGCAGCTTGGGCACGACCACGATGTTTTCTTCGATGGTCATGTTCGGGAACAGACCGATCTGCTGAATCACGTAGCCGATGTTGCGACGCAGGGTCACTTCGTCCAGATCAGTGGTGTCTTCGCCATTGATCAGCACTTTGCCGGAGGTCGGCATGATCAGGCGGTTGATCATTTTCAGCGTGGTGCTTTTGCCGCAGCCCGAGGGGCCGAGGAAGACGCAGATTTCGCCTTCGTTGACCGTGAGGCTGACCGAATCGACAGCCTTCACTTCTTTGCCGTTGCTCTGGAAAGTCTTGGAGAGGTTCTGGAGTTCGATCATTTCAGTAATCCTTTTGGAGTCAGCGTGCGTTGCAGCCATTGCAGGAGAAGGTCGGCGATGATGGCCAGAATGCTGACCAGTACCGCGCCGACGATCAGCATCGACATATCGCTGCGGCTGATAGAAGCAAGAATGAGTACACCCAGACCACCGGCACCGATGGTCGCGGCAATGGTCATGACACCGATATTCATCACCACGGCGGTGCGCACACCGGCGAGGATCACAGGCACGGCGATGGGCAGCTCGACCATCCGCAGACGCTGGCCGAAGGTCATGCCGATGCCTTTGGCGGCCTCGCGGATACCCGGTTCTACGCCAGTCAGCGCCAGGTAGGTGTTACGCATGATCGGCAGCAGCGAATAGAGAAACACTGCGGTAATAGCCGGCATCGGGCCAAGGCCCTGGCCGAATTTGGAGTAGAACGGCAGCAACAGGCCGAACAGGGCAATCGACGGCACGGTCAGCAATACCGTGGCGCTTGCCTGCAACGGGCCCGCCAGTGCTGGAAAACGCGTCATCAGCACGCCCAGTGGCACGCCGACGACAATCGCCAGGGTCACGGCGATGCCCACCAGCGTAATGTGCTGCCAGGTCAGTTGCAGAACCTGTGCCCAGTCCAGATGGGAGAAGGCGCTCAAGAAACTCATATCGTCTCCTTCCTTAATTCAATGGGTGCTGGCGCAGAAAGTCTGCAGCAACCGTGGAGGGGCTTTCATGGCCGACGTCGACGCGCGCGTTGAGGTCGATCATGGTCTGGTTGTCCAGCAGGTCAGCCAGCGGCTTGAGCAGCGTGGCGATGTCCGGATGCTTGTCCAGATATTCCTGACGGATCACCGGCGCTGCGGTGTAGTCAGGGAAATAGTGCTTGTCGTCTTCCAGCACTTTCAGCTTGAACGCATTCAGACGACCGTCGGTTGTGTACACCAGACCGGCGAAAACCTGACCGTTGCGCAACGCGGTGTAGACCAGCCCGGCGTCCATCTGCCGGGTGTTTTCACGACCGAGGTTCATGTCGTAGTGCTTGACCATGCCGATAAGGCCGTCGGAACGGTTGGCAAACTCGGTGTCCAGCGCTACGACATGACCCTCTTTGGCTTCGTCCTTGAGCACTTTGGTCAGGTCGGTCATGGTGTTGATCTGCGGGTACTTGTCAGCCACTTTCTGCGGCAGTGCCAGCGCGTAGGTGTTGTTGAACTTCGACGGTGAAAGCCAGACCAGGCCTTTCTTCGCATCCACTTCCTTGACCCGCGCATAGGTCTGGGCGCTGTCGAGTTTTTCGTCGATGTGGTTGTAGGCCACCAGCGATACACCGGTGTATTCCCACAGCAGATCCAGCTGACCGCTCTCCTGAGCGCTGCGCGCCAGGTTGCTGCCAAGGCCGCCGGTAATCTGGACGTCGTAGTTCTTGGTCCGCAGGTATTGCGCGGTCAGTTCGGCAAGCATGGTCTGTTCGGTGAACACCCGTGCGCCGATACGTAGCAGCGGCTTTTCCGCAGCCTGGGCAAGTGCCGGAAACAGCAAGGCAAAGCCTAAAAACAAGCATATTCTTTTCATGAGAATTCCTTCGCTCAGCGAGCCAGTCCGCGTTCCAGCCAAAGACGACTGGCCAGTGTCACCAGACCATCGAGCAGTAGCGCCAGCAGAGCGGTACACGCTGCACCCAGCACCAGTTGCGGCTGGTTATTCAACGCAATGCCCGGGAAAATCAGGCTGCCAAGGCTGTTGGCGCCGATGAGAAACGCCAGTGGCGCGGTCCCGACATTGATCGCCAGCGCGACACGCACACCGCCGACAATGATCGGCACGGCGTTGGGCAGCTCGACACGCCACAGCACCTGACGCGGAGTCATGCCAATACCGACGGCAGCTTCCTTGAGTGAACCCTGGACGTTTTTCAGGCCTTCGTAGGTATTACGCACGATAGGCAACAGAGAGGCGAGGAACAGCGCGAAGATCGCCGGCCCGCTGCCGATCCCGAGAATTCCGAGGGCAATGGCCAGAACGGCGAGAGGAGGAACGGTGTTGCCAATGTTGAAGATCTGCATGAAGCGTTCAGCGCGGCCAACCATGCTCGGTCGGCTGAGGGCAATGCCTGCAGGGATGCCGACCACCAGGGCCGCCAACATTGAAACCAGAACCAGAATCAGGTGAGCCTGAAGGTAGAACAGCAGGTCATCCTGGTATTGCTTGATAGTACTGATGCCGATCCAGTGGATCAGCAGGGCCAGGAGTGCGATCGCAACCGCACCTCCCAATAGCCCCTTGCCATAGCGATTTGCCACAGGCGGACTCCTTATTTCAGTCGGCGAACGCGTTGACCTGGACGTCCGGAAAGGACGCCGGCAATAACGTTCGCGAAGAGCAGCGGGTGGGTCGCCGGTAAGGGTTTAACCTCGGCGAAAACACAAGCCATAAGCGCAGCTTCGTCAAACCAACATGCTGATGAATCAGCCCCTTGCGTTGGCTTCGTTGCGAGCCTTGACGGGGGAGTGGACGTCTCCACGACCTGAAAGGTTCCCACACGAGACATTATCTGGCCATCGTTTATTGTCTGAACGGTTCGGTTATTGCCGCGAGTTGAGCTATAATCTGCGCCCTTTTTCAATCCCATCCCAGGCGATTTCCCATGACCCAACAGGCCGCCGAAGTCGCGAAACGCCGCACTTTCGCCATTATTTCCCACCCGGATGCGGGTAAAACCACCATCACGGAAAAACTCCTGCTGATGGGCAAGGCCATTTCCGTCGCCGGTACGGTCAAGTCGCGTAAATCCGACCGTCACGCCACCTCCGACTGGATGGAAATGGAGAAACAGCGTGGTATCTCCATTACCACGTCCGTGATGCAGTTTCCGTATCGCGACCACATGATCAACCTGCTCGACACCCCGGGCCACGAAGACTTCTCCGAAGACACCTATCGCACCCTGACGGCAGTCGACTCGGCCTTGATGGTCCTCGACGGCGGTAAAGGCGTCGAGCCACGCACCATCGCGCTGATGGATGTCTGCCGTCTGCGCGACACGCCTATCGTCAGCTTCATCAACAAGCTCGACCGCGATATCCGCGACCCGATCGAGCTGCTCGATGAAATCGAAGCGGTCCTCAAGATCAAGGCGGCACCGATCACCTGGCCGATCGGTTGCTACCGGGACTTCAAGGGTGTCTACCACCTGGCCGACGACTACATCATTGTCTACACCGCAGGTCACGGCCACGAGCGCACCGAAACCAAAATCATCGAGAAGCTCGATTCGGACGAAGCCCGCGCTCACCTGGGCGATGAATACGAGCGCTTCGTCGAGCAACTGGAGTTGGTGCAGGGTGCCTGCCACGAATTCAACCAGCAGGAATTCATCGACGGTCAGCTGACCCCGGTGTTCTTCGGCACCGCACTGGGCAACTTCGGCGTCGATCATGTACTCGATGCCGTGGTGAACTGGGCGCCCAAGCCGCTGGCACGTGTGGCCAACGAGCGCACCGTCGAGCCGGCGGAAGAGAAATTCAGCGGTTTCGTGTTCAAGATCCAGGCAAACATGGACCCCAAGCACCGCGACCGCATCGCCTTCATGCGGATCTGCTCGGGCCGTTACGACAAGGGCATGAAAATGCGCCATGTGCGTCTGGGCAAGGACGTACGGATCGGCGACGCGCTGACGTTCTTCTCGTCGGAGCGCGAACAACTGGAAGAAGCCTATGCCGGTGACATCATCGGTTTGCACAACCACGGCACCATCCAGATCGGCGACACCTTCACCGAAGGCGAAGCGCTGGGCTTCACCGGTATTCCGCACTTCGCACCGGAGCTGTTCCGTCGCGTACGCCTGAAGGACCCGCTCAAGTCCAAGCAATTGCGTCAGGGTCTGCAACAGCTGGCCGAAGAAGGCGCCACGCAGGTGTTCTTCCCGCAGCGCAGCAACGACATCATCCTCGGCGCCGTCGGTGTGCTGCAGTTCGATGTGGTCGCCAGCCGTCTGAAGGAAGAATACAAGGTTGAATGCGCTTACGAGCCGATCACTGTGTGGTCTGCCCGCTGGATCGACTGCGACGACAAGAAGAAGCTCGAAGAGTTTGAGAACAAGGCGGTGGAAAACCTGGCAATGGACGGCGGCGGTCACCTGACCTACCTCGCCCCTACCCGCGTGAACCTGGCGCTGATGGAAGAACGCTGGCCCGACGTGAAATTCCGCGCTACCCGCGAGCATCACTGACAGGCCGACGGTGTCGCTGTGTGACGCAGAGCGTCACGAACGGCATTCCCACGCTGGAGCGTGAGGAACGATAGTTCTCTAACTATCGTGCCAACGCTCTGCGTCGAGCGTGAGGAATGATAAGCGTCCGAGAGAACACCTATCGTGCCGATGCTCCGCGTCGGCATGCCGTTCTGGACGCTCCGCGTCCTCTCTCGACCGGCATTCGCTGATCTGGATCAACCACTCAGCGCAAAATGAGAATTAATCTCAATAGAGCCTTGCTATTATCCCGATAAGAATTATTCTCATCTAACTTGCACAGGAGATGAGACATGACTTATTTGATCGATGCATGGCTGGACAGACCCCACCCTTACCTGAGAATTCTCCACCGCGAGACGGGGGAAGTGTGTGCCGTACTGGAAGAGGAAGCGCTGGAAGAGTTACGCGATCAGGGCGATCTGGATGTGTGCAGTTTGAGTTCCAGCGAGCCATTGGTGCTCAAGGAACTGGTGAGAAACCTGTTTCTGTTCTGCTACGCGCGGGCGTTGCGCCCCATGAGTGAGTTGCACTGAGCATGAAGCATCAGCACAACTGCGTCGCTGAACGAATCGGCGCGATTCGTTCAGCGACTATCTGCATCGACCGGGTCGCTTACAGAACGTCCAGCAGTTCCACATCAAACACCAGCACGCTGTGCGGTGCGATGCTGCCTACGCCCTGAGCGCCGTAAGCCAGCTCGCTCGGCACGTGCAGACGCCATTTGCTGCCGGCGTTCATCAGTTGCAGCGCCTCGGTCCAGCCGGCAATCACGCCGCTGACAGGAAATTCGGCCGGCTCGCCGCGATCGTAGGAGCTGTCGAAGACGTTACCGTCGATCAACGTGCCGTGGTAGTGAACGCGTACCTGATCTTCACGGGTTGGCTTAGGGCCAGTGCCAGCGGTCACGACTTCGAATTGCAGACCCGAAGCCAGGGTGGTCACGCCTTCGCGCTTGGCGTTTTCAGCCAGGTAGGCCTTGCCGGCGCCCGCAGCCTGCTCGGCTTTGGCGGCTGCTTCAGCCTGCATGATTTCGCGGATGACCTTGAAGCTGGCGGACATTTCTTCCTGACCAACACGGCTTGGCTGACCGCCGAACGCATCGCGCAGGCCTGCCACGATGGCTTCCAGATCGACACCCGGTGGCGGGTTGTCGCGCAACTGATCGCCCAACTGACGGCCAATGCCGTAGCTGACGCGGGTTTCGTCGGTGGACAGATTGACTTCGGACATGACACTGCTCCGTAGAGGGGCACGCAGTCGGTATCGCGCAAAACCTGAACGGCAATCACGCTATACGCTGATGCGCCCCGAACCAAAAGGCCGAGCAGCCTAGCACAATTGCCGCTACAGCCCCTACCGCAGCAGCAATACGCGGCTGGCGATCAGGACCAGGAGGAATGAAACGAGATCGGCAGGCGCATTTCAGAGCGGTCATTGACCGGCATGCCGCACAGCTCGTCATGGACCACACAATGGACCAGGTAAAAAGGCACCACCGGTATGTCCTTGAGCAAATCCCGCGCATGCTCCACCGAGCGAAGATGCAGGGTCTTGCCCGCTGGGTCCTTGAGCATCACCGAAGTGCCATTCATGCGCACATCCAGCAGATAGATGCCGCCTTCGATGGAGATCAGGTTCAGCTCATCGACCCGCCCGGCCTGGGAGTGGTCGATAAATTCCTGATAATTCATGATCGAACCTCCTGCGCAAATGCCTGATGCATCGGAACGGACGTTTTACAACACACAGCGCCGACATGCCAGAAACGATAACGCCCGCCCCTTTCATCGCGCGTCGCCTTAGTGCTTGGTGACCTTGTCCAGATAGCCCATCGCAAACGCCGATATCACGAACGTCATGTGGATAATCACGTACCACATCAGGTATTCGGGCTTGATGTTGGTGGCATCCATGAACACCCGCAACAGGTGGATGGAGGAAATCGCGACAATGGATGCTGCAACTTTCATCTTCAACGAAGACGAATCCATAGTGCCCAGCCAGTTGAGCTTTTCCTTGTCCTCGTCGATGTCCAGCTGCGACACGAAATTCTCGTAGCCGGAGATCATCACCATCACCAGCAAGCCACCGACCAGCGCCATGTCGATCAACGACAGCAGCACCAGAATCAGGTCAGCTTCGGCCAGCGAGAAGATGTTGGGAATGACATGAAAGATTTCCTGGAAAAACTTCAGACACAACGCCAACAGGCCAAGGGAGAGGCCGAAATAGATCGGCGCCAGCAGCCAGCGCGATGCGTACATGGCATTTTCAAAAAAACGTTCCATTGATACTCGCAAGGTGTTTTGAAGGAGCGGGCGAGTATATCAGCGGTAATGCACCGCTCTGGCCGTGCGACAAAATATCGCACAGCGGCAGTTAGCGCACTTGAGGAACCGGATTGAAGGCTAGGCTCTGTACGAAAAGTCGGCGAGCGAAGGCCAAGCGAGCCTGTTTTTAACGAAGCATCACCGAGCGCAGACACTTTTCGTACAGAGCCTAGAACAGCGACGAGCTTTGACAGACCGTCCTGCCGCTATCGATACGACGCAGTTCGGCCTGAATGTGCAGCATCCAGATAGGTACGTCATCGGCACATTGATAACCATGCAACGACAGGCTTTCGAGAATGCTGGTCAGCACCGATTGCGCTGCGGGCAGGCCCTTGAAAGGCCCTTGGGTCTTGATTGCGGAAGGCTGTTCCTCGGCCATTCCGGCCGCGAAGAGCACCATCCATTGTCCGCTGTCATGAGGGAGGGGCCGGATGACGCACTCGATACGTGTCATCAGCCCCATGCATTCTCGGGTAAGGCAAAGGCTACGCTGCATGATGCGCTCCTGATCAGCAACACTATTCATCCTTCTCGTGAAACAGGATTTACGCCAATCTCTTTGGCCACTGCGATCACTTCAAGACTAGAAGAAAACCGCTCTGCGAGAAACTATCCCTGATGAACGGAGCACCGGGCGGCCCTCACCGCCCGGCTCCTGCGCTGTCAGACCTTGAGTTCAGGCTGCAACTGCGCAGGCTCCTTTTCCAGCTCTTCCTTGAGGTCTTCATCACTGAGCATCTCTGCGATATCGCGCAGACGCTCCACGACGCGTGCATTGACGCTGCCCTCAGGGAATTCGCCATGCTCGTCAGGCGCACCGGCAGGTTCGCCCACCAGCAAGCTCAGCGCCTCATCGGCCTGACGTACGGCATAGATGTGGAATTGCCCGGCACGAACAGCCTGCACCACGCGCTCGTCAAGCATCAGCGTGGTGACGTTGGCGTGCGGGATGATCGCGCCCTGCTCGCCAGTCAGCCCACGTGCTTCGCAGAGACGGAAGAAGCCCTCGATCTTTTCATTGACCCCGCCCACCGCCTGAACTTCACCAAACTGGTTGATGGAACCGGTAATCGCGAAGCACTGCTTGAGTGGCGTGCGTGACAGCGCCGAGATCAACGTGCAGACCTCGCCAAGCGACGCACTGTCGCCATCCACGTAACCGTAGGACTGCTCGAGCGCGATACTTGCGGAAATCGCCAGCGGAAATTCCTGGGCATAACGGCTGCCAAGGTAGCCGGTGAGGATCATCACGCCCTTGGAGTGGATCGGCTGGCCAAGATTGACCTCGCGCTCGATGTCGACAATCCCGCTGCCGCCCGGGTACACCGTGGCGGAAATGCGCGCGGGCACGCCGAAGGCCGAGTCGCCGACCTCCAGCACCGTCAGGCCGTTGCATTTGCCGACTGCCGCGCCGTCAGTGTCGATCAGAATCACACCAGCCATCATGTCATCGAGAATCCGCGCCGAGACCCGCCCGGTACGGGTGGCCTTGGCCTTGAGCGCACGTTCGATATGCCCGGCGTCGGTCTTGTCGTCGTTGGCCAGCTGGCGGATGAAATCGGCCTCGCTGACCAATTGGAACAGATCACCGATACGCGCCGACAAACGCCCTTGGTGCTCGGCCAAACGGGCGCTGTAAGTCGCCAGTCGTGCCACCGCATCGGCGGTCAGCGGCGCCATGCCCTCTTCCGAGGTCCGGGTCTTGAGTAGCTGAGCGAATTGCTCGAGCGTCTCGTCGACCATCGGAATCTCTTCGTCAAAGTCGACCAGCACCCGGAACATCTCCTGGAAGTCAGGATCGAGGTCTTGCAGGGTGTAATACAGCGAGCGGGAACCGATGATGATGATTTTGACGTTCCACGGGATCACCTGCGGCGTCAGGCTCACGGTTGCAACGCGGCCGAGCTCGCCCAGCGGCGACTCCATCTTCAGCTTGCGCGATTGCAGGGTACGCTTGAGCGCATCCCAGACGAACGGCTCGCCCAGCATCTTCTCGGCTTCCAGAATCAGGAAACCGCCGTTGGCACGATGCAGCGCGCCGGGGCGCAGTTGCCGGTACGTGGTGTACAGCGCGCCCTGATCGGTGCTGTATTCGATGCGTCCGAACAGGTTGTCGTAGGTGGGGTGCTGTTCGAAAACCACCGGCGCACCGCCATCACGAGTATGCCCGACCACCAGACTCGGGCTGTATTGCTCTTCCAGCAGCTTGCGCGCCTGAGCGTCGGTCTTGGCGTCATCGACCAACTGCTCGACCAGAGTCTTGAGCAGGTAAACCTGCATGGCCTGCAGGTAGGCGCAGACCGCAGCGTTCTCGGCGTACTTTTCAGAAAGCGGTGCCAGCAAGGGCTGCAGGGTCAGGGTGATGGTCTCTTCATTCAACTGACGCAGCTGATTGTTGGACTCGCGCTTCCACTGCGGCAGGCTGGCCAGTTCTTCGTTGAGACGCTCCTCGAGCGCGGAGATATCTTCGTGGAAGCGCTCGCGATCCGCTTCGGGCAACTGGGAAAACTCGGCCTCATCCAGCGCCTTGCCATCGGCCATCGGCGTGAACGCGATGTTGGAGCTGTCGCGATACAGCGCGATGTCCTTTTCCAGCGACAGGCGCTCGATGACGTCCAGGGCGCGGTCATAGCGCTGATTGAACGCACGGTCGATCGAGCTTTTCTTCTGCTGATACGACGGGTGCTCGAAAACCGCCGGGAAGGTCACCAGCAGGTTGTCGATCAGGCCACCGATGTCGGCGGTGAACTCATGGGCAGTGCCAGGTGGCAGCTCCAGCGCCTTTGGCTCGCGGGGCTCGTCGAAGTTGTTGACGTAGACCCAGTCCGACGGCGTCTGCATCCGTTTGCCTTCGGCCTTGAGATAGCGTTTTACGAACGAAAAGCGCCCGGTGCCGGGCTCGCCCATGACAAACACGTTGTAACCGGGGCGCGGCATCGCAACGCCGAACTGCAGGGCCTCTACGGCTCTCTCCTGGCCAAGGACACCGCGAAAGGGTTCGAGCTCGTGGGTGGTCGCAAAGCTGAACTGCTCAGCGGAAAACGGACGGGTCAGCGCGTTGGGCGCCAGGCGTAGGTTGGCTGCGACAGAATCGGGCATCAGTAATCCTTACATCAGGCGGGGCAGATGTCGGCATTCTGGCGCTCGCTGTGCACGACTTGCAAGGCAGGAAAGAGCCGAAAAGCATTTGCGTGTGTAGCGTCACCCGCCGCGTTCTGAAAAAAGCCGTTTTCAAGTAATAATCTGTAATCCCTCACGGAACCCTTGGAACCTGCCTAAACTCCAAACTGCACAGGTGGCTGCTGGCTAACCATCTGTCTTGATGTGACAACTCAAGAAACTCGACCCTTGGCTGAACTAAAAAGAGAAAAAGCTATGAAACGGATTCTTCTTGGAACGCTCTTCGCCGCTGTATCGATCAACGCTATGGCTCAAGCACCAGGCGGTCCTGACTGCGGTTGGGGCAACATGCTGTTTGAAGGCCAACGCGGTACTCCAGCTCACTTCCTCGCTTCGACCACCAACGGTACATCGGGTAACGCCACCTTCGGCATGACCTCCGGCACCAACGGCTGCTCGACCAACGGCGCGCTGACTTATGGCGGTAAATCCTGGCTTGCCATGAACGGCATGATGGATGAACTCTCCAAAGACATGGCCATGGGTCAGGGCGAAGCACTGACTACCTACGCTGTGGTACTGGGCGTTGCACCAGAAGACCGCGAGCACTTTGCCGCCGTCACGCACGAGCACTTCTCGCAAATCTTCAGCAAGGCCGACGCCACTGCCGAAGACGTTCACACCAACACCGTCAATGTTCTGAAAAACGATCCGACTCTGGCCAAGTACGCTACCCAGGCTTAAAGTCGTTCGCCCGCCCTTTCTTCGCAAAGGGCGGGATCCCCTTTTCTGACTAGTTGCCCTCTATGCTCAAACGTCTTGTATCGCTGGCGCTGTTCGTCTGTGCCCCCTTGTCTGCGGCACCTCATGCCAGCGCTGACCGTTTGCAGCAATTGGCCAATGAGCCGTTCTGGATTTCCTTGGGTCACTACGAAGCCGGCAAGCTCGGTGGCTGGCGCAGCTATGTCACAGACCCGAAATTCTTTCTCGCCGCCAACGGTGCACACGACCCGCAGGCAGAGCTGAGCGCGACACTCGACGCTATTTACGCACCGGTCAGCAACGAACAGACTCACGCCCAGTGCGTATACCCGGCACGCACCCGCTGGCTGCGTGACCAGTTGCACCTGACTGACCTGCCGACGCCGGACTGTAAGGAATTCAAGGACTGGTACAAGGATGTGGCCCCGGACAGCACGGTGCTGATTTTCCCGGCCGCTTACCTCAACAGCCCCTCGTCGATGTTTGGCCATACCCTGCTGCGCATCGATCCGGCCAGCGCGAAGACCAACAACACCACCTTGCTGAGCTACGCGATCAACTTCGGTGCCTATATCGAAGGCATGGACAACAGCATTCTGTACGCGTGGAAAGGTCTGGCAGGCGGCTACCCGGGGTTGTTTGCGCTGGTGCCGTATCAGGAAAAACTGTCGGAATACCGCAGCCTGGAAAACCGTGACCTGTGGGAATACCGCCTGAACCTGACTGCGGAAGAAACCGGGCGCATGGTCGAGCATGTCTGGGAGCTGAAACAGATCCGTTTCAGTTATTTCTTCTTCGACGAAAACTGCTCCTACCGGCTGCTGGAATTGCTGCAGGTCGCCCGACCGGGCCTGAAGCTTACCGATCAGTTTGGCCTGACCGCGATCCCGACCGATACGGTCAAGGCGATCAAGGCCGCCGGGCTGGTGGAGAAGATCGACTATCGCCCGTCACGCGAACGCGAGTTGCTGAGCCGCGCCGAACCGCTCGATGCAGACGAGCAACAGTGGGTATTGAAGGTCAGCGCCGATCAGAAACAACTGCACAACAGCGAGTACCTCGCGCAGCCCACAGAACGCCGCGCGTTGATTCAGGACGCTGCCTATCGTCTGGAGCGCTATCGCGCCAACGGTCTTGAGCGCGATACACAACGCTCACAACGCAGCTTCGAGCTGTTGCAGGCGATCAATCAGAACCCGCCGCCACAGCTGGACATCCCGCGCCCCGGCCTGCCGGAAGAAGGCCATGAATCACGTACCTGGCAGTTGGGGGCGGGCACACGCGGTGACAAGGCGTTCGCTGAATATGGTCTGCGTATGGCCTATCACGACCTGAACGACAATGCCTACGGTTTCCCGCTGGGTGCGCAGATCGAGATTCTTCAGCTCAAAGTGCGTCAATACGAAGGCAATGACTGGCAGGTGCAACAACTGGACCTGGCCACCATTCGCTCACTGACCCCGCGCACCGAACTGCTGAAACCCTGGTCATGGCAAGTCACCGGGGGGCTGGAGCGGGTTCTCGGCAAGCACGGCGACGAAAACCTCGTCAGCCACGTCAACGGTGGTGGCGGCGGCACCTGGCAGCTGGCCGACGATATGCTCGGCTTTGCACTGGGCACCGTGCGAGTCGAGCACAATAACGATTTCGCCGAATTCATCTCTCCCGCCGCAGGCTTCAACACCGGCGTGCTGTGGCGCAACCCGCTGGGCAACCTGAGCCTGGAAGCCAAGGGCGACTATTTCACCAATGGCGAAGTGCGCCGCAGCGTCAGCCTCAACCAGCAATGGGAGCTGTCGCGCAACCTTGGTCTGCGCCTGAGCGCCCAGCGCGAATTCAGCCAGATGAGCTCGCCGCAGAACGAGGTGATGCTTGAGGTGAAGTGGTATCACTACTGACCGGATCAGTGTCAATTGCCGGCAGTGTGCCTGGAAAAAACCGGCACACTGCTATTACACGTTCCCTACATCGCTTTTACGAATAACTCACAAATTACCTTCTAGACTCCTCTCATAAGCAGAGGGAATCACCATGAAGCGGTATTGGCTGTTGTTGTCGCTGGCCATCGTGCTGGCGGGTTGTCAGTCCACCCGTGACCAGATGCTGGCCGAGGGTTATCCGCCGGGTTTTGCAGACGGCTATCAGGACGGTTGCAGCAGCGGCAGGGACGCAGCAGGTGCCACTACCGGCCAATTTCGCAAAAACGTGCCCCGCTATCTGAAGGACAAGCTCTACGCCCAGGGCTGGACCGATGGCTTTCGTCAGTGCGAAACCTCGCAGGACAATCGCGACCGGCTCGACCCCGGCCAGGTCTTCAATGAGCGTGACCGTGCCTGGGAGCAGGAAAAAACCCGCAGCGCGGCCAAGGCCTATCGTCCCAACTGATCAGGCATCGGTGCAATCCGACGAAACCAATGATGTCCTGCTGTGGCCCAAAGCCTATTAGGGAGGACTCTTCATGAGCCGCGCATTCGTAAACGAAGACAACGCTGCCGCCGAGGCCGAGCAACCGGTCGAGCGGCTGGTCAGTACACAGATCAACTACGTCACGGCCGAAGGCCTGACCTTGTTGAAGAAACACGTCAATAGCCTGCAGGCGCAGCACAGCGCGCAAACCGCATTGGGCGAAGCGGCGGACAAGCAGCGACTGGCCGACCTGGAACGCGACCTGCGTTACTTCAATCAGCGCCTGCAAAGCGCGCAGGTCGTCGCCCCGGCTGTGTCGACCGAGAAGGTGCAGATCGGCAGCTGGGTGACGTTCGCGGATGAACAGGATAACCAGCAGCGCGTGCATTTGGTCGGAGAGGATCAGGCCGATGCAGCCAACGGGCTTATCAATTGGGGATCGCCACTGGGCCGCGCCCTGATTGGCGCGCAGAAAGGCGATGAAGTGTTGTGGCAGCGCCCGGCGGGCGATCAATCGATTGAAGTGCTGCTGATCGAACCTGACGCGTGAGCCCGGCCAGCCAACGGCAGCGCCGCTCCTTGCAAGGAGCGGCGCGTGCCTGAACGCTGATCAGGCCAGCTTTTTGTGACGCACACGATGCGGCTGAGCAGCTGCTTCGCCCAGACGCTTCTTGCGATCGGCTTCATACTCGGTGTAGTTACCTTCGAAGAAGATCGCTTGCGAATCGTCTTCGTACGCCAGGATGTGCGTGGCTACACGGTCAAGGAACCACCGATCGTGAGAGATCACAATGGCAGCGCCCGGGAAGTCCAGCAGCGCTTCTTCCAGTGAACGCAGGGTTTCCACGTCGAGGTCGTTGGACGGTTCGTCGAGCAGCAGCACGTTGCCGCCCTCTTTCAGGGTCAGCGCCAGGTGCAGACGACCACGCTCACCACCTGACAGGTCCTTGACGAACTTCTGCTGATCGCCGCCCTTGAAGTTGAAGCGACCGACGTAGGTGCGCGACGGAATCTCATAGTTACCGATACGGATCACATCGGAACCGTCGGATACCGCCTGGAATACCGACTTGCTGCCGTCCAGGTCATCACGGCTCTGGTCCACGCAGGCCAGTTGTACGGTTTCACCGACTTCGATGCTGCCCGAATCCGGCTGTTCCTTGCCCATCAGCATGCGGAACAGGGTCGACTTACCGGCACCGTTACCGCCGATCACGCCAACGATGGCGCCTTTGGGCATGGAGAACGACAAGTTGTCGATCAGCACGCGGTCGCCATAGCCCTTGGTGACGTTCTTGAACTCGATAACCTTGTCGCCCAGGCGCGGACCGGCCGGGATGTAGATCTCGTTGGTCTCGCTGCGCTTCTGGAACTCCTGGGACTGCATTTCTTCGAAGCGTTGCAGGCGCGCCTTGGATTTGGACTGACGCGCCTTGGCACCCTTGCGAACCCACTCCAGCTCGTCTTTCATGGCCTTTTCGTGAGCGGTCTGCTGCTTGGATTCCTGCGCCAGACGGTCGGACTTGGCTTCAAGCCAGCCGGAATAGTTGCCTTCGTAAGGAATGCCCGCGCCGCGGTCGAGTTCCAGAATCCAGCCAGCCACGTTGTCCAGGAAGTAACGGTCGTGCGTGATCGCAACCACAGTTCCCGGGAAGTCGTGGAGGAAGTGCTCCAGCCAGGCGACAGAGTCGGCATCCAGGTGGTTGGTCGGTTCGTCGAGGAGCAGCATGTCCGGAGCGGAGAGCAGCAGGCGGCACAGCGCGACACGGCGCTTCTCACCACCGGAAAGGACCGAAACCTTCGCATCCCAGGCCGGCAGGCGCAGCGCATCGGCGGCGACTTCCAGCTGGCGCTCCAGGTTATGGCCATCGCTGGCCTGCAGGATGGCTTCGAGCTTGGCCTGCTCGGCCGCCAGCTTGTCGAAATCAGCGTCCGGCTCGGCGTACTCGGCGTAGACCTGATCGAGACGCGCCTGTGCGTCCTTGATCACGCTGACCGCCTCTTCCACGACCTCACGGACCGTCTTGTTCGGGTCAAGTTGTGGCTCCTGCGGCAGATAACCCACATTGAGCTCCGGCATCGGACGCGCTTCGCCATCAAACTCGGTGTCGACACCCGCCATGATTTTCAACAGCGTGGATTTACCCGAACCGTTGAGGCCCAGCACACCGATCTTGGCACCGGGAAAGAATGACAGAGAGATGTTTTTCAGGATTTCACGCTTCGGCGGCACAACTTTGCTCAGCCGATGCATGGTGTAGACGTATTGAGCCATGAAATGAAAACCTAGCGTCTGTAATGAGGACCGATTTGGGTAACGAGCTTAAAGCTCCGGCCGGAAAAAAGCTTTTATTTGTCCTTGAGACTTGCCGCGAGACCGTTCCGAGCCTTGAATAAACTCAGTGGTAAACCTGTCGGGGCAGTGCTGGCAAATATAAAGCCTGATCGATATTGCAAAAAGTGGAGTCACTCATGCAGGAGTCGGTGGATACCACGCGTTGCGCAAAGCTACCCGAATGCGTCGTGCAGGGCAAACGATACGGCCCAATGGGGCTGGCACTTTGCCACAACTAAAGGCATGCTAGCCGCCCTCTTTGAGCGACCCGCCTATTTTACATAAAGCACCACTGCTTCAGTCCAGCAGTCAGGAACAGCGATTTGCCCACTTTAACGCCTCTGTCGTCATCCAGTGTCGCTCCAGACAGTGCGACCAGGCCTTTGCGTGGGTCAGTGAAAGGCATGCTGGCGGGCCTGGTTCTGGTGGTGCTTGCCCTGTTGCTCTGGCAACTGATCGAGCAGTTCCACCAGACCCAGGAACGTCAGCGTCAGCGCAGTCTGGAGTACAGCGTCCAACTGTCCGACCGGATGAGTCTGAACATGGCGCTCAAGGCGCAGATCGCCATGAACCTGCTGGACGAGGCGCTATCCGCCGGGGAGCGACTGGAGCAGTCGACCACGCTGGTGAACCTGCGCACTGCCCTGCCCGCGCTGCGCAGCGTCGCTCGCCTGAACCGGGAGGGTGAAATTGTCAGTGACAGCGCCGAGGCCTCGCGCGACAGTGAGTTTCTTGAACAAGCCATGAAACAGGCGCGAGGTCGCCCCTACTTCTATACCGGCTCGGAAGACGGCAACCAGATTTATATACTGATTCGCCTGGGCAACGGCGTGAGCGGCGATTACTGGGCATTGCGCGTGGCCCCCGAAGCCTTGAAGGAACTTGCCAGCCAGCCGGCGCAGGACTTTCAGCACCTGTGGCGTCTTGAACAGCGCAAGACGCAGCGGGTCATTCTCCATGAACCGGTGCCCGCCAACGAAGCGGAGAGTGGCCTGTCCGATACCATTCTGCTTCAACCACTGAGCAATAGTGACTGGCAACTGCGGGGGCTGTTCGACACCTACAAGGCGCGCAGCGAACTGCTCGCGCCACTGATCGGCAAGTGCCTGATCGGCCTGCTGCTGTCGATCCTGCCGCTGATCGCGCTGATGAGCCTGCGCAGGCGCCAGCGCCAGATGCTGCAGAGCCGACGCCGCTATCGGGATATCTTCGAGGGCGCGGGCGTCGCTATCTGTGTCATGGACATGTCCGGCCTTCAGGAGCAACTTGAAGCACTCGAGGTCAGCACCGGCGAGGACTTCGAGCGCTTGCTCAAAAGCCAGCCAGCCGCTCTGAAACGCCTTTTGCAGCAATTGCGCATCAGCGAACTCAATGAAGTCGCCCTGAGCCTGCTGGACATCGAGCACCGCGAACAGGCATGGCAACCGTTGATCGAGGGCGAGTCGCGCTCGCGTCCGGGCTTCGGCATTCCGATCATCCAGGCGGTGCTTTCCGGGCAGCCACGACTGGAACTGGAAATCTGCCTGACCCGTGCGGGTGGTCATGACCAGCACCTGTGGCTGGTCATGCGCCTGCCCGAGACACGCAGTGACTTCGATGCGGTGATTCTCAGTATTGGCGATATCACCAGCCGCAAACAGGTCGAGCTGTCGTTGCTGGACCGCGAGAGCTTCTGGTCCGACGTGGTACGAACCGTACCGGACCATTTGTACGTTCAGGATGTGCTCAGCCAGCGGGTGATCTACAGCAACCACCACTTTGGCTATACGCTGGGTTACAGCAAGTCAGAACTGCACGCCATGGGCGAGTTCTTCTGGGAAGTCCTGCTGCACCCCGACGACGCCCGAAACTATCAGGACATGCGCCTGCGCCAGCGTCACCACGGGCACAATGAATTATTGCAACGCGTGTTGCGCTTTCGGGACCGCGAGAGCAACTGGCGGTCCTTCGACATTCGCGAGCAGGCACTGGCCTGGGACGAAGAAGACCGGGTCACGCGTATCATCGGCATTGCCAAGGACATTACCGAACAGGTCGCGTCCAGCCAGTCGCTGCGTGACAGCGAACAGCGTTACCGCATGCTGGCCGAAAGCATCAGTGATGTGATTTTCTCCACCGACGGCCGGTTGGCAGTCAACTACGTCAGCCCTTCGGTAGAACGTGCGTTGGGCTACAGCGCCGAGTGGATCCTGCAGAACGGCTGGTCCGCCGCCATTGCCAACCCCCAGCAAACAGTCGGTTTTGATGCGCTCATGGGCCGCATCGACAAGGTCCTCGACAAACCTCAGGAACTCGCCAGGCTGCGCGAAGAAGTCACCACCAGAATGTTTCTGTTCGACTGCCTGCGTGCCGACGGTCGCAAGATTCCGGTGGAGCTGCGCGTGGTCCTGGTGTGGGGCGAAAACGGCAACTTTGAAGGCATCTTCGGGGTAGGCCGCGACATCAGTCAGCAGCGTCGGGCCGAGAAAGACCTGCGCATGGCTGCCACGGTATTCGAGCATTCCACATCCGCCATCCTGATTACCGACCCCGCCGGCTATATCGTGCAGGCCAACGAGGCCTTTACCCGCGTCAGTGGCTATGAAGTAGCTCAGGTGCTCGATCAGTTGCCGGGCATGCTCACCGTGGAAGCCGAACAGGAAACCCGTCTGCGCCATATCCTCAGGCAACTGAACGGACAAGGCACGTGGGAAGGTGAAATCCGGCTCAAGCGGCGTAACGGCGAACACTATCCGGCCTGGGTCGGCATTACCGCGGTCCTCGACGATGAAGGCGATCTGGCCAGCTACGTGTGCTTCTTCAGCGATATCAGCGAGCGCAAGGCCAGCGAGGACCGTATCCACCGCCTGGCCTACTACGACGCGCTGACTCATCTGCCCAACCGCACCCTGTTTCAGGATCGTCTGCACTCGGCGCTGCAGCACGCCGAGCGCCAGCAGGCCTGGGTCGTACTGATGTTCCTCGACCTCGACCGTTTCAAACCGATCAACGATTCTCTGGGCCATGCCGCTGGCGACCGGATGCTGCAGGAAATGGCCACGCGGCTGCTTGCCTGTGTGTCGGTGGATGACACCGTGGCCCGCATGGGCGGGGATGAATTCACCCTGCTGCTGGAACCGGATGAAACCCGTGAAGCCGCGCTGAGCCGCGCCATTCACGTTGCCGAACGTATTCTGACCAGCCTGATCACACCGTTCGTGCTGGAAGGCCGCGAGTTCTTTGTGACCGCCAGTATCGGCATCGCCCTCAGCCCGCAGGACGGCAAGGAACTGAGCCAGTTGATGAAGAACGCCGACACGGCGATGTATCACGCCAAAGAGCGTGGCAAGAACAACTTCCAGTTCTATCAGGCGGACATGAACGCCACCGCGCTGGAGCGTCTGGAGCTGGAAAGCGACTTGCGCCACGCCCTGGAGCAGAAGGAGTTCACCCTCTTCTACCAACCGCAGTTCAGCGGCGACGGCAAACGCCTGACAGGCGCGGAAGCCCTGCTGCGCTGGCGCCATCCACGCCGCGGGCTGGTGCCGCCCAACGACTTCATCCCGGTGCTCGAAGAGCTCGGGCTGGTCGTAGAGGTCGGCGATTGGGTCCTGGCCGAAGCCTGCCGCCAACTCAAACACTGGCATCAGGCAAGGGTTCGCGTGCCCAAGGTGTCGGTCAACATCTCGGCGCGGCAGTTCTCGGACGGCCAGCTCGGCAAGCGCATCGCCCACATACTCGAACAGACCGGCCTGTCACCCGCCTGCCTGGAGCTGGAACTGACCGAAAGCATCCTGATGCGTGAGGTCAACGAGGCCATGCAGATACTCGACGGCCTCAAGAACCTCGGCCTGAGCATCGCTGTCGATGACTTCGGCACCGGCTACTCGTCGCTGAACTACCTCAAACAGTTCCCGATCGACGTGCTGAAGATCGACCGCACCTTTGTCGATGGCCTGCCATCCGGCGAGCAGGATGCCCAGATCGCCCGCGCCATCATCGCCATGGCGCACAGCCTGAACCTCTCGGTGATCGCCGAAGGCGTGGAGACCCATGAGCAACTGGAGTTTCTTCGCGAACACGACTGCGACGAAGTCCAGGGCTACCTGTTCGGCCGCCCGATGCCCCCCGCCCAGTTCGAAGCGCAATTCAGCAATGATGCGCTGTTCATGCTGGATTGAGGGCGAGCCTCGCTCCCCGGCCATCGTCCATTTGAACGATAGCCGAACCCTTGAATATGAGTAGACTTGAGCCACTGCCTCGCACAGCGTCAATGACAGCGAGCGCTCTACCCATAACAAAGAACACAAGGGGGTAGCATGATCAGCGATACAACGTCCCTGGACAGTGTTTCCTGTCAGGTCGTCGAAGCCTTGAACAAGGTGATTCTCGAGCTTCAGACCGAGGTCAGCAGCGCGTCGATCTCTACATTCCATCAACAGGCGCTTGAACGGGTGCGCGCACTGGTGCAGTTCGACAAGGCCTGGTGGGGAAGATCTACCTGGCGTGACAACTGGCCCGTCGAGCACAGTTCCTTTTTGCTGGGCCTGCCCAACGGTTACGCCGCCGAGTGGGAGCAACTCAAGACCTCGGACGCCAGCGTCGGCAGAATGCATCAGACCCAGGGCGTCTGTCAGGTCATTCACTGCACGGCAGCGGATGCACCTCCTGCGCTTGCCGACCTCGGTCGCCAATACGATCTTTGCTTCGCGCTGGGCATTGTCCTGACCGACCCTCACACCCAGCAGGGCGTGCATCTGACACTGTTTCGCTCGGCTGGCCACACGCCCTTCTCGCCCCTGGACAAACGCCTGATCGAGTGGCTGATGCCGCATCTGATCGCCGCTGAACAGGCCAGTTATCTGCGTACGCTCACGACTCTGCGGGAAACTCAGGGCGCCTACGATGAGACCGCCATGGCGGTGAGCGACCGTTACGGCGTGCTGCTTTCCATGGAGCCTGCGTTCTCGTCGATGCTGGGCTCGGAATGGCCCGACAGACCGTCCAATCGTCTACCCCGACAGTGCAACCCTCAAGAGGGCTATTCGAGTCATAACCTGCACATCACGTCGCAGCCGGTGGGCGACCTCGTTCTATTGACGGCGCGGCGACGCAGCAGTCTGGAACTGTTGAGCACGCGCGAGCTTCAGGTTGCCCGAGGCTTTGCGGTCGGACAGACGTACAAGGAAGTCGCGCGCAACATCGGTGTATCCCCCTGCACCGTCCGGCACCACTTGAGAAAGATCTACAACAAGCTCGGTGTCACCCGTAAAGCGCAGATCGCCCAGTTACTGCATTTGACTGACGGCTGACGCCAACGCGCTCTACCCCATTTCCGGTTTTTCCAATAACTGCCACCCCGCAAGGGAGGGCTGTGCTCGCCCATAAAAATAACAAGGCACTTACCGATGTCATTAAAAAACCACTTCCTTAGCGCTTCAGGGCTCGCCATGGCGATCCTGTGGTTATCGTCCACGGCCTGTGCCACCGAAAATGCTGCGCCCACGACAGCTGCTGGCGTTTTCGACTTTGGCGCAGGCTTCATGCCGCCCACCACCCCCAATGGCACCGTCGGCCTGCGCATCAGCAACTACCACGCGGATGTCATCAAGGACAGCCACGGCAATGACAGCCCCAACGACTTCCAGATCAACGTCCTGGCGATCGGCCTCGCCTACTTGCGAATGACCGAGCAGGAGTTTTTGGGTGCCCGCTATGGTTTCGCGGTGGTGCCGGTCTTTTTCAAGATGGATGCCGACCTGGGCGTGAACGTCGGGGGGCAGCGGGTATTCAGCGACAGTGCATCGCTGTTTCGTCAGGCGGACCTGCAAGTGGTGCCGATCATCCTGGACTGGAAGCTCGCACCTGGGCTGGGCATCAATACCCAACTGATGATTCAGGCGCCCACGGGGGACTACGACAAAAACCGTCTGGTCAGCCCTGGCACCCATCACTGGACGGTTTCTCCGCTGTTGAATGCGACCTACATTTCACCCGGCGGCTTCGAGGTTTCCTCGAGTTTCCAGATCGATATAAATGCGCGTAACCCCGACACCGATTACCGCAGTGGCGTTGAGTACCGACATGAGTTTGCAGTTGGCCAGCATGTCGGCGACTGGACCGTCGGCGTGGGCGGCTACTACTACCGGCAGCTGTCGGACGACGACGCGCCGGGGCTGACCCGCGGCAATCGCGCCCGGGTAATCGCCGCAGGCCCTGCAGTAAGTTACTTCAAACCCGGCGCCGGGCTGCCCCCCATCTGGTTGCACGCCTACAAGGAGTTCGACGCCCACAACCGTGCCGAGGGCTACACCGTGGCGCTGCGTACCGGCATCAGCTTTTAAGTGGCGCGCGTAACGCGACGACACGCTTTCAATCCTGGAGACCATCGATGAAAGACCTGCACGAATTATTCAATACGCTGGACGGCCGTGGCCTGGCAACACTGGTACGCAATGGCGAGGTGAGCCCCGGCGAGCTGCTGGAAACCGCCATCGCACGGGTCGAGCAGGTCGAGCCCGGCCTGAACGCCGTCAGCGAAAGGCTTTACGATCAGGCGCGCAGCCAGGCGAGCGGGAGTAGCGTCAGACAGGGCGTCATGGCAGGCGTACCGACCCTGGTGAAAGACATGTTCACCCCGATGACCGGGGCACGGATGACCAGTGGCTCGCATGCGCTGGGCGAGTTTCGCTCAGACATCGACTGCGAAATCGTCAGTCGGCTGCGTCATGCAGGCTGCCAACTGATCGGCACGACCACCGCTCCAGAATTCGGCGTGTCCTACAGCACCGAATCGCAACGCTTCGGCGCGACCCGCAACCCCTGGAATCCGCAACACAGCGCAGGCGGTTCCAGTGGGGGCGCAGCCGCTCTGGTTGCGGCACGCGCCATCCCTTTCGCGCATGGCAACGATGGCGGCGGCTCGCTTCGCGTACCGGCCTCCTGCTGTGGCGTATTCGGCTTCAAGCCATCACGCGGCCTGCTGCCTTCAGGCCCGATGGTCGGCGAGGGCTGGGCAGGCCTGAGCACCGCTCACGCGATTACCCTGTCGGTAGGCGACAGCGCCGCCCTGCTCGACGCCACTGCCGGGAGTGACCTGGGGGCTCCCTACGCCGCGCCCATGCCAGCGACGCCCTTTGCACACGCCGCAGGACGCGATCCCAAGCGTCTGAAAATCGCCCTGATCTCGGCAATATCGCCGTGGCCGGCAGAACCGGAGGCCCTGGCTGCACTGCAACACACTGCGGCCTTGCTGGAGGCGCTCGGGCATTACGTGGTCCCGGCGACGTTGCCGGTCCGGCTGTCTGAATTCCTCGACGCGACGTTCGACATCATCGGTTCACACACCCAAGGCTACCTCGATCTGCTGGGCAAAATGCGCGGCTTCCCGGTCGCCATGGACGAACTGGAGCCGCGCACCCGTGTCATTCTGCGCGAACGCGGGCAACTGCCTGCGACACGCTACATTTCCGCGGTCGAGTCGATGCATGCACTGGGCCGGGCGATGGCCGGTTTCTTCGAAGAGTACGATATTGTTCTCACCCCGACGCTCAACCGCGCGCCACCCCGCCTGGGAGAACTGGCCTTCGATGACGACAGCCGGTCCCTGCAGGACTTCATCGCGCTTTCGCACAGCTACTCGCCCTACACGGCGATCTTCAACGCGACTGGCCAGCCAGCCATGTCCGTGCCCCTCTATTGGACAGCCGATTCGCTGCCGCTGGGTTCTCACTTTGCCGCGCGGTTTGGCGACGAACTGACCTTGCTGAGCCTTGCCGGGCAACTGGAGCGCGCCCAGCCGTGGGCCGCACGCAGGCCGCCGTTAAACGCTTGCGCGGGTTGATGCGAAGGGATTATTGGCGGTGATGGTGGTAAGCCAGGCAAGACCACCGCCTGCGTTGCTGGCGGCGGTCTACCGGCTACAGGCTTATGGCTCGCCAGCCGCCTGCGGTGCAGGCGCCGGGTGCGACCAGGTCAGGTACCGGAAGCGGTCGTAGAGACCCGCCACGACCTGCCCGCCTGCAATCCTGCCCGGAATTGCCGTTTGCAGGGTGCCGACCGCGCTCCCCAAACGCGAGGTGCTGACGTAATCTCCGGCCCAGGACGCTGCCGCCCTGCCGGCCTGATGCGCCGCCTTGCCTTTGTCAGTCAGGTAGCTCAACCCCTTGCCGGCTGCTGCGCCAGCCACTTCTCCAACCATACCGGGAAGCGTGAGGTTGGCTGCGGTCAGGACCGCAGCACCGGAGGCGTAGCCTTTGATCCCCTTGTCGAGAAAATTCCAGACTTTGTTGACGCCCAGAAACCCCGTCATCACCAGATTCAGACCGACGATTTCCTTGAAGACCTGAACCGCCTTTTGCATATCGACTTCAGGGTTCATGGCCAGTTTGAGCATCTCCGATACGCACCAGACGCCATCCGCCGCGTAATCGGCTTTGCCGACCATGCTTTTCATCAACATCACCAGCGCCGCACCGATACTCGCCGTCAAGGCCACCAGGCCCAGCTTGGTGTAGAAGTCAGGGTCCGCCTTGCGCTCCACCTCGGCCAGTTGCTGCCCTGCGCGCAGGGCATCGGCGACTTCGAACCTGGCCTGGAACTCGCTGCTTTTGGTGCCCAGGTATGTCAGGCTCGAGTTCATGATGTCGGTGATGCTTTTGTCTTGCTTGTACAATTCGGTCGCCACTTTCATCTGCTGGGCAAAATGCTCGCTGACGTCGAAATGCTTGACCACGGCCAGATGGTCTTCCTCCGGGATGCGGGCGTTCCCGGTGTCTTGCCTGGAAAGCTTGCTCTTGGCGAGCTTGAAGGCAGCGACGATCGATTCACGGTTGAATACGCCCAGCGTGGCTGCGCCCGATGCCACGGCCGTTGCGATACCGAAGCCGACCTGCTCCAGCAGGTGTTCGTTCCTGGCAAAGGTGGGCTGCGCCACGATGGCGTTGGCCAGCACGGTGACGAAGTAGCGGTTCAGGCCATGATCGACATTGGTCCGCGCGTTGGTCAGCTCGTTCATCATCAGACCAGCCATGAACACCGCGTTCTTGGTGAAGTGGGCAACCAGCGATGAGCTGTAGGAGTTGTCCTTGCTGACGAACGCCACGGCCAGTGGCAAGGGTGCCAGCGCGAGCAGCATCGCCGGGCTTGCAAGGACGCGACTCTTGAGCGAGGCGCCGTTCTTGAGCGTGCCCAGTTCGGCATTCATGCTTTTGTTGAGGCTGAGCAACTCGTCTTTCACATCAGAGGGCAGCCCCGAGCGGCTCAACACTGCTGGCAACTGTTCGTTGTGAGCGCGCCAAGCGTCGAGTTGCCCCTGAGCATTGGCCTGAACGATTGCGCCCAACATGTCACGCTCGGCTTCGCTCAGCGCAGACGATGGCTTTTCCAGCAGCGTCTTCGCAACGTCGGACGTCGTGGTAGCGGCACTTGGCAAATCACCAAGACGGGCCAGTTGTTCCTCGCTCAACACCAGCGAACCGTTGGCCAGCGCCAACCGCAGTTTTTCATCGAAACCCATGCCGCACCTGGCCTCGATGTCTTCTTCAGGGGCGAAGGGCAGCGGGGTATTGCTGACGATATCGCGTTGTTCTTGCGTGAGATGCAGCACATGCTTGTTCAGGAAGGCATGCATCTGATCGGGCGACAGGTGTGGCGCCGGGGTGCGCATCAAAGCCAGCAACGCCTTGTCATCCATCGGCGCGAGCGCCCCGTAGGCATCAAACTTGCGCACCAGATTGCCGCCGGCCTTGAGCAATGCCTGGCGTGTGGTCAGCCTGGGCTCGGCAGGCTCGTGGCCAGGTGCAGGTGCCTCGCCTGGCTCAATGGAGATTTCTTCCAGCCTCGGCAAAAGATCGTGTTCGCGCAATAGCTGCAGCAGCGCCCCCGCCACTTCCGCCAGCTCGCGCAATTCATTGCAGGCTGGCGCGTCCTGGCAATTTTCGGTCAATGCCTGCAATGCGCCCGGCAACATCTCCAGATCATTGAGCGTGTCGGCATGTGAGCGCAGCAGACTGACGACCGCGTCGGGTTGACGCTGGAGGCTGTCATTCAAATCCGCCGTACGCTGCTTGGCCGTGCGAACGAAATGACTGAAGAGCGTGTAAGACGAAACAACGGGGGGCTCTGCGCCAAGCGTCTCGGGATCCAGATGAGTCAACGTCAGCAGATCCGGAACCGCACGGGCCAGGGCGGACGGTCGGGCGGTCAAACGAGCGACGGATTGGTGCAGCCGTGCCGTCCTGAGCCCTTCACAGGCCAGCGACAGCGAGTCGTGAGATGCGTGAGAGGCCGGCATATCGGCCAGCCGGTGAGTACAACGGTCAAGCAGTTCTCTCAGCGCCGGCACCTGATCCTCGCTTGCCAGTTGATGCCAGCCCTGCTCCGTCGTGCCGACCTCGGCGAGGCTCTGACAGAGTTGAGCAACGGTGTGCCAGGACGGATGCTGTTTATCCAGCTCACGCTGAAGAGCAGACAACAGACGCACAGAGTCCTGCGCTGGCGCAGCAGAGGTGCGACCAAATGCCACGGCCAGCTCGCCGGAGGCAAAAAACGCTACGGTACGAGCCTGCTGCGGAGTTTGCTCACTAACGCCGGTTGCATCGCCGGACGCAGGAGCAACCTCCGGCAATGAGGAATGAGAGGAGCGCGTGATCTGAGAGGGCATCATGGCGTTTTTACCTACTGTCGGTGGGTATGGGCAACAGACCGACTGAGTGTCGTCCGGCCCGGAACGGTTCCGGCAGTTGAAGGTAAATAGATGCGTGATCGCTGAAAATTCGAGTGGATGTGCCCGGTCACGCCGCCGATGACTAAATCGATCTCGACCCTCTCATGTGGGCGAGCCCCCTACAGAACGAGCCTTGCGCCTGCGGCACGTCCATGATTTCAGGCCTTGTCGAAACCCGCGTGAACGGCGTCACTGGTCAAGATGACTGCCTTTCATATGCCAGATAAAACCCGATGGGGTAGAATAGCCGCCTTTTCCGCCATGCCCCCTTGAGGACTGCCATGTTCAGCCGTGATTTGACTATCGCCAAGTACGACGCCGATCTGTTTGCCGCCATGGAGCAAGAAGCTCTGCGTCAGGAAGAACACATCGAGCTGATTGCCTCGGAAAACTACACCAGTCCGGCCGTCATGGAAGCTCAGGGCTCGGCCCTGACCAATAAGTACGCCGAAGGCTATCCAGGCAAGCGCTACTACGGTGGTTGCGAGTACGTCGACGTTATCGAACAACTGGCCATCGACCGCGCCAAGGAGCTGTTCGGCGCTGATTATGCCAACGTCCAGCCACACGCGGGTTCGCAAGCCAACTCGGCGGTCTACCTGGCCCTGCTGCAAGGCGGCGACACCATTCTGGGCATGAGCCTGGCTCACGGTGGTCACCTGACCCACGGCGCCAGCGTTTCGTCCTCGGGCAAGCTGTACAACGCCGTTCAGTACGGTATCGATGCCAACGGCATGATCGACTACGACGAAGTCGAGCGCCTGGCTGTCGAGCACAAGCCAAAAATGATCGTCGCCGGTTTCTCTGCCTACTCGCAGATCCTCGACTTCCCGCGCTTCCGTGCAATCGCTGACAAGGTCGGTGCCTACCTGTTCGTCGACATGGCTCACGTAGCCGGTCTGGTCGCCGCAGGCGTCTACCCGAACCCGGTGCCATTCGCTGACGTCGTGACCACCACCACGCACAAGACCCTGCGCGGTCCACGTGGCGGCCTGATCCTGGCGCGCGCCAACGCCGAAATCGAGAAGAAGCTGAACTCCGCAGTATTCCCTGGCTCCCAGGGCGGCCCGCTGGAGCACGTCATCGCAGCCAAGGCCGTGTGCTTCAAGGAAGCGCTGCAGCCTGAGTTCAAGACCTACCAGCAGCAAGTGGTCAAGAACGCCAAGGCCATGGCCGGTGTGTTCATCGAGCGTGGCTTCGACGTGGTTTCCGGCGGTACCGAAAACCACCTGTTCCTGCTGTCGCTGATCAAGCAGGACATCTCCGGTAAAGACGCCGACGCCGCTCTGGGTCGCGCCTTCATCACCGTCAACAAGAACTCCGTTCCAAACGACCCACGCTCGCCGTTCGTCACCTCCGGCCTGCGCTTCGGCACCCCGGCAGTGACCACTCGCGGCTTCAAGGAAGCTGAGTGCAAGGAACTGGCGGGCTGGATCTGCGACATCCTGGCTGACCTGAACAACGACGCCGTGATCGACGCCGTTCGCGAGAAGGTCAAGGCCATCTGCGCGAAACTGCCGGTTTACGGCGCTTGATAAGCCTGGTTTAAACGCAGTAACAAAAAGCCCCGGCTCGTGAGAGCCNAGATCACGCTATGGGCAGAAGCTCACCCGCTGCCTGACCTCTCAGCCGCATACCCTCTCGAACCCCGCCCGGATCTTCTCCTCCGGCAATTCATCGGCAATGAACACGATCACGCTCTCGCGTTTTTCGCCTTCGGCCCACTCGGTGTCCCAGTCAAAGCCGTACAGCTTGAGCACGCCCTGAAACACCATCTTGCGCGGTTCGTCTTCGATGTTGAGCACGCCCTTGTAACGCAGCAGTTGCTTGCCATGGTCTTCCAGCAGTTCGTTCATGAACTCGCTGAGGCGGTCCAGGTTCAGCGGTTTTTCACTGCGCAGGACCAGGCTGCTGATGCGGTCAGCGGAATTACCGGTCGGGGCCAGTGGGCGCAGGATCATGCCGCCGCCGAGGTCGGCGTTGAGGTTGAAGCCGCGTACGTCGAGCAGTTCGGCGAGGTCGATCCTGCCGTGCTCGACGATACGGATCGGCGCGCGGCGGTTGATGCGGGTCAGGCGCGCGCTCAGGGCATCGAAGGCTGCATCGTCGACCAGATCGCGCTTGCTGACCAGCAACCGGTCGGCAAAGCCGATCTGCGCCTGGGCGATGGTTTGCGCCAGGTGAGTATCGGCGTGCGCGGCGTCGACCAGGGTGATGATGCCGTCGAGGATGTAACGCTCGCGCAGCTCTTCATCGATGAAAAAGGTCTGCGCGACCGGCGCGGGATCGGCCAGCCCGGTGCATTCGATCACCAGCCGGTCGAACACGATCTCGCCGCTGTCCAGACGCTCCAGCAGCAGGTAGAGCGCCTTGGTCAGGTCAGTGTGGATGGTGCAGCACACGCAACCGTTGGACAGGGTCATGATCTGCACAGGGTCCGTGCCGAGCAACTGGCTGTCGATACCTGCATCGCTGAATTCGTTTTCGATCACAGCGATTTTCAGGCCGTGTTCGGCCTTGAGCAGGTGGCGCAGCAAGGTGGTCTTGCCGGCGCCCAGAAAGCCGGTCAGCACGGTCACGGGGATGGGTTGCAACTCAGTCATAAGGCTCCTGGCGTGAGGCATTCAGCTGAAATGAAAACGCGCCACAGGTGATGGCCTGCGGCGCGTCGGATCAAACAATAACGCAGATCAGCGGATCAACAGCATTTCGGACCGGCCTTGCCGCCGTAACGGGCCTCTTGCCGCTCCCGAAAGAACTGCTCATAGGTCATCACCGGCTTGTCCGGGTGGGTGTTCTGCATGTGCTCTACGTAAGTGTCGTAGTCCGGCATGCCCACCATCAGGCGCGCGGCCTGACCGAGGTATTTGCCGAGGCGACTCAGGTCATTGAACATGGGCAAATCCTCTATGGGTAAGCATGGTCACACCTGCGACGCTGGCGGCATGGCCTGGAACGGAGCTTCCTTGTCGGTGCGCTCCTTGGTGCTCCAGGCCGCTCGGCCGACTTTAATGGCGTAGAACAGGATGCTGAACACCACGAACAGGAAAAGCACGGTCAGCCCGGCGTTGGTGTAAGCGTTGAAGATCACATGCTGCATCTGATCCATGGTCTTGGCCGGGGCCAGAATCTGACCGGCATCGGCCGCCGCGCTGTATTTCTTGGCCAAGGCCAGAAAACCTACCGCAGGGTTGGCATCGAACAGCTTGATCAAGCCAGCCGTCACGGTGCAGATCAGCAGCCAGGTGGCAGGCAGCATGGTCACCCAGATATAGCGCTGGCGCTTCATCTTGATCAGCACCACGCTGGCGAGCATCAGGGCGATACCGGCGAGCATCTGGTTGGAGATACCGAACAGTGGCCACAAGGTATTGATGCCACCCAGCGGATCGATTACACCCTGATACAGCAGATAGCCCCACAGCGCCACGCAACCGCCGGTGCCGATGGCGTTGGCCGTCCACGACTCGGTGCGCTTCAAGGCCGGGACGAAGCTGCCCAGCAGGTCCTGCAGCATGAAGCGTCCGGCACGTGTACCGGCGTCGACTGCGGTCAGAATGAACAGCGCCTCGAACAGAATCGCAAAGTGATACCAGAACGCCATGGTGTTTTCACCCGGCAGCACCTGATGGAGGATCTGCGCGATACCGACGGCCAGCGTAGGAGCACCGCCGGCACGGGCCAGCACGGTGTTTTCACCGATGTCTTTCGCCACAGCGGTCAGTTGCTCCGGCGTGATGGCAAAGCCCCAGCTGGACACGGTCTGCGCCACTGTTACCACGTCACTGCCGACCACCGCAGCAGGGCTGTTCATGGCGAAGTACACACCCGGCTCGATCACCGAAGCGGCAACCATTGCCATGATGGCCACGAAGGATTCCATCAGCATGCCGCCGTAACCGATGTAGCGGGCGTTCTTTTCGTTATCCAGCAGCTTGGGCGTCGTGCCCGACGAGATCAGTGCGTGGAAACCCGATACCGCACCGCAGGCAATGGTGATGAACAGGAACGGGAACAATGCGCCCTTCCAGACCGGGCCTGTGCCGTTGGTGAACTGGGTCAGGGCCGGCATTTTCAGCTCGGGCGCCAGAATCAGGATGCCGATTGCCAGTGCCAGAATGGTGCCGATTTTCAGGAAGGTCGACAGGTAGTCACGTGGCGCAAGCAGCAGCCAGACCGGCAGCATGGCCGCGACAAAACCGTAGCCGACCAGCATCCAGGTGATCTGCACACCGGTGAACGTGAACATCGGACCCCAGGTCGGATCCGCCGCGACCATGCCGCCGACCCAGATCGAACCGAGCAACAGAATGACGCCGACAATGGAGATCTCACCAATGCGCCCCGGACGGATGTAGCGCATATAAATGCCCATGAACATCGCGATCGGGATCGTCGCCATTACCGTGAACATGCCCCACGGGCTCTCGGCCAGGGCCTTGACCACGATCAGCGCCAGCACCGCAAGGATGATGATCATGATCAGGAAACAGCCGAACAGCGCGATGGTGCCGGGAATACGGCCCATTTCCTCGCGCACCATGTCGCCCAGCGAGCGACCGTTACGGCGCGTGGAAAGGAACAGGATCATGAAGTCCTGCACCGCACCGGCCAGCACCACGCCGGCAATCAGCCAGAGCGTGCCGGGCAGATAGCCCATTTGCGCTGCCAGTACCGGGCCGACCAGCGGGCCTGCGCCGGCGATGGCTGCAAAGTGGTGACCGAAGAGGATGTGTTTGTTGGTCGGCACATAGTCCAGACCGTCGTTGTTGACCACTGCCGGTGTCGCACGCAGCGGATCGAGCTGCATGACGTGAGTGGCGATGAAAAGACTGTAGTAACGATAGGCAACCAGGTAGATAGCTACCGCAGCGACCACTATCCACAAGGCGTTGATCGCCTCTCCGCGACGCAAGGCCACGACCCCAAGGGCACATGCCCCGACAATGGCGATGATGAGCCAGGGAACATGGCGCATCAGACTATTATTATTTTTCATTTTTTTTATTCCAGCAGAGTTGACTAGAAGGCAAGCCATGCGAGTTTAGCGCCGGATCAGCGAAAGACCACCCCCAACCAAGGTCTAGGTCGAAATTTGATCAATTGCGGCAGATACCCGGCATAGAGGGCTGGAATGGCCTCGACAGATGGCGTCCCGATCACAAAACCGTGATGCGGAACTGTTCTGCAATTGCTTTACGGTCTATCGTGCATGGACAACAGAATCGATCAGATAACGACCTGCACGCTGACTCCGGCGGCGGTCAACAAGAGAGTTCATTCGATGACCGACTCACCTGCAGATCGCCGTCGTTTCAAACGCATTGCCTTTGATGCCAAGACCGATCTGAAGCAAGGCGACAAAAGCTGGAAAGTGCAACTGGTCGACCTGTCCCTCAAAGGGCTGCTGATCGAACGGCCTGATCCGTGGAACGGTGATCAGACGCAGCCCTTTGAAGTTGACATCATTCTAAGCAACGATGCCCATGTGAAAATGGATGTCGAAATCACTCATGACAACAAACGGCAACTGGGATGCGTTTGCCGGCACATAGGGCTGGACTCGATCAGCCACCTGAGGCGGCTGGTCGAATTGAACCTCGGAGATCCCGAGGAACTGGATCGGGAACTGGCAGCCTTGATCGAACTGCAGGAATAATCCTCAGGGCGAGGTTACTCGAACAGCGCATCCAGGGCCTGTTCCAGTCGCGTAACGGCAATGATCTGCAAACCGGGCGGCGCCTCCTTAGGCGCATTGCCCTTGGGCACGATGGCGCGTTTGAAGCCGTGCTTGGCGGCCTCCTTGAGGCGCTCCTGTCCACTGGGCACCGGCCTGACTTCACCCGACAGCCCCACCTCACCGAACACCAGCAAGTCATGCGGCAGCGGACGATTGCGCAGGCTGGACATTACGGCTGCCATCAAGGCCAGGTCGGATGCGGTTTCCAGCACCTTCACCCCACCTACCACGTTGAGAAACACGTCCTGGTCGTGAGTGGGAATGCCGCCGTGGCGGTGCAGAACAGCCAGCAGCATGGCCAGACGATTCTGATCCAGACCCAGCGTCACGCGGCGCGGGTTGGACATGTGACTGTCGTCCACCAGCGCCTGCACCTCCACCAGCATCGGCCGCGTGCCTTCCCAGGTCGCCATGACCACACTGCCCGGCACTTCTTCCTGCGCGCGGGTAAGAAAGATCGCAGACGGATTGGAGACTTCTTTCAGGCCCTTGTCGGTCATGCCGAACACGCCCAGCTCGTTGACCGCGCCAAAGCGGTTCTTCACCGCCCGCAGCAGGCGCAGGCGCCCGTCCGACTCGCCCTCGAAATACAACACGGTGTCGACCATGTGCTCAAGCACGCGCGGACCGGCCAAGGCGCCTTCCTTGGTGACGTGACCGACCAGGAAGATCGCCGTGCCGCTCTGCTTGGCGTAACGCACCAGCAAGGCAGCGCTTTCGCGAACCTGCGACACGCCGCCGGGGGCCGACTGCAACTGTTCGGTGAAAATCGTCTGGATCGAATCGATCACCATCACCTTGGGCTTCTCGACCTTGGCGGTGGCAATGATGGTCTCGATGCAGGTTTCGGTCATGACCCGCAGCTTGTCCTGCGGCAGTCCCAGACGACGGGCACGCATGGCGACCTGCTGCTGGGATTCCTCACCCGTGACGTACAACGCGGGCATGCGCTGGGCAATGTTGCACAGCGTCTGCAAGAGGATCGTGGACTTGCCGATGCCGGGGTCACCGCCGATCAGCACCACCGAACCATCAACCAGACCGCCGCCGAGCACCCTGTCCAGCTCGGTGGAGTTGGTGGAGAAGCGCGGAATCTCTTCGACACTGACCTCCGCCAGGGTCCTGATCTGCGCCTGGGAACCGGTCCAGCCGGTACGCCCGGTAGGCGGCGCGGCGGCACCGCTTTCAATCATGGTTTCGACCAGTGTGTTCCAGGCACCGCATTCGCTGCACTGGCCCGCCCACTTGGGAAATGTCGCGCCGCACTCGGTGCAGCCGTACAAGCGTTTGGCCTTGGCCATGACAACCCCAGTCGTTAGAAAACGCCCATGATAACGCAGGTTGCAACACCTGCCAGTCGCAGGGCGACGACTGCTTTTGAAAACCGGATAAAACTTACGCGGACGACTCCGGTCGATTGAACGTGGCACGGGCGGCAGCAGTACGTCTGGGCTACACTCATCCGGATCAAATTTATCTGCTACAAGGAATTACCCCATGAGCGTGCTTAAGGAATTCAAGGCATTCGCGGTCAAAGGCAACGTAGTTGATATGGCCGTCGGTATTATCATCGGCGCGGCATTCGGCAAGATCGTTTCTTCGTTCGTCGGCGATGTCATCATGCCGCCGCTGGGCCTGTTGATTGGCGGCGTCGACTTCAGTGACCTGGCGGTCACCCTGCGCCCCGCGCAAGGGACCGCACCTGCGGTACTGCTGGCTTACGGCAAGTTCATCCAGACCGTTATCGACTTCATTATCGTCGCGTTCGCGATCTTCATGGGCGTCAAGGCCATCAACCGCCTGAAACGCGAAGAAGCCAAAGCGCCTACCCTGCCGCCAACGCCCACCAAGCAGGAAATCCTGCTGAGCGAAATCCGCGACCTGCTCAAGGAGCAGAGCAAACCGGCAGCGCCCATTACCGTGGATCCTGCGCGTACGCCTTGATTGAGTAAGGCCTGCACCTGCAGGCCATCGCCCCCACGCAGCGCCTTTCAACCGCGATGTCACTGATGACGCAAATTGCGACGTAAGTGACGGCTGCGTCCTGGCGCTGATCCGCCTGACAAAGAAAAGCCGCGGTGTGACGCGGAGCGTCATGAACTGCATTCCCACGCGGAGCGTGAGGAACGATAGTTATGTGACTATCGTGCCAATGCTCGGCACGATAGCCGTAGCCAGCCGCCAGCCATCACCAATACGTTTCCACCGCCACTTGCCCCGGCTTGCGTGACAGGCTCAAGCGCATCTCGCGCTGCTTGAGAATCGCCCGAGTGTCATCGATCATCTGCGGATTGCCACACAACATCACCCGCGAATGCTCCGGCGTGAGGGCAATACCGGCAGCGCGCTCCAGCTCTCCGTTTTCGATCAACTGCGTGATACGCCCATTCAATGCACCCGGATGCTGCTCGCGGGTCACCGTAGGCAAAAACAGAAACTTGTCCGCGTATTCAGCCAGGTACTCACGCTGCATCAATTCGGCAATCAATTGCTGATAGGCCAGCTCGCGCGACTCACGCACGCTGTACACCAGAATCACCCGCTCGAACTTCTCCCAGACCTCGAAATCCTGAAGGATCGACAGAAACGGTGCGACCCCAGTGCCTGTGGATAACAGCCAGAGATCGCGACCGTCAATGAAACGATCCAGAGTCAGATAACCAAACGCCTGCTTTTCCACCAACAGACTGTCGCCCTCACGCAAGCGGCTCAACTCGCTGGTGAATTCGCCATCCGGCACCACGATGGAAAAAAACTCCAGAAACTCATCGTGCGGAGAAGAAACCATCGAATAGGCACGCCATACCACCGTGCCGTCGGCCTTGGTCACCCCGAGACGCGCAAACTGTCCGGCACGAAAGCGAAAACCGGGATCACGCGTGGTACTCAGGGTGAACAGGTTCGCGGTCAGCGGCGTGACACGCTGCAGTGTCTGTCGGGTGAATTTGTCGTCACTGACGGTCATGGTGCGCTTTGAACTCCTGAATATGGAAAGCAGCGCCCAGTGTCCCGCAAAGCAGGCTCGATAAACACCGGCTGTTTGTGATGGATTACCGGCAACGGGCTCTGCAGCTTAGAGTATTTGGTTCTTGCATCAGCCCTTGCAGGGTCGAACATCCACAGAGCCGATTACCCCGACCCTTCTCGCGCGGGGGTTTCAGCCGACAGCCCCAGAGCACGCTGCCAAGTGCCATCAGCCCATCCGTCCGGCTGATCCGCGCCACCACGGACTGCCACGTATTTGTCCCTAAACTGGATAAACACCCAGCAAGGTCTGTACACGTACTGCAAGGAGGCTACATGAACACGATGGACATAAATTTCTCACAGCCCTCGCCAGCAAAAAACCTGACTCAGAGAGAAATCGAAGTCCTCAAATGGTCCGCTGAAGGCAAAACAGCTGGCGACATCGCAATGATCCTCTGCCTGAAGGAGCGCACCATTCACTTCCACATTGCCAGCGCCATTCAAAAAATGGGCGTTTGCAACAAGACGGCTGCCGCCGTACAAGCCGCGCTCAGCGGGATGTTCTGACAAAACGGGCAATCACCGCGCAATCAGACAGGTATCGGAACGAAAAAATACGTAAAATCGTCTGTCTCAGCGAGCCCACCTGTCATCGGGCTCACTGACATACCTTCGATTGCACAGAGTTCTCCCGCCAATGCCCCTGCTCATCAGTCCCTTCGCTGAACTTGATCTCATTCGCCAACCCGAGCAACAGGATGAGCCCCTGCAGGCCTTCGATGCCGCTGACGAATACCTGCTCAATCATGTTGCAGAAGCAGGGCTGAGCCTGCAAAGCCGGGTTCTGGTGCTCAATGACAGTTTCGGCGCGTTGGCGGCAAGTCTCGCGCCACATGCCACGGTGATCAGCAGCACCGACTCGTTTCTGGCGGCGCAGGGGCTGGAAAAAAATCTGGCACGCAACGGCATGAGCTACGACGCAGTACCGCACATACCGGCCAGCGAAGCGTTGCAGGGGCCATTCGACTGGGTGCTGATCCGGGTGCCCAAGACCCTGGCGCTTCTCGAAGAGCAACTGATACGCCTGCAAGGTCAACTGGCCCCCGGCGCTCGGGTCATCGCTGCGGCAATGGTCAAGCATTTGCCGCGCTCGGCGGGCGACTTGCTGGAGGAATATGTCGGACCGGTACAGGCCTCGCTGGCAGTAAAAAAAGCCAGATTGCTGTTCGCCACGCCACAGCCCATGGAAGTGCGCACCTCGCCCTACCCGACGCGCTACCGGCTGGATGATCCGGCCATCGAACTGCTCAACCATGCCAATGTGTTCTGCCGCGACGGGCTGGACATCGGCACCCGCGCCTTCCTGCCGCATCTGCCGAAAAACCTTGGTACGGCAAGGGTCGCAGACCTGGGTTGCGGTAACGGCGTGCTGGCCATTGCCAGCGCGCTGGACAACCCGCAGGCGCACTACACGCTGGTCGACGAGTCGTTCATGGCCGTGCAATCGGCAGCCGAGAACTGGCAAGCGACGCTGGGGGATCGCGACGTACAGCTTCGCGCAGGCGACGGTCTGGAGATGCAGGAGCCTGACTCGCTGGATGTGGTGCTGTGCAACCCGCCCTTCCACCAGCAGCAAGTGGTTGGCGACTTTCTTGCCTGGCGGATGTTTCTTCAGGCCCGGGCCGCTCTGGTGACCGGCGGGGCGCTGTACATCGTCGGCAATCGCCACCTGGGTTATCACACCAAGCTGTCGCGCCTGTTCCGCGGCGTCGAGCAAGTCGCCGCCACGCCGAAATTCGTGATTCTGAAAGCCCGCAAGTAACCCAGGCCCACGGCACAAAAAAAAGACCCCCTTGCCACGCGAGTGGCAAGAGGGTCGCAAAACGTGTCCGGAGGACACGAACGGGAATTCAGTATCAGTGTGTCGTCAGGCCCGCTGCGCTCATGAACATGCGCATCAGGCTGGCCACGATGAACAGCGCAAATACGCTGCCCGCCC
The DNA here is from genome assembly GCF_001467335.1 of Pseudomonas sp. ICMP 10191. Classification (NCBI taxonomy): domain Bacteria; kingdom Pseudomonadati; phylum Pseudomonadota; class Gammaproteobacteria; order Pseudomonadales; family Pseudomonadaceae; genus Pseudomonas; species Pseudomonas sp. ICMP 10191. Next base: position 127,143 of record NZ_LKGW01000135.1, read on the forward strand.
AGATTCCGACCAGCCAGGCCAGTCGTTGCCAGAGCGGCTTGCTCAGCGCCGGATCAGGATCGTGCATGGAATTCTTACCAGACATCGTCATTCTCCTCGGTTCGGACTAGTGATAACCGTCTGCAGCCGTCACCTTGCCGCGGAACACGTAGTAGCTCCAGAAGGTGTAGCCCAGGATGAACGGAATGATGAACAGTGTGCCCACCAGCATGAAGCCTTGGCTCTGCGGCGGTGCGGCGGCTGCCCAGATCGATACCGAAGGCGGAATGATGTTCGGCCACAGGCTGATCCCCAGACCGCTGTAGCCCAGAAAAATCAGCAACAGGGTCAGCAGAAACGGCGTGTAGTGAGCATTGCGGGCCACCGCCTTGAACAGACCGTACATGGTCACCAGCACCAGAATCGGTACTGGCATGAACCAGAACAGGTTGGGCGTGCTGAACCAGCGATGCGCGATATCAGCATGAGCCAGCGGCGTCCACAGGCTGACCACGGCCATGACCGCGAGCACTGCAAGGGCCAGCGGACGTGCCAGATCATGCATCGCCTTCTGCAGCGAGCCTTCGGTTTTCATGATCAGCCAGGTGCAGCCCAGCAGCGCATAGGCAACGATCAAGGCCAGCCCGCAGAACATCGGGAACGGCGAGAGCCAGTCCAGCGAGCCTCCGGCAAACTGGCGATCGACCACCGGAATGCCTTCAATGTAGGCGCCCAGTGCCACGCCTTGGAAGAAGGTCGCAGCCAGCGAGCCGCCAATGAACGCCTTGTCCCACCAGTGGCGCTTCAGCTCGGTCGCCTTGAAGCGGAACTCGAATGCCACGCCACGGAAGATCAGGCCCATGAGCATGAACATCAGCGGCAGGTACAGCGCAGACAGGACCACCGAGTAGGCCAGCGGGAAAGCACCGAACAATGCCGCACCGCCCAGCACCAGCCAGGTTTCGTTGCCGTCCCAGACCGGCGCGACGGTGTTCATCATCACGTCGCGGTCGGAGCTGTCCTTCATGAACGGGAAGAGAATCCCGATACCCAGATCGAAGCCGTCCATCACCACGTACATCATGATGCCGAAGACGATGATGACGGCCCAGATCAGCGGAAGATCGATACCCATGGCTTAAATCCCCTTGCCGAGCGGGTCAAGATTGCCGCCATCTTCTTCGCCTTCAACAGCGGCGGAGAGCGGACGGGCCGGTGTGCGTTGCTGGCCGGGACCACCGTGAGGCACATGTTCGACGTAGGCTTTCGGCCCTTTGCGAACCAGACGCATCATGTAGCCAAGACCTGTACCGAAGAGCACGAAGTAGACGACCACGAACAACACCAGGGTGATGCTCATCTGCGCCACGCTGTGCCCGGACGACGCATCCGCGGTACGCATCAGGCCGTACACGACCCAAGGCTGACGACCAATTTCGGTGGTGAACCAGCCTGCGAGAATCGCGATCAGGCCAGACGGCCCCATCCACAATGCCAGGTACAGGAAAGGACGCGAGTTATACAGCGTGCCGCGCTTGCGCAGCCACAGGCTCCACAGGCCGGTGAAGATCATCAGCATGCCGAGGGCGACCATGACCCGGAACGACCAGAACACGATTGTCGAGTTAGGGCGATCCTCAGGCTTGAACTCTTTGAGCGCCGGCACCTGCTTGTCGAGACTGTGAGTCAGGATCAGGCTGCCCAGGTACGGAATTTCCACCGCGAACTTGGTCCGCTCTTCCTTCATGTCGGGAATGCCGAACAGGATCAGCGGGGTCGGTTCGTCACCGACGTTCTCCCAGTGACCTTCGATGGCCGCGATCTTCGCAGGCTGATGCTTGAGCGTATTCAGACCGTGGAAGTCACCGACGACAGCCTGGACAGGCGCCACCAGCAGGGCCATCCACATGGCCATCGAGAGCATCTTGCGTACCGCAGGAGTGTCACGGCCCCGCAACAGGTGCCAGGCAGCCGACGAACCGACGAAGAACGCCGTCGCCACGAATGCGGCAATCGCCATGTGCGTCAGGCGATAAGGGAACGACGGGTTGAAGACCACGGCGAACCAGTCAGTGGGAATGACCCGACCGTCAATGATCTCGAACCCTTGCGGCGTCTGCATCCAGCTGTTGGACGACAGAATCCAGAAGGTGGAGATCAGCGTGCCGATGGCGACCATTACCGTGGAGAAGAAGTGCAGGTTGCGGCCGACACGATTCCAGCCGAACAGCATGACACCGAGGAAGCCCGCCTCGAGGAAGAACGCGGTCAGCACTTCGTAGGTCAGCAACGGCCCGGTCACAGCACCTGCGAAGTCGGAGAAGCGGCTCCAGTTGGTGCCGAACTGGTAGGCCATGACGAGCCCGGAAACCACGCCCATGCCGAAGTTGACAGCAAAAATCTTCGACCAGAAGTGGTACAGGTCACGGTAGACGTCATCGCGGGTCTTCAGCCACAGGCCTTCGAGCACAGCCAGGTAACTTGCCAGACCAATAGTGATGGCAGGAAACAGGATGTGAAACGAAATCGTGAATGCGAACTGGATCCGGGCGAGATCTATAGCCTCTAAACCGAACATAGGATGTTCCTCTCTCAGATGAAACCTGCTGCCGGCCGCAAGCCAACAGCGATTGCCCCCACGGTAATGAGTGCTTATGTTTCTTTATTCTGGCGTTTCCAATGGCGGAAACGCTGGTCGATGCACCGATCATTGCCTGAACGCAATGATGCAGATCAATCGACCATCAAAGAGTAGTCCTGTTCAGCCATTAAAGTCGTGTGGTCTATTGTCGCGTGGCGGGTTGTCTCACCTGCACGGCGCTTGCAGATGCGGAGTCCTTCCGGGCACCTATCGTTCCTCACGCTCCGCGTAGGAATGCCGTTCGTGACACTCCGCGTCACACCTGCGCCGCACTGCCTGCGCAGGAGGATGTAGAGCGTCACGCACCGCATGCCAATGCAGAGCATTGGCATGATAGGCCGTTGGATTTGCGGTCGCTGTTACAACAGCTTATCCAGCGTGATCGGAAACTCGCGGATCCGCTTGCCGGTGGCGTGATAGATCGCGTTGGCGATCGCTGCCGGGACGCCCACGATGCCGATTTCACCGACGCCCTTGGAGCCCAGCGCGTTGACGATATCGTCGTGTTCTTCGACAAACAGCACGTCGATGTCGCCGATGTCAGCGTTCACCGGGATGTGGTACTCGGCCAGGCTGTGGTTCATCGGACGGCCCAGGTCGTGGTCAAGCATCGCCTCTTCCTGAAGCGCCATGCCCATACCCCAGACAACGCCACCCAGAATCTGACTGCGCGCCATTTTCGGGTTCACGACCCTGCCCGCTGCGACGGCACTGACCACACGATTGACCTTGATAGTGCCCAGATCCTCGTCAACCAGCACCTCAACGAACACCGCTGAGTGCGTCGCTGCCGCATAGGCTTCGCGCTTCTTGTCCGGTTCGGCGTCGACTTGCACCTCAATGACACCGTGAGCCTGAGACGCTGCCAGTTCAGCCATCGATAGCGCCTGATCGCCTATGTGCAGCTTGCCCGCTTCGAAGCGAACCTGATCCGGCGTCACGGAAGCGAATTGTGGATGCTGCCCCTTGGCAACTTCCAGTACCTGACGCTGCAAAGCCTGACAGGCCTGTTGCACCGCAGTACCGACTGAAGAAACCGTGAACGAGCCACCCTGCAACGGCGCAGTCGGCAATGAAGAATCACCCAGCAGGAAGCTGACGTTATCCACTTCGATACCCGACGATTCTGCAGCGATCTGCGTCATGACGGTATAAGTGCCGGTGCCGATGTCGGTGGTAGCACTACTGACCACCAGCTTGCCGTCACCTTGCAGACGCGCCTTGGCGCTGGCCTTCATCTGCATGGCCTCCCAGACACCGCCGGCCATGCCCCAGCCGACCAGTTGACGGCCTTGGCGCATGCTGCGTGGCTCAGGGTTACGGCTGGACCAGCCAAAGCGTTCGGCACCCTGGGCGTAGCATTCGCGCAATTCCTTGCTCGAATACGGCTTGTCTTCGTTACCGTTGCGCTCGGCGTAGTTGGTCAGACGCAGGCGCACCGGGTCGATGGCCAAGGCGTAAGCCAGCTCGTCCATGGCGCATTCCAGGCCGATCATGCCCAGAGCAGCACCTGGCGCACGCATGTCGAGCGGCGTGAACACATCCAGCGGCACCAGCTTATAGGTCAACTTCACGTTGTCGCAGTGATAGAGCATGCCGCTCCATTCCACCACGTGTTCGCTGAAATCTTCGAAGCGCGAAGTCTGCCCGATGGCCTCATGACCGACGGCCAGCAAACGGCCGTTGGCAGCCGCACCCAGACGCAGACGCTGAATGGTGCGCGGGCGATAACCGAAGGTGAACATTTGCTGCCGGGTCAGCGTCAGGCGCACGGAGCGCTTGAGGTGCAATGCAGCCATCACCGCCAGCGGCAACTGATATTGCGGGCGCAGGCCGGAGCCGAAGGCACCACCGACAAAGGCGGCCAGCACACGGATCTTGTCCTTTTCCAGGCCAAAGACCTTGTGCAGGTAGTCCTGACAGTTTTGCGTACCCTGCGTCTTGTCGTGAATCTGCAAGCTGCCATCGGCCTGATACAGGACGGTCGACGCGTGCGGCTCCATTGGGTTGTGGTATTCGCTGGGCGTGCTGTACGTCACGTCCACACTCAGCGCAGAGCTGGCCAGTTCACCCTCAAAGTTGCCACGCGGCGGCGGCAATTCGGCAGGCGCGTCATAAGCGGTGTCGAGCATGGCCTGCAGATCGGTCTGGTGCTCCTGCTGCTCGTACTCGATACGCACCAGCGAGCCAGCATGCCGCGCCAGCTCCAGCGTATCGGCAACGACCAGCGCAAGCGGTTGACCGCTGTACATCACGTTGTCGTTGTAGAAAGGACGAAACGGCGACCCGTCAGCCGAATCGGCGTCTTCATAGTTTTCGTCGTAGCTGGCCAGCGAAGGACGATTGGTGTGGTCGATGACCGCGACCACACCCGGCACCTTCATTGCCTCGCTCGTATCGATGCTGGCGACGCGCCCGTTGGCGATGGTGCTGGAGACCACGCTGCCGTAAAGCAACCCTTCTTCAGGGTATTCACCGGCGTAACGTGCGCCACCGGTCACTTTCAATCGGCCGTCGACGCGGTCCACAGGCTTGCCCATTGGCGAAAATGGCTGGTTCATTGGGCGCTCCCTCCTGTTGCGGCATCGCTCAAGGCACGAATGATCGCGCGGCGGGCCAGTCTGACCTTGAAACCGTTGTGCTCCAGAGGCTGGGCATCTTCAAGCATGGCGTCTGCGGCAGCGGCGAAGTTCTCGCGGGTGACCGGCTTGCCGATCAGCAGCGCTTCGACCGCCTTGTCGCGCCATGGCTTGTGCGCGACACCGCCCAATGCCAGACGCACGTCGCGAATCACCTCGCCGTCCAGATCGATGGCGGCAGCCACCGATATCAGGGCAAACGCGTAGGACGCACGGTCGCGGATTTTCAGATAAGCGTTGTGGCTGACAAAGCCGTTTGCAGGCAGCTCGACGGCGATGATCAACTCATCGTCGGCCAACTGATTGTCACGCTGCGGCGCATCACCCGGCAGGCGGTGGAAATCCGCGAACTCGATGGTGCGACGACCAGCACGTCCCTGGACATGCACCACCGCTTCCAGCGCAGCCAGGGCCACGCACATGTCGGAAGGGTGAGTCGCAACGCAATCTTCGCTGGCACCGAGAATCGCGTGAATGCGATTCACGCCGCTGCGCGCAGGACAGCCGCTGCCCGGTTCGCGCTTGTTGCACGGCACGCCGGTGTCATAGAAGTAATAGCAGCGGGTGCGTTGCAGCAGGTTGCCGCCAGTGCTGGCCATGTTGCGCAACTGCGGCGAAGCGCCGGCCAGCACCGCTTTGCTCAGCAGCGGGTAACGCGCTTCGATCAACGGGTGATAGGCCAGGTCGGCGTTGCTGACCAACGCACCGATCATCAGACCGCCCGAGGCGGTTTCAGTGACATCCCTTAAAGGCAGGCCGGTGATGTCGATCAGGTGCTCGGGCGTGGCGACGTTTTCTTTCATCAAGTCGAGCAGGTTGGTGCCGCCCGCAATGAAGCGCGTGGCCGGGCCGCTCAGGTTGACCGCTGCGGTGATGTCGGTCGGCTTGCTGTAGGTAAACGGATTCATGCGTTCACCTCAGGCTTCGGCGCCGCATTGTGGAACTGTGGCAACGCCTCTTCGACGGCGGCGAGAATATTGCTGTAGGCACCGCAGCGGCACAGGTTACCGCTCATCAGTTCCTGAATCTCGGCACGCGTGCTGGCGCGACCTTCATTGGCCAGCCCGACAGCCGAGCAGATCTGCCCGGGCGTGCAGTAGCCGCACTGGAACGCATCGTTCTTGATGAACGCCTGCTGCATGGGGTGCAACTGGTCGCCATCGGCCAGGCCTTCAATGGTGGTCAGCTCGGCGCCGTCACACATGATCGCCAGCGTCAGGCAGGCATTGATGCGCGTGCCGTCGCGCAGTACGGTACATGCACCGCACTGGCCGTGGTCGCAGCCTTTCTTGGTGCCGACCAGATCGAGCTGATCGCGCAGCAGGTCAAGCAAGGTGGTCCAGGGCAGCACATCCAGTTGGCGGAGCTGTCCGTTCAGGGTCAGAGAAATCGCGTGGGTGGCGAAGTCCTGGGGGTTCGGGGTCGTTGCACTCATGGAAACCTCACGGTAGGCGGTCGCTTAGCGCACTTTTTATGCGTCTTAAGGGGTGGGACTTCGCGAGGTTTGCAACGTTCAGGCTTTCTTGATGAGCGTACTTGTCATCGAAAGGCCGTCATCCACAGGCAGCCATCCCGCCAAGCTGCTGGTATGATGCGCGGCTTTTTCCGAGCCGCAAAAATCAAACGGGCTGCCCTGCAGTCTGTGCTTTGCTGCTGGAGTCGATCATTCACGACGCGCGCCGCGTCACGGAGAGCCAGACATGCTGGAAAGGCTGTTTCAACTCAAGGCACACAACACCAACGTGCGGACCGAGATTCTTGCGGGCGTCACGACTTTCCTGGCGATGGCTTACATCCTGTTCGTCAACCCGAGCATCCTCGGCGAAACCGGCATGGACAAGGGCGCCGTGTTCGTCGCCACCTGCCTGGCAGCGGCCATCGGCTCGACGGTCATGGGCCTGATCGCCAACTACCCGATCGCCCTGGCACCGGGCATGGGTTTGAACGCATTCTTTACCTACACCGTGGTCCTGCACATGGGTCACAGCTGGCAGGTGGCGCTGGGCGCGGTGTTCATTTCAGCGGTGATGTTCTTCATCCTGTCGATCTTCCGGATCCGTGAATGGATCATCAACAGCATTCCCCTGCCCCTGCGCTCGGCGATTGCAGCCGGTATCGGCCTGTTTCTGGCGCTGATCGCCCTGCATAACGCCGGTATCGTGGTCAGCAACCCGGCGACCATGGTCGGCATGGGCGATCTCAAACAGCCAGCCCCGGTACTGGCGACGCTGGGCTTCTTTTTGATCGTGGCCCTGGATTACCTCAAAGTGCGCGGCGCCGTGCTGATCGGCATCCTCGCGGTCACCCTGGTGTCCATCGCCCTGGGCTTCTCGCCGTTTGGCGGTGTGGTGTCGATGCCGCCTTCGCTGGCACCCACGTTCATGCAACTGGACATCATGGGTGCGCTGGACGTCGGTCTGGTCAGCATCATCTTCGCCTTCCTGTTCGTCGATATCTTCGACAACTCCGGCACCCTCATCGGCGTGGCCAAACGCGCCGGGCTGATGGGCAAGGACGGGCACATGCCGAAGATGGGCCGTGCGCTGATCGCCGACAGTACTGCCGCAATGGCCGGCTCCCTGCTGGGCACCTCGACCACCACCAGCTACATCGAGTCGGCTGCAGGCGTAAGTGCGGGTGGCCGCACAGGTCTGACCGCCGTAGTGGTCGCCGTGCTGTTCCTGCTGGCGCTGTTCTTCGCCCCGCTGGCCGGCAGCGTGCCGGCCTTCGCGACCGCACCCGCGCTGCTGTTCGTCGCCGTATTGATGGCGTCCGGCATGGCGGAAATCGACTGGGATGACATCACAGTCGCAGCGCCAGTAGTCATCACTGCCCTGGCCATGCCATTCACCTACTCCATTGCCAACGGCATCGCCTTTGGCTTCATTTCCTGGACCGCGATCAAACTGCTGTCGGGACGCTGGCGCGAGCTGAATTCCGCGCTGGTGATCCTGTCGATCCTGTTCGTGATCAAGCTGGGCTGGTTCAACGCATGAGTGTTCCCTTCGACCCTGCGAGCTACGACCGTCAGCTCGAAGAAAAAACCGTCCGCCTGCGCGAGTTGCTGGCGCCGTTCGATGCACCCGAGCCGCAGGTGTTCGACTCGCCACGCGAACACTATCGGCTGCGCGCCGAGTTCCGCCTGTGGCGCGAAGACCAGAAGCGCTACTACGCGATGTTCGCGCCGGGCGACAACAGGACACCGATCCTGCTCGAAGGCCTGCCGATCGCCAGCGAGCGCATCAACGCGCTGATGCCGGTGCTGCGCGAACGCTGGGAAGCCAGCCCGACGTTGAACCACAAGCTGTTTCAGGTGGACTTTCTGACCACGCTGGCAGGCGACGCGATGATTACCCTGTGTTATCACCGCCCGCTGGACGCCGAATGGCAGGCCGCAGCCGAGCAATTGGCTGCCGAACTGGACGTCAGCCTGATTGGCCGCTCCAAAGGTCAGAAGCTGGTCATCGGTCATGATTACGTGACCGAGAAGCTCGACGTGGCTGGCCGTACGTTCAGCTACCGGCAACCGGAAGGCGCTTTCACTCAGCCCAACGGCACGGTGAACGGCAAGATGCTCAACTGGGCCTTCGACGCGCTGGGCGAGCGGCAGGACGACCTGCTGGAGCTGTATTGCGGCAATGGCAACTTCACCCTGCCGCTGGCCACCCGCGTGCGCAAGGTGCTGGCGACCGAAATCAGCAAGACCTCGGTCAACGCGGCGCTGAGCAACCTGGATGACAACGGCGTGGACAACGTCACGCTGGTGCGCCTGTCAGCCGAAGAACTGACCGAAGCCCTGAATGAAGTGCGCCCGTTCCGTCGTCTGCACGGCGTGGACTTGAAGAGCTACGATTTCGGCAGCGTGTTCGTCGACCCGCCCCGCGCCGGCATGGACCCGGACACCTGCGAACTGACCCGGCGCTTCGAACGCATTCTGTACATTTCCTGCAACCCGGAAACCCTGGCCGCCAACATCGCCCAACTGCACGACACCCACCGGGTCGAGCGCTGCGCGCTGTTCGATCAGTTTCCGTACACCCACCACATGGAATCGGGCGTGCTGCTGGTTCGCCGTTGAAGCTCCCCGGACGCCACTATCGTGCGACGCTCCGCGTCGCATGCCGTTCTGGACGCTCTGCGTCCTATCCTGAACAGGCGGCGCGGCGTAGATCTGTGACGCAGAGCGTCACCCACGGCATTCCCACGCTGTAGCGTGAGGAACGATAATCTCGACTATCGTGCGGCGCTCTGCGTCGCATGCCGTTCCGGACGCTCCGCGTCCTATCCTGAACAGGCGGCGCGGCGCAGATTCTTTCATACCCGTCACGGCGAAACTGTCAGAATATTTATTAGCTTCCTATCGATACGCTGGGGTATAAACCAAAAACCTGAATCAGCTGCTTCGATGGGATCCTTTTTCTTGAGCTCCGAGTCTTCCGCGCCTTCTGCCCCGGTCAAGTTGTCCAGCCAGCCCGGTTTCGTCAGTTTTATCCTCTCGCGTCTGATGGCGGTGTTTGCCATGCAGATTCAGGCGGTGGTCGTTGCCTGGCAGGTGTATGACATGACCCGCGAGCCGATGGCGCTGGCGTATGTGGGCCTTGCTCAGTTCATTCCCATGTTGCTGCTGTTGATGCCTGCCGGGGATCTGATCGACCGCTACAACCGCAAGATCATCCTGATGCTCAGCTGGGGGGTGCAGGCGATTTGTGGCGTCATTCTGCTGGTGTTCTCGGCGCTGAAGCTGCAAGACCTGCGGCTGATCTACGGCGCGCTGATGCTGTATGGCTGCGCCCGCGCCTTTACCGGTCCGGCGCTGCAAAGCCTGTTGCCGCAGATTGTCCCGCGCGACCAGCTGCCCTCGGCCATTGCCACCAACAGCGTGATCATGCGCTGCTCGACCGTCGGTGGCCCGCTGATCGGTGGCTATCTGTACTGGCTGGGCGGCGCAGAGCTGACGTATTCGGTCTGCGTCGCAGCCTTCATTGCCGGCATCCTGTTTCTGTCCCCCGTGGCAACGCCCTTTGCCGGTAAACCGGTGGAACTGGGCTCCAGCGCCTGGGGCCGGTTCACCGCAGGTATCGCCTTCATTCGCTCGCGGCCAATCATCCTTGGCACCATTTCGCTGGACCTGTTCGCCGTGCTGCTCGGCGGCGTGGTGGCGCTGCTGCCGATCTACGCCCATGAAGTGCTGCACCTCGGACCGCAAGGGCTGGGCATGCTGCGGGCGTCGATGAGCCTGGGAGAACTGGGCGTGGGCATTTACCTGAGCATGCGCCCGCTGCAGCGCAACGTCGGCATGACCATGTTTCTCGCCGTCGGCCTGTTCGGCGTAGCGAATCTGGTGTTTGCACTGTCGACGCTGTTCTGGCTGTCATGCCTGGCCCTGCTGATCGCGGGCGCGGCGGACATGGTCAGCGTGTTCATTCGTTCGGCGCTGGTGCAGTTCTCGACGCCGGACAACATGCGCGGCCGGGTCAATGCCGTGAACATGCTGTTTATTGGCTCCTCCAACGAGCTGGGCGAGTTCCGCGCAGGCACCAGTGCCTCGCTGGTCGGCGCCATCCCTGCCGCAATCATGGGTGGCGTCTGCACGCTGGGCGTGGTCGGTGCCTGGATGACGGGCTTCAAATCGTTGCGCCAGGTCGACCGTTTTGCCGACGCCTCGCCGCCGGACATGCTCAACGCGCAGACCGTCAAACAAGCCTGACAGCGGCGGATTTCAGCAAAACACAGCCACGGTACAGCTTGCGCGAACCAATCAGCCCCGGCGCACCTCTATACCCTCGCATTCTGCACACGACGCTGGCCGGAACACGCCGGACTGGCGTATTCGCGTATCAGCAGCGACACTCATTGCACGAAAAGAAGAGGGATCCGACATGCTCTGGAAAAAAGGCCGACGCAGCGACAACGTAGTCGATGCGCGCGATGGCGGCAGCAGTGGTGGCGGCGGCGGTGGCATGCGCATCGGCGGCAAGGGCCTGGGGCTGGGCGGCATCGTCATCATCGTCGCCATCGGCCTGCTCACCGGTCAGGACCCGATGCAGATTCTCGGGCAACTGACCGGGCAAGTAACCGAGCAAAGCGCTCCACCCAGCGCGCAGACGCGTGAAGCGCCGCCGGCCAACGACCAGCAGGCCGAATTCGTGCGCAGCATCCTTGGCGATACCGAGGACACCTGGCGTGCCGTGTTCGCCCAGAATGGTCGCGAATACAAGGACCCTACGCTGGTGCTGTTCAGCGGCCAGGTGAACTCGGCCTGCGGTCGCGCGACCTCGGCAACCGGTCCGTTCTATTGCCCGGCAGACCAGCAGGTCTATCTGGACATGGACTTCTTCCGTGAAATGGCCCAGCGCTTTTCCGCCGCTGGCGACTTCGCTCAGGCTTACGTGATCGCTCACGAAGTCGGGCACCATGTGCAGACGCTGCTGGGCATTTCCGCCAAGGTCGACAAGGCTCGCCAGGCCGGGCAGAAAATGGAAGGTGCCAACGGTTTACTGGTCCGCCAAGAGCTGCAGGCGGACTGCTTTGCCGGTGTTTGGGCGTACAACGCACAAAATCGTTTGAACTGGCTCGAGCCGGGTGATATTGAAGAAGCATTGAACGCGGCCAACGCTATCGGCGATGATCGCTTGCAACAGCAAAGCAGTGGTCGAGTCGCTCCGGACTCCTTCACTCACGGCACGTCTGCACAGCGTGTACGCTGGTTCAAGGCAGGCTTTGCCCAAGGTCAAATCAATCAATGCGATACGTTCGCCGCCAAGAGTCTCTGAGCACATGATTAAACCGCTTCTGGTCCTGTTGTTGAGCACTGCCTTCGTGAGCCTCGGGGCGCATGCCGAGGATCAAGCGGTCAATTCCATCAGCCCGGATCGCCTCGCCATCAATGGCGCTGAGGCGACTCTGGGGTTGAGCCAGGAGTGGGTACACCCCAAACCGAAGATCGAGCGCGTAGTGATCGTCCTGCACGGTCGCCTGCGCAATGCGCAAACCTACCTGCGCAGCATCGAACGTGCGGCCAACCAGTCCAGAGAGCGCAGCAAGACCCTGCTGATCGCCCCGCAATTTCTGGATGAAAAGGATATCGTCGCGCACCACCTGCCGGACTCTATCCTGCGCTGGCGCCAGAACAGCTGGATGGAAGGTGCAACCTCCACCGATCCCAAGCCGGTCAGCTCGTTTCTGGTGCTGGACCACATCCTCAAGCGCCTGAGCGACAGCAAGCTGTTTCCCAACCTGAAGGAAATCGTCATTGCCGGGCACTCCGGTGGTGCCCAGGTGGTGCAGCGCTACGCGATGATCGGCGGCAAGGAAGACGCCTTGCTGCAACGCGAAGGCGTGAAGCTGCGCTACGTGATCGCCAATCCGTCGTCCTACGCTTATTTCGACGCGGAACGACCTGAGCCGGTAACCGCGCAGAGCTGCCCGAACTTCAACGACTGGAAATACGGTCTCAACAAGATGCCGTTCTACTCGGGCAAGGAAAAGCCGGCTGACATCGAGAAGAATTACGTGAAGCGCGACATCACTTACCTGATGGGCGAGCTGGACACCGACCGCAACCACCCGGCGCTGGACAAGACCTGTGCCGCCGAAGCGCAAGGTCCCTACCGCCTGATTCGCGGACAGAACTACTTCAACTATCTGCAGAAGCGTCACCCGGAAGGGCTGAACCAGCGTCTGGTGATCGTGCCGAAAGTCGGCCACAACGGCGACGGGATCTTCACTTCACCGGAAGGTCAGGCGGTGCTGTTCAAGCCGTTTTGAGTGATAGGGATATAACTATCGTCCCCACGCTCCGCGTTCAACGCCACATACAAGTCCGCTTTTGATTCTGGCCGGAGGCCGTGGGAGCGAACTTGTTCGCGAAAGGGTCAACATAGTCGTCGAAAATGCATCGACTGAAATACCTTCTTCGCGAGCAATGCGGATCGCCGCCCCGGTCGCTCCCACAAAGACTTGTGGATAACGGTGAGCGCTCCGCACTGGCAAGGTAGGCAGCTCAGATCACCTCAGCATCCCGCGCAGCACTGTGCAATCCTCCGCATGCCAGTCAGTCAGATCCGGCCAGGGGTTGTCCTTCAGGTTGACCAGAACAGTCTTGGCGCCCGCCGCACGGCCGCAGTTCAGGTCATGCATGTAGTCGCCGATCATGACCATCTGCTTCGGCTCGACACTCCAGCGAGTGGCCAGTTTCAGCAAACCTGCAGGGTCCGGTTTGGGGGTCGCCTCGTCGCGGCCCAGGACATCCTCGACCGCAAAGCAGTCATCCAGGCCGATAGCCTTCAAGGTGATATACGCCAGCTCCTGAGCGTTACGGGTGAGTATGCCCAGTCGATAACCGCGCGCCGATAACTCGCGAACCAGCTCGACCGCGCCCTCGGCAGGCTGCGAAGCCAGCGCCAGCTCGCGTTCATGCTCCAGCAGCCAAGCGTGCTTGGCCGCCGATTCCTCAGCAGGCAACGCAGCAAGATGCCCGAGAATGTCATCGTCCTGAGGGATGCCCAATTCACGTTTGATGGCCGGGAAGTCGTGGATAGGGACGGTCAAGGTACCGTCCATGTCGAACACCCAGTGCCGTATACCTTCGAGTGTCATGCCCAATCCTTACGATGGCGGATCAGCCCTTCCTGACTGACCGATGCGACCAGTTGCCCGGCGCGGTTGAAGATACTGCCGCGCGAGAAGCCGCGCGAGTTGCCTGCCCAGGGGCTGTCCATCGCGTAGAGCAGCCAGTCATCGGTGCGCAGGTCGTTGTGAAACCACAGCGAATGGTCAAGGCTGGCAACCTGCATATCGCGCTGCCAGACCGTCTTGCCATGTGGCAACAGCGACGTGGTCAGCAAGTTGAAGTCGGAGGCATAGGCGAGCATGTAACGATGCAGTGCCTGCACGTCCGGGAGGCTGCCATCGGCGCGGAACCACACGTACTTCACGGGCTCGCCGGGCTTGGGATCGTACGGATCCTCGGAGGTCACCGGACGGAACTGGATCGGTTTGGGACGCAGAAACTTGTCGTGCATCGCTTCAGGGATCAGGTGTGCGCGGCGGGTCAGCAACTCGAGCTCGGACGGCAGGTTTTCCGGACCGACAATCTGCGGCATCGGTGCCTGATGCTCGAAGCCCTCTTCATCGTACTGAAACGACGCGCTGCAAGTGAAGATCGGCTTGCCCTTCTGGATGGCAGTGACGCGGCGCGTGCTGAAACTGCCGCCGTCACGTACGCGATCCACCTGATAGACCACCGGCAAACCGGCATCGCCGGGACGCAGAAAGTAGCCGTGCAGCGAGTGAACATGACGGTCCTCTTCAACCGTCTGACTGGCGGCAGACAGCGACTGACCCAGCACCTGACCACCAAACAACTGGCGAAAGCCCAGATCCTGGCTATGCCCGCGGAACAGGTTTTCTTCAATGGCTTCCAGCGTCAGCAGCTCAACCAGATCATCCAGCACTTGGCTCATTCTCATTCCTCTCATACATCGACTTTGCACTGGTACGGCAACGGCAGTCGCTGCATTTTCCGACAGGCCTCAAGCCCATCCCACTGGAATGGAATGATACAGATTTAAAATGGTTGGCTTAATTCAATCTACACCCTGATCAAGGCTTCAGCGTCTTGAGCCACTGCTCATGACTGATCCGGTACAGCACGTGCGGCTTGAGCGGGTGGCCGTCCTCCAGATTGGGGTGATCGAAGTTGCCGGACTCATCCTGCTGCATGCCGATTGCCTGCATGACCTTTTGCGACGGCTGATTATTGACCGCGGTAAACGACACGATCTCCTTCAGCTCCAGGCGTTCGAAACCACAGCCCAGCGCGGTCCAGGCCGCCTCGCTGGCAAAGCCCAGGCCCCAGTGGTCATAAGCCAGCCGCCAACCGATTTCCACAGCGGGCGTAAAAGGTGCCTTGAAACCCACGACATGCAGCCCGGTAAAACCGATGAATTCGCCGGTATCCTTGCGCTCCAGCGCCCAGAACCCGAAGCCCAGCTCGGCAAAATGACCACGCAACCGTCCGATCATGGCAGCACTTTCAAGACGGCTAAGGGGTTGCGGAAAATAGCGCATGACACGAAGGTCCGCACACATGTCGGCGAACGCTGGCAAGTCATCGTCACGCCACTGCCGCATCAGCAGTCGGGCGCTATCAAGCTTGAGTATCGGTTCCATCGATTCCCCCGTGTAACGAGACATGAGTGGGCGTCAGTGCGGGTATCCAGTGCGCCACACAACTGGGCGTGCGGATACTTTACTGGCACTATCGGGTTTCGGCCCTTCAACGGACGCAAAATGTCCCTACCGCTTATCTACCACGAAGACTACAGCCCGGATTTCCCGGCGGATCATCGCTTCCCGATGGACAAGTTTCGTTTGTTGCGCGATTACTTGATCGACAGCGGCCTGACCAGTGACGTTCAATTAATGCGTCCCGAGTTGTGCCCGGCGGACATTCTGGCGCTGGCTCACGATCCTTCCTACATTAACCGCTACCTTGACGGCGATCTGTCGCGCGAAGACCAGCGACGTCTCGGGCTGCCGTGGAGCGAGGCTCTGGCACGCCGAACCATCCGTGCGGTGGGCGGCTCACTGCTGACTGCCGAGCAGGCTCTCAAGCATGGTCTGGCCTGCCATCTGGCGGGCGGCACCCACCATGCGCACTATGACTACCCGGCGGGTTTCTGCATTTTCAATGACCTGGCGGTGATCAGTCAGTTCCTGCTGCAAAGCGGCCGCGTGGACAAGGTGCTGATCTTCGACTGCGATGTGCATCAGGGTGACGGCACGGCGCGCATTCTGGCTGATACCGAGGACGCCATTACCGTCTCGCTGCACTGCGAAAAGAACTTTCCGGCACGCAAGGCGCAGAGCGACTGGGACATCCCGCTGCCGATGGGCATGGGCGACGCCGATTACCTCAACGTGGTCGACGACCTGCTCAACTACCTGCTGCCGTTCTACAAGCCGGACCTGGTGCTGTATGACGCAGGGGTCGATGTCCACAAGGATGATGCGCTGGGTTATCTGCAGCTCACCGACCAGGGGCTGGCCAATCGCGACGAAGCGGTGCTGCGTCATTGTCTGGGCCGCGACATTCCGGTCATGGGCGTGATTGGCGGTGGCTACAGCAAGGACCGCCGGGCACTGGCAAGACGCCACGGGATTCTCCACCACAGTGCACAACGGGTCTGGAACGACATGGGCTTGTGACCCCGCTCGGTACTTCGCTTGAGTCGCAGGCCATGACGTGCGCCACACCTTGAAAGAGCGCTCGGGTAGAATGCCCCACCCCTCTGCTATCGATATTTCGCTGACCATGACCGACCTCGCCCCCTCCGCTGCCCGAACCGTCGCCATCATCGGAGGCGGCCCTGCAGGGTTGATGGCAGCAGAAGTATTGAGCCAGGCCGGGCTGAAGGTCGATCTGTACGACGCCATGCCGTCGGTTGGGCGCAAGTTTCTGCTCGCCGGGGTGGGCGGCATGAATATCACCCACTCCGAGCCCTACCCGGCATTTCTGGCGCGCTATGCCGAACGTTCGCCAATGATCGCACCGCTGTTGCGCGGCTTTGACGCTGATGCCCTGTGCGAGTGGATTCATGCGCTGGGTATCGAGACCTTTGTCGGCAGCTCGGGGCGCGTGTTTCCCACAGACATGAAAGCCGCCCCCCTGCTACGCGCCTGGCTCAAGCGGTTGCGTGATGCGGGTGTCACGATTCACACGCGGCATCGCTGGTTAGGCTGGAAGGCTGATGGCAGCCTGCGCATCACTCATGCTGACGATGAACTGGCAATCAAACCTGCAGCCACGTTGCTGGCGCTGGGCGGTGCCAGTTGGGCGCGGCTGGGGTCTGACGGGGCCTGGCTGCCATGGCTGCAAGCACAGCAGGTCGAGGTTGCGCCTTTGCAGGCCGCCAACTGTGGTTTCGAGGTGAGCGCCTGGAGCGACCTGCTGCGCGACAAGTTTGCCGGTGCGCCGCTGAAGAATATTGCGATGGGCCTGCATGGCCACGCTCTGCGCCTGGGCGAATGCGTGCTGACTGCGACGGGTGTCGAAGGCAGCCTGGTGTATGCGCTGTCGGCGCAGATTCGTGAACAAATCAACCTGCACGGCTCAGCGGTTGTGGATATCGATCTGCTGCCCGGCAAAACGCTGTCGGACATTCACAAAGCCCTGAGCAAACCGCGCGGCTCGCGCTCGATGTCCAAGCATTTGCACAGCCAATTGGGGCTGGACGGCGCGAAGGCAGCGCTGCTGCGCGAGCTTGCGCCTCGTGAAGCGTTTGCCGATCCGCTGTTGCTGAGCGAGGCGATCAAGGCGTTGCCACTGCCCCTGATCAAACCACGCCCCATCGATGAGGCCATCAGCACCGCAGGGGGCGTCACCTTCGAGGCCATGGACGAACGTCTGATGCTCAGGCAATTGCCAGGCGTATTCTGCGCCGGTGAAATGCTCGACTGGGAAGCGCCAACCGGCGGCTACCTGCTGACCGCCTGCTTCGCCAGCGGCCGCGCTGCCGGGCTGGGGATGGTGGAGTGGCTGAACTCACAGTGATTCCTGTGCGTATGCTCTGCGCTCAGCGTTATACATAAATCCTTCTGTGGGAGTGAGCTTGCTCACGAAGACAATGGTCCTGCCGCCCTACTTCCAAAGTCTGTCATGGCCTCTTAGGGAGCAAGCGAAGCGTCGCCCGGCTCGCTCTGAGATGTGTATATCAAGGCTTCTTCTTGCGCGGGCCGGTGTTGAAAACCGGGACCTTGCGTACCGGTTTGACCACCGGCGCAGGCTCGGACTCGCCGCTGTCGACCCATTTGCCCAGGTTGCGCTTGCTGCCCGACACTTTGGGTTTTTTCGGTTTCTTGGGCTTTTTCAGGATCTGGCCGCTGGCATCCGTACTCGGCACGCGATGCTCCGGTTCGAAGTCCTGCTCTTCCTTGCGCTCCAGGGTCTGGCGGGTCAGCACTTCGATGGCTGACAGCAACTCGACCTCATCGGCACACACCAGCGAAATCGCCTCGCCCGTCAGCCCCGCACGGCCGGTGCGGCCAATACGGTGAATGTAATCCTCGGCCACGATCGGCAGGTCCAGGTTGACCACAGTCTGCAGGTCATCGATGTCCAGACCGCGCGCCGCCACGTCGGTGGCCACCAGAATCTTCACTTCGTTGCTCTTGAAGCGGTCCAGCGCACGCTGGCGGGTGGCCTGCGGCTTGTCGCCGTGAATACCGTCGGCGTTCATGCCCAGCGCCTGCAAGCGATCCACCAGTTGATCGACGCCAACCCGGGTCTTGGCGAACACCAGCACCTGACCCCAGCGATGTTTCTTCATCAGATGGATGAACAGATCCGCCTTGCGTTTCTTGTCGACGGTCACGACCCATTGCTTGACCGAAGACGCCGCGACGTTGCGCGGGCTGACTTCGATGGTCAGCGGGTCATTGAGCATCTGCGCGGCCAGCAGACGAATCTCGTCGGAGAACGTCGCAGAGAACAGCAGTGTCTGGCGCTGCTTGGGCAGCACGGCATAGATACCGCGCAATTCCTCGGCAAAGCCCAGGTCGAGCATACGGTCGGCTTCATCGAGGATCAGCGTCTGCAACTGGGAGAACTTGACCGCGTTCTGACGATGCAGATCGAGCAAGCGACCGGGGGTCGCGACCAGCACGTCCACGCCCCTGCGCAGCTTCATCATCTGCGGGTTGATGCTCACGCCGCCGTAAGCCGCGTAGGTGGTCAGCGGCAGGTGCTCGGCGTACTGACGAATACTTTCGTGAACCTGATCGGCCAGCTCACGGGTCGGCGCCAGCACCAGCGCGCGAATTGAGTTGGGAGCGACTTTCGGGCCTTCCATGGTCAGCCGTTGCAGCAGCGGCAGGGCAAAACCTGCGGTCTTGCCGGTGCCGGTCTGCGCAGCTGCCATCAGATCGCGGCCCGCCAGTACCGGAGGAATTGCCTGGGTCTGTACAGGCGTCGGAGTCTGGTAACCGAGCGCTTCGAGGGCGCGCAGCAAGGGTTCGATCAGGCCGAGAGAGGCGAATGTCATGGTAATACCGTAGGAAAGATTCAACGCAAGGCGCGCAGTTTAACCTGTCCGGCGCGCCTCGGTTAGCTTGTGCGTGTCGATACAACCTCTTGCGGCGGCGACCTGCGCCATTGCGGCAGGCCAATCAGCACGACGGCGCTGATGATCACCACCATGGCCATGCACTCTTCGACACCGATCGTTTCGCCAGCGAACACCACGCCGAGCATCACTGCCACGGCCGGGTTGACGTAGGCGTAGCTGGTCGCCGCAGCCGGACGCACGTTCTTGAGCAAGTACATATAAGCGCTGAACGCGACGATAGAGCCGAACACCACCAGATACAGCAGCGCACCCCAGCCCGCCGCCGTCGGCATATGCGCCAGACGCTCGCCACTCAAGGCACTGCCGATCAGCAGCGTCGCTCCCGCCGTGATCATTTCCGCCGCACTGGCCATCGGGCCTTTCGGCAACGGCAAGTGCTTGCTCAGCACCGAACCGAACGCCCAGGCTGCGGCGGCAAAGATCACCACGGCGGCGCCATAAGGGCTGGCCTGCAAATTGGAGCCGAGGTTCAGCAGGCCGATGCCGATCAGGCCCAGCACGATGCCCGCCCACTCAAGGTTAGTGGTGCGATTGCCCCAGAACAGGCCGAACAGCAGGGTAAACAGCGGCATGGTCGCCACCGCCAGTGCTGCAACGCCAGATGCAACGCCTGCGTGTTCAGCCAGGGTCACACCGCCGTTACCGCAGGCCAGCAGCAGGAAGCCGATCACGAACGCGGCTTTCCACTCGCGCCAGGTCGGCGCAGGCACGCCGCGAAACCGCAGAAAGCCATACATCAGGCAGCCGGCAATCAGAAAGCGCACACCCGCCATCATCAACGGTGGCCATGACTCCACACCAATGCGGATCACCAGATAGGTAGAACCCCAGATCAGGTACAAGGCCAGAAAGGCACCGATGAGCAAAGGTGAAACACGAACGGACTGAGGCATGGCAAGGCCCTGGGATCATTGTTATGGTTGACCTATTGTATGAAGGCCCAAGGCAGATATTAAGCAGACAAACCTGTTTAAACCGCGCTGAAACTTACGATTCAATGCTTGTAAGACCTGCTTTCCTTTTATTTTAAAATTGCCTACCGCACGGTACGAGGCACGCCATGACCCTGGATAAATACGATCGGATTCTGCTTGATGAGCTGCTGAAAAATGGCCGGGCGTCTTTTGCGCAGTTGGCGAAGCTGGTCAATCTGTCCGCGCCCGCCGTGGCCGAGCGGGTCGCCAAGCTGGAGGCCAGTGGTGTGATTACCGGCTACGAAGCGAAGGTTGACCTGTCGAAAGTCGGCTTGCCGATTCAGTGCCTGATCGAGTTGCGCATGGGCAGTCACGGCAATCAGCAGGCGTACAAGGAACTGTGGAAAGTCCCCGAACTGATCCAGTGCTACCGGGTGACGGGCGACCCATGTGTGATCATGCGCGCGGCGGTCGATTCGATGCCGCACCTGGAAGACCTGATCAACCGGATCGCCAAGTTTGGCTTCAGCAAGACATCAATCGTGCTGTCAACGGCAGTGGAACGCAGCCTGCCGGCCGATTACTTGATCAGCAATGGCAAGCAAGAGCACTGACCGGTCAGACGCCGCGCTGACGCTTCAGCGTTTCGTTGATCTTCGCGGCGGGGACTTTCTGCAGGGAGCACAGCATCTGGTGGGAGATGGCTGAGATACCGTGGGTCTGGCGCAATTCGTTGGTCAGGTACGCCGTCAGGTTGGCCGCCATTTCCGCATCGGCCATCGCCCGGTGAGCCTTGCCGGTGTCGGGCAGGCGCGCATAGCGGGTCAACGTGCCGAGCTTGTGGTTCGGTGCGCCCGGCATCAGACGTCGGGCCAGCAGCAGTGAACAGGCAAAGCTCTGTTCGCGCGTGCGCTGGATACGTGACAGCTCGTAATCCCAGAACTTCTGGTCGAACGAGGCGTTGTGCGCCACCAGCGGTGTCGAGCCGACGAAATCCGCCACATCGCCCATCACCCGCTCGGCGCTGGGGGCGGTACGAATCATGTTGTTGCTGATGCCGGTCAACCCTTCGATGAACGCAGGAATACGCACGCCCGCATTCATCAAGCTCTGAAAACGCTCGACGATACGCCCCTGCTCCATGATCACCACCGCAATCTCGGTCGCCCGGCAGCTATGGCCTGGGGAGATACCGGTGGTTTCAAAGTCGATGACTGCAATACGTTCCAACACTGGCCTGGCCCTGTAAATTCATTTCAACAACAACGCGCCTTCGATCGGCACGTAACGGCTGGCGGCGCGTATCAACGAATTCGCGGTCAGCCCCGGTACGCCGTAGGCGACCGCCTCGACCCCATGCTTGCTGATCACGCGTTCGAGCAACATGTCGAAATCGCCATCACCCGACGCCAGCACGATTTCGTCCACTTGCGGCGCGAAATCCATAATATCGATGGTGATGCCGACATCCCAGTCCCCTTTGGCCGAACCGTCGCTGCGCTGGATGTACGGCTTGAGCCTGACGGTGAACCCCAGATTGCGCAGGATCTGCTGGAACTGCTGTTGCTTGCTGTCGCCACGATCAATGGCATACGCAAACGCGTGAACGATCTCGCCGCGCTTGCTGATATCCGCCCACAAGGCGGCGTAATTGAAATGACAGCCATGCGCCTGGCGCACGGTGTAATACAGGTTCTGCACGTCGGCGAACACCGCGATCTTCTTCACCGCAATTCCTCATGGCGGGCAACATGCCCACGGGTTACAGCGATCCGGAACGTGAATCGGCGCCCAGTATGCCAGTTTGAGGAAGGAATTGAGGGATGGATCAGTATCGGCCGCTGCGAGGCCCGAGCGGCATGGCACAGATTATCGTTCCCACGCTCCAGCGCTCATCGTTATACACAAGTCTGCTCTTGATTCTGGCCGCAGGCCGTGGGAGCGAGCTTGCTCGCGAAGAGGCCGGTAACCCCTGAAAATGGACCATCTGTACCATCGTATTCGTGAGCAACGCGGATCGCCGCCCCCGACCTGCGGGCAGAAGCCCGAAAGTCACGCTTTTCGGGCTCTTGGAGATTTGTGCATAACGATGCGCGCTGGAACGTGACGAACGACCGTCACGTCCTCAAACGAACGAATCATCGTCCGAGAACATGTCACCACCATCGTCGAAACTGTCGTCAGCCGTGTACTGCTGATCCGGCTGTCCCCAACCGCCCTGATCATTGAACGAGCCGGTGTCCTGAGCCTGTGGCGCGTCGTGAATGACCTCGACGATCTCCTGCGGCTGGCTGTGGTGGCTGAACATGCTGCTGATGCCCTCTGCCAGCAGCACACCGCCCGCTACACCGGCCGCGGTCTTCAGCGCCCCGCCAAGAAAGCCGCTGCCGGCAGCCGGAGCAGGCGCGGCATAACCGCCCTGTGGCGCTGCGGGCGCAGGTGCAGGATTGAAACCACCACCATCACGCCAGCCGCCACTGGAAGGCTGGCTCGGTTGCGGCTGCGAGGCGCGCGGTGCGCTGCTGCCAAAGATACTCGACAAAAACCCGCCACTCGCTGGCGCGGACGAGGACTGCCCCTTGGCCTGCTGAAGCTCGGCCTGCAACTGCTGAATCTGCTCATCACGCTGTTTTACCTGCTGATTGAGCTGATTGACGGCTGCTTCCTGAACCAGAATCGCCTGCGTCATGTAGTACGGCGCAGCGGGCTGGCGGGTCAAATGCTCCTTGATACGCGCCTCGGCCGCAGCATCTCGCGGGGCGGATGCCGTTTCAGCGTCTTTCAGTTTCGAGAAAAGACCATCAATCAGGGTTTGCTCTTCGCTGTTCATGACCACCTCACTGAGTTGCCACTGGAATTCTTCCCTGCCGCAATAGCAGGACCATGTGCAGAAAATGGGGCCTCATCGACGCGCTTCAATGACATGAAGAAAAAGATAACAAGCCGTGCGCCGAAAACCACTGCGCTTGGTTAGACAGGGGGCATGGGCTAAAGTGTGCGCCTGCTTTTAGCCTGCGATCTATCTCCATGAACCCGTTGAACATCATCCAGGATTCGCTTTATTTCTTTCGGCGTAATCTGGGCAGCATCGCGCTGCTGTGCCTGCCTGTCGTGATCCTTGAAGTGCTGGCCAAACAAGCGCTGGGCAGCGCCATGTCCGCCGACACTTCGCCTGCCTATGCATTGGTGATCGGGCTGTTCTTCTACCCTGTCTATACAGCCGCGCTGATCCTGTTTCTCGACGCACGCAGCCGTGGCGAGGACGTACACACCCGCGATGTACTGGCCATGGCCGTGCGCCTGTGGCCGACCTTCGCCGTGCTGTCGGCCATGAGCACCCTGCTGATCATGTTCGGCCTCTCACTGTTTGTGGTACCCGGCATCTGGGTAATGATCAAACTGGCGTTCAGCGAATACCTGCTGGTTCTGCGCAAACTCACGCCGTTCATGGCCATGCGCGAAAGCATGCAGATGACCACCGGACACTTCACGCGCATTCTGGTGTGCGTACTGAGCGTCTACATTCCCCTGTGGCTGCTCGAGGGCGCCAGCCTGTACCTGTTTCCGGAACCGCAAAGCGCAGCGGTTTCCGTGATCACCGACAGCATCGGCAGCTTCCTGCAACTGTTCACCACCATCGTGACGTTCCGCCTGTTCATGCTGATCAGCGAACCCGCACACCGCGCCTGAAGCAAAGGCTGACGTCAGGTGCGTCGATTCGGTATGCTCAATGCCGAATCCCTCACTGAGCGCCAGGCGCTCCAAGTCGAGCCGATGCCCCGTTTACTGCTACGTCTGACCCTGTACGGCTTGCTGCTGGTCGCCGTATTGCTGTTACTGGTTTTCCAACTGACCTGGCGCCCTCCAGCCCGTGAATTACTCACGGCGAGCTGCAACCCAGCGGTCGAAGCACCGAAACTGGTGCCGGGGCAAGCGCTGAAAGTCATGACCTGGAACATCCAGTACCTGGCGGGTAAACGCTATGTGTTCTGGTACGACATGGCCGACGGCAGCGGCCCGGACGAACGCCCGACCCATGAAGACCTTGCCTACAATCTGGATGAAGTGGCGCGGGTCATCCGTGACGAACAGCCCGACATCGTGCTGCTGCAAGGCGTCGACGATGGCGCCAAGAACTCCGACTATCAGGATCAGCTGGCGCTGATCAAGGAACGTGTGGCGGACCTCTACCCGTGCAGCACGCAGGCCTTCTACTGGAAGGCAGAGTTCGTACCCAACCCGCATATCTGGGGCAGCGTCGGCAGAAAACTCGCGACCCTCAGCCGCTTCCACATCGACAGCGCCGAACGTATACAACTGCCGGTGCCCGACGCCAACATCATCAGCCGTCAGTTCCAGCCAAAGGATGCCTTGCTGGTCAGCTACCTGCCCTTGCGTGACGGCGGCAAACTGGCCGTCATCAACACCAGCCTGACCACCGCCAGACACGCCGGCGACACCGCACAAAAACAGGTCGCGGCCACTGAAACGCAGCTGGACAAGCTGGAAAGCGGCGGCACGCCCTGGCTGATCGGCGGCGACTTCAACCTGCTGCCGCTGGGCCAATACCAGCGCCTCCCCGAGCAGCAAC
The DNA here is from genome assembly GCF_001467335.1 of Pseudomonas sp. ICMP 10191. Taxonomy (NCBI): domain Bacteria; kingdom Pseudomonadati; phylum Pseudomonadota; class Gammaproteobacteria; order Pseudomonadales; family Pseudomonadaceae; genus Pseudomonas; species Pseudomonas sp. ICMP 10191. The sequence continues at coordinate 152,036 of NZ_LKGW01000135.1, forward strand.
GCCTCGGCTACGCCGCCGACAGCGAGCTGCACGAGCTGTGGGAAAAATACCCGATGATCCCCGACAACGCCGAATCCAGCGGCATCGACCGCAGCAAATGGCTGACGCGCTTCCCCAACGACAGCCGCATCAACGGGCCGGACCGGACGGTGGATTACCTGTTTTACAGCCCGAGTTTGAAGCGAGTGAGTGCGAGGGTGCGCAGGGATGACACGTTGTTGATCTCTGATCACTTGCCGGTGATCGGGCGGTTTTTGTTGCCGGTTTTGCCTTGAGGGAGCGAGCAGCATTCAGGTTTCAATACTCTGGCTGGCCACCAAACTTTCGAATAGCGCCCTCACAGCCGACAGTGTCAAAACAGTTTGAACCGTTTCTCAGCGCGTTCGCCTAATGATTAGCCCATGGATACTTCCATGGACGTCGTGCCAATACCGGCATACACCAAAGGGTGATCAAAGTGGCTAAAGACGACAAGAAAAGCAAAGGCGAAGCCTCGAAAGCCAGCAAGGATCTGAAAGACAAGAAAGCATCACCGGCAAAGAAATCTGAAGCGGCCTCGACGCTTTCCAAGTCTTCCGAAAAGAAAGACAAGAAAAAAGACGCCGAGCCAAAGAAAGCTGCCAAAAAAGCGGATAGCAAGCCAGAAAAGGCCAAGAAATCAGAAAAGGCTGAAAAGCCGGCTAAAAAGAAAAAGTGACATCTGCTGCCTGCCAGGGCTTTGCGCCCTGGTGTTCTGTGGTTCTTTGGATATCCAACATCTGATCAGGTGTTCCAAGCCAGATACATTGCACAGCAAGTTTGCGCAGCTATAGCGCAGAATGCTCATATTGGTCTCAAAATCAGTGCATTGGTTTACAGACCTCAAGTGCCCCTAGGCTTGACCCGAGCCGTAGCCTCCGCCACCAATGGATCATCTGGCCAGTAATGCTTGGGATAACGCCCCTTCAAGTCCTTCTTCACATCTATATAGGTCGACCGCCAAAAGTTAGCCAGGTCCTGCGTCACCTGCACCGGGCGGCGTGCCGGGGACAGCAAGTGCAGTTTCAGCACCTGCCGCCCATTGGCGATACGCGGCGTATCGGACAAGCCAAACAGCTCTTGCAGCCGCACCGACAGAATCGGCGGATGTTCGCTGTAGTCGATACGGATATTCGAGCCAGACGGCACTTGGATGGTCTGCGGGGCCTGCGCCTCCAACTGTTGCGGCAGTGGCCATGGCAGGAGGTTGCGCAGGATGGAGGACAGGTCGAGCTGGCTGAAATGGCTGAGCCGGGTGACTTTGCCCAGGTAGGGCATCAGCCAGTTTTCGAGTGTCGCCAGCAGTTGCGCGTCACTCAGGTCGGGCCATTCGCTTGCTGCACTTTTGTCGATGTCCAGGTTGCGTAGCAGCGCGACACGCGCCTGCCACTGGCGCAGTTCGGGTGTCCACGGCAGCAGTTCCAGGCCTTTGCGACGCACCAGCGCCAGCAATGCCTGGCTGCGGGCTGCGTCATCGAGGCCGGTCAGCGGTTCGCGGCTGATAATAAGCTCGCCCGCCTTGCGCTGCCGTTCTGCGCGGAACACGCCTTCGCGCTCATCCCAGTCAATCTGGTCCACGGTGATGACTTGCTCGGCCAGCACAGAGTCGAACAGCGCTGGATCGAATTCGGCAGCGAGGTAGATGCGTTCCTCACGCTGCCCCTGACGGCTGCCTAAATCTGCGATGACCAGCCAAGGCTGTTTCATCAGTGCGTCGGCCTCGGCAAAAAGTGCCGCGCGACCATTGGCCAATCGATATTCAGCACCGCCGGGGCGACGTTGTTGTGCCACGCGATCCGGGTAGGCCAGTGCCAGCAGAGCGCCCAGCCAGCGTGAATGATCGGGATCGATGACGGGGCTTTTCGCAGTGCCGCGCAGGTATCCGCGATATTGCCGTGCCAGCTGTTTAGCTCGCTGCACACCGCCCTGTGCACCACGCGCAGCACGCTCGGTGCCCGCCAGCAAGGTCAGACGGCTGTGCAGATCGGCCCCACCGCCGCGCAGAATATCGCGCTCACCCAACAGTGCGGCCACGTCACACGCCAGTTCGCCCAAGCCCAATGCATGACCGCGCAGCAGCAGATGCGCGATGCGCGGATGAGCAGGCAGCTCAGCCATCGCCTGACCGTGTGGGGTCAGGGCTGGCGGCTGACCCGGCTGATTGTTCAACGCCTCCAGACGCACCAACAAATCCTGCGCCTGTGCATAAGCCGCGGCTGGCGGTATATCCAGCCAGACCAGTTGCGCAGGCGTGACGCCCCAGCGAGCCAGTTGCAGCGCGAGCCCGGCGAGGTCCGCCTGAAGAATTTCTGCCGCCCCGTAGGCGGCCAGTTGATCGTGCTGCGCTTCGGACCACAGCCGATAACACACGCCCGGCTCCAGCCGCCCTGCCCGGCCAGCGCGCTGGGTGGCGCTGGCACGGGAGATACGCTGTGTTTCCAGACGCGTCATACCGCTGCCCGGATCGAAACGCGGCACCCGCGCCAAGCCGGCATCGATCACCACGCGCACGCCGTCGATGGTCAGACTGGTTTCCGCAATGTTGGTCGCCAGCACCACCTTGCGCGTGCCCTTGGGAGCCGGTTCGATAGCCGCGCGTTGCGCATTCAGATCAAGCTCGCCATGCAAAGGGCACAGCAGAATGTCGGCGCGCTCACCCAGTGCTTCCGCCAGTTGCTGGTTGACCCGACGAATCTCGGCCTGCCCCGGCAGAAACACAAGCAGGCTGCCGGACTCGCTGCCCAGCGCATCCAGCACCGTCTGCACGACACGCGGCTCGACAAACTCACCGGGCTGAAAAGGACGCCCCCACTGCAGGCTCACCGGAAACATGCGCCCATCGCTGCGCACCACCGGCGCGTCGTCCAGCAACGCCGCCAACCGCTCGCCTTCCAGCGTGGCCGACATGAGCAGAATCTTCAGCGGTTGATCGTCCCGAAACAGTTCCCGACCATTGAGGCTCAGGGCCAAGGCCAGATCGGCATCCAGACTGCGTTCGTGAAACTCATCGAAAATCAGCAGCCCCACACCTTCCAGCGCCGGATCGTCCTGCAAACGACGCGTGAGGATCCCCTCGGTGACCACTTCGATACGCGTCTTCGGGCCGACCCGGCTTTCCAGACGAATCCGATAGCCCACCGTCTCGCCGACCTTCTCGCCCAGCTCACTGGCCAACCGCTCGGCAGCCGCTCTCGCAGCCAGGCGCCGAGGCTCCAGCATCAGAATGGTCTGCCCGGCCAGCCAGGTTTCCTCAAGCAGCGCGAGCGGCACGCGCGTGGTCTTACCCGCACCGGGAGGGGCTTCGAGTACGGCTTCATGGCGCGTGATCAGGGCCTGGCGCAGGGCTGGCAGGACGGCATCGATGGGTAACGAGGTCATGGGGGCTCCCAGGTAAGCTGGCTATTGTAACGGGTAACCATCCCAACTTCGCCTGACGCCTTTCACTCCAAGCGCGCTAACGCATAACTTGTCGGTGCCATGAAAACCCCGTGAGATGTTCGCACAGAGTCCGCCCCGCCCAAAGCTTCGCATCTGCATCAAATAGGTCACGAGAGACAGTGCGAGACTTGATCTCATCGATATCCTGTATATCCGTTGCAAATACGTAGCGGTTGGCACCATTGAGGATCATCGTCCAAATAAATGCTGCTTCGGTAAGACTCAGCGTGGTGCCTCGTTGAGGGAGTCGATAGCCAACACAAGCGAATAGAAGATGCCTGGGGCTCAAAGGAAGGAAAAGTTTTGTGTCTGGCACACCCCTGCCACCTTCAAGGCTCAGTTTGCCGTTCGCTCCAACGCCGAGCCTCGTGAACGGGTTATCGGTGGTTGGCCAAGTAATTCCAAGTGGAACCTACAGGAGGGTCCATCGATAAGTTGGCATACGATGGATTGTGCCCTTGAGGATGTGTTCGAGCTGTAAGCGTACGGGCATCCCCCCCTTTTCTGAACACACTGAGTCAGGCTGAATATTGAGACTAATCGTGTGCGCTTTGCCAATTCAGTCATTTGGGACGTTTAATGCCGGGAACAACCATTACGCTTGAGGCAATCCCGATTTATCGGAATTGCCGCGTAATCAGAAAACCTGAGCATTTCGGGCACGTTGCTTTCAGTGCCTGGCTAGTCCGAGGTTAGCCCTCAGCTTCCCTGAAGCCTTTGTCATACCACAAATCGGTTAACCAACTGATTCAGGTTAACAGCCAGTTTTGACATTTCACCGCATGCACTTGCTGTCTGGCTGGCACCCGCAGCGTTTTGCGCTGCTAACTCGCGGATACTGACCAGATTGCGATCAACCTCGCGGGCTACATGCGATTGTTCTTCAGAGGCCGTCGCGATCATGAGGTTACGTTCATTGATCTGAACAATGGCCGTGGCTATCTGATCCAGCGAGGTACTGGCTTCCTGGGCGACGCCAAGCGATTCGGTCGCCAGGTCTCGGCTCGTGTTCATTGCCTTCACGGCCAGATCAGAATCGTTCTGGATGGCAGCGATCATCTGCTCGATTTCCTGGGTCGACACTTGAGTGCGATGGGCCAAAGCTCTTACTTCGTCCGCAACCACCGCAAACCCACGACCTTGCTCGCCTGCGCGTGCTGCCTCAATGGCTGCGTTCAAAGCCAACAGGTTGGTTTGTTCGGCAATTGCCCGAATCACCTCGACCACTTTAGTGATGCTCTGGGCACGATCTGACAACCCTTGAATCTGCTCGCTGGTGTTTTCAACGTTACCGTTCAGCGTTTGAATTGACTTTAACGTCTGAGCCACCCGCGCCAAACCGACCTCTGTATACCCTTGGGTACGCTTAGACTCTTCAGAAGCTGACTCCGCGTTACGTGCGACCTCATCAACTGCCGCGCTCATTTCTGTGACCGCTGTGGCTGCTTGATTGACCTCGTCATTTTGGGCGACAAGACCACGACTCGACTCCTCAGTGACCGCTGTCATCTCTTCTGACGCAGAGGCCAGTTGGGTGGACGAGTCGGATATCTGCATAATCGTGTTGCGCAGGTTTGTCTGCATCTGCGCAAGTGCTTTCAACAATCGCCCTGCTTCATCAGTCCCGCTGACCAATACCTCCTTGGAGAGGTCACTGACCGCGATACGCTCCGCGACGGACAACGCATCGTTAATCGGAGAGGTAATACTTTTCGTCAGCAGTAATGCCAAGCCAATCGTCAAAATGACTACACCCGCTATGAGGCCAACGACAAGCCACAGGCCGTTGTTATAGAGATCGGTTGCGGTTTGCCCAGCCCGAGCTGCACCCTCGTTGTTAAAATTGGTCAAGTCTTTAATCTGCTGCTCCATCGCATTCGTGAGCGGGCGGATACCTGTACTCACCAGGTTGACCGCTGAGGCTATGTCACCTTGTCTCATCAACGGTTCGAGAATATCCAGTTGTTTGGAATAGGCATCGGCGCTGTTTTTTACTGGCGTGTAAAACGAGCGCTCTTTATCGCTCGCTATCAGTGGCTCATAGCCCGCCACCGCATCGGCGAAAGCCTTGCGATAGCCAGCGAAGTTTTCAATGTTCTTTTGAATGGATTGAGGGTCAGCGAGGCCTCGCTGGGTCTCGAGCCTCAGGCGAAGTGTCGCTTTGTCCATCAACGCAGTTTGTCGGATGCTGGCCATCCAATTGAGTTCGACGTCTTTTTCGGCATCCCGTAGCTTGCCCATTTGGAGGACTGCGAATATACCCAGCACAAAAACTAGAATGATGATTGAAGTGAAAAACAGGGCAGCTCGTGGCGCTAAATTGAGATTTCTAAGGCGCATGTTAGATTCCTGCTCTCCAATGATGGTTGACATATTCAACAGGCTATCGACCCAAAATTGGAAACTTTAAGCCTTTCGTCAAGAGGCGATGTGGCTGCTGGACGGCTGTCAAAACCTGGCATGCATATTCAAAGGCAACGAAGCAGGTTGAATGATCAGGCCAGCGGCACCAAAGGCCTACACCCATCGCAATTGGGGTGCATGGCAATGGGGTTCAGAAGGCGAGACGGGCAGCAAGTCGGCCATAATCAGTATTGGCCTGTGCCTAGAACGGGCTGGCATATGAACTGCTTTCTGGTGGTGTCGGCCATTGCTCGTCCCTCGACGCAGTTGCGACCTTTGGTTTTAGCAGAGTAAAGAAGTAGATCTGCTTCCCTCAGGGCGGCTATATAGCCCTCCTTCTCCGGTGCGTTGATCGCCACCACACCTGAACTGATTGTTACATTCCCCACTGGACTGCCGGAGTGCTCTATAAATGAGTTTTCAATGGATAACCTGACTTTTTCGGCAACGCTCAAAGCACCCGCTAAATCTGTTTCAGCTAGCAGGATCACGAACTCCTCACCGCCATACCGTGCCGCTAGATCGCCAGCCCGGTTGATGCAGCTTCCGATGATCCCGGCTACCTGGCGCAGGCAGTCGTCCCCCCGCAGATGGCCGTAGCAGTCGTTGTATTGTTTGAACCAGTCGATATCCAACAAAATGATCGCGATGACCGAGTTATTTCGAGACGCTCGTCCCCACTCTTTTTGCAACGTAGCGTCGAAGCAACGTCGATTGGCCAAATGCGTCAGACTGTCGGTCTGAGCGATGACCTCAAGCTCGGTTCGGGCGCTGCTCAGCTCACTTTCCGCAGTGATCAAGTGCTGAATTTGCCTGTACAACAAGAGACCTAGCGAAGCCAAAGATAAAGTGATCATAGCCACCAGAGCCATGGATCGATACGCATAGGCCCACCAGGGGGCGAATACATGCTGGCAGGAAACGCCAGCAGCAGCGACGATGGGCAACCCGGAAACCCGCCGATAGGCATAAATCCTTTCCACGCCATCCACTACAGACTTGATCATAGCGGTACCGCTATCACTGTATGGCAGGTAACTGGTGAAAAGATCCCCTTTGGCCACATTGGTTGTCATAAGTGCCGTCATTGTCGGTCGCCGAGCCAGCAAGTCGCCATTGTTCAGCGCGAGAAAAATAACGCCCTTGTCGTCCACATCCATGCGCTTGAAGAATGATTGGAAATAGGCAACGGGCACAGTCGCTAATGCCACACCTGCAAACGTACCGTCGGCAGCATTGATGCGTCGACTGATAGGGATAACCATCTCCCCCGTAATGCGACTCTCGACAATGGAACCGACGTGGATGGACTCATCGGCGTTATCGCGGTGATACGCGAAGTACGCGCGGTCGCTGTTGTTTTTCACCTGTATACCTTGGGAAAAGGAGTTGGCGACCCAGTTGCCTTGGGCATCGTAGATGAAAAGCCCCTGGATGCCGTCCACATTCACCACATCCTGGGCCATCAGTTTCGCCAGTCGAGCTTGCTGAGCCCCCTCTAAACCGTCGCGCTCCACGCGCTCCACGAGATCACGCAGCGTATTATCAGCTTGTCGTACCGTATCCCGAGCTTGCTGCTCGGCGGCAAGAACGATGTTTGAAACCGCAATTTTGGCTGTAGCTACGCGCTCACGCTTGGACTGATTCATCTGCCAGGCTGTAGCCAAAATCAACGAGAGACACACTAGAGCAATGAAGCCAAGCAGTGCTTTGGTGAGCATGGAAGGCGCGAGTCTGGTGGAGGTAAGGTAAAAAGGCTTCATAGAGGGCGTCATCAAATTGGCTTTTGAGCGCTCTATGCAGCTTTCGTACCTTAGTAGTGAGGCTGGTTAGTTAAACAGCAACTTGTCTGCCAGTGCCCTTAGTTGGCACTTTTCCTCGTTCAAAGCCAAGGCGCTGTCTGATCTTCTCAAAAGGATATTCGCGTGCCTCACGCAAACGGCTTTGAACAAAGCGGGATCGATCTGAGCCAGGCTGATCAGGGCTTTCATCAGGCGTAGATCCACTTCGATGATTGCTGCGCCATCTCTGGCTATCGGCGCAAAGAAGTCATCGAATAAGTCGTCCACAGTCAAACCATGCAGAAAAACCTGGCCGCAGCTTTTTTCATGCTCAGGGGCAACTGGCTGTGGCTTACACCACGTAGTCAAGCTACGTACGCCTCGCCCGATGACATCAATGGCCGTGCCGGGGTCATTCACTGCGGGAGACAGCGCGCGGGATGCTATTTCCGACAGCACTGAAAGTCCAAAGCGGGGATCGTGTTCGAAGGTTCTCCGGGTGCCTATTGTCAGCGTAGCGAGCACCTTCTCCGACGGCTCGCCAGTGATCTCGACAGACTCTTTGGCCAGCGGTACGAGATAGGCCAGCGGCCTCCCCAGGTGGACGAAACTACCGGGGAGAATATCCACGAATATTTTGAGGTTTCCGGCCTCCGCTACCTCGCTCAGTGCCTGAACACCGATATGCTGTACATATCCAGTCGATTCACTGGTAACGATCTGAGAGCCGATAGGCACAGTCCACCCCTTTGGGAAAGCGACTCCGCCCAGGTATGGCCACCGTACTCTATGATCGATTGCATCAATGGCCGCTTTCTCCACCAGATCAATCGTCTCGCCCATTCGCCCCAACTTTGAAAGATGATCAATCCAGCGCAGAAGCGTGTAAACGATGAGGATGACCACCACTATGGTCGCTGCGAACAGGAGTACGCGTCCTTGGGCGCCATAGACTCCAGTGCTCAAGGCGATGATGCCTACCAGGCTAAATAGAAATGAGCCGATGAACGTCGCGAGCGCGTTTTGTGTTGTCGTGTCCTCCATTACCAACGTCGTCGCACGCGGTGTTACGCCACTGCTGGCCGCGCCGTACGCTGTCACCATAGTGCTTAGCGAAAAGGTGGTCACTGCAAGCATGCTGGAGGCAATGATGCTCAGAATCTTGTCAACGGCATCTGCACCTATACGGTGCCGACAGAGAAAATGGAATCGAGTCCTTGAGCAAGATTGATATCAAGGCGGTCGCTACGCCCAGCAGTGAAAACAAGGTAGCTCTGAGCCAAAGCTTCTTTGTAAGTTGCACCAGCATCCAATGCCATCGAGCGATCATAGCCTTACCTTTTTGGACAACTGCTTCGGAAGCAAACGGAATCATCCTCCGACTACCTAGACTGATTGAGTTCGTTCACCAACAGAAGGTTCAGCGCATAGGCGCCTACCCCACCGTTTCGCCGACCTTCTCGCCCAGTTCACTGGCCAACCGCTCGGCAGCCGATCTCGCGGCCAGGCGCCGAGGTTCCAGCATCAGAATGGTCTGCCCGGCCAGCCAGGTTTCCTCAAGCAGCGCAAGCGTCACGCGCGTGGTCTTGCCCGCGCCGGGAGGGGCTTCGAGTATGGCTTCATGGCGCGTGGTCAGGGCCTGGCGCAGGGCTGGCAGGACGGCATCGATGGGTAACGAAATCATGGGGGCTCCCGGAGAGATGCAGGGAGCATACCGGGGTGGGGTTGGGGAATCAGGCGGCGTATTTTAGCTGAACGGCAGTCGCCAGAAACACTGCCGCCAGCACGCCTCACGCCGAAAAGTCAGGTCTTGAACTCGTTACCGTTCTCATCAATAAGGCCATTGTCGTATTTCTTGCGCAATTCTGGATCGGACAAAATCCTGAACGCATTTGAAATCACTTTGAAACGCTCAGTCGCCTCAGCCTCGTTACCGACGTTCTTATCAGGATGATTCTTCAGCGAGGCTTTCTTGTAAGCCTTTTTGACTGCGGAGAGGTCCGCCGTCATGTCCGAGAGGCCCAAGTGCTCGTACAACTGCTTGACGGGTGGCTTGGCGGGGGCGGAATTGTCCACCTTCGCGGACGCGCCAGCAGCGGGTGTTTTGTGGGGCCGCTCTGTTGACGGCCGCTGAGCGCCTGAATTGGGCTGGGCTTTCGGCGGTGGTGGCGGCGCGCTGTTGGCCTGGGGGCGAGCGCTTGGAGGCGTTTGTGGGCGTGCTTGCTGTTGAGTGCTTTCAGGTCTCCAGGACGGGCCCGGCGTGGGTCGTCGCACGCGATCGGTGTTCGACTGACGAATCTCGTTGATCAGTTGATCAGCGATGTCGTTCATCAGTTTGTTCAGCTTCAGGTTGCTGGAGAAGAACGCATAGTTCGCCTCACTGTTGTGCTTGCCATACTCAGGTTCGGGCTTGACCATCGCCTCGGCCAGCGTCTTGCCCAGAGAGAACAGCAGGTTGCCCTTGCTATCGCTGACGCCCAAAAAGCTCATCACGTTGCGCATCGACTTGTCGCGCTCCCAGACAACGCTGGCCACGTCGAAGGCAGCTCGCGCCAGATTGAATCGGCCTCCCCCTTCGTGGGTCTCGATATGAGTCACCGGTTCCTTGCCGCGCAATGCGTCGAGGATCACCGCGAGGCCTTTCTGCTGACGCTCGTTGAGCCGACCTGTCTGCTCCAACAATGAGCTGTTGACCTGCAACGCCACTTTGCCAGCGATATGGCTAACGACGTTCATCGCGCGGTCTATCGTTGGCTTTGTCGAATCGCTGAGCGCCACACGCGCCAACGAAGATGCAATGCTGGTGAGGTTGATCATCGGCTTCTCCGGAAACTCATACCGCCTTGGTGGCAAGCAACGAGATCCGGTTCCACGGGATGTCCAACTCTGCACAGGCGCAGAACACTGACGCGAGCATCAGTCAGGTGTGTGCGTTACGGTCAGCCCGCTTTGGCCGCCATCGCCGTCACTTCAACCCGCATGCCCTCAACCGCCAACGCAGCCACACCCACTGCCGCGCGCACGGGCCACGGTTTTTTGAAGAAGCGTTTGTACACTTCGTTGAAGGCGGCGCGATCGGCCATGTCGGTCAGGTAGATGGTCAGGTGCATGACCCGGTCCATCGAGCTGCCGGCGCGTTCGAGGGCGTCTTTCAGGGCACGCAGGGTGCATTCGCTTTGCTCGGTGATGCCGCCCAGTTCCAGGCTACCGTCGGGATGAGTAGGGATCTGGGTGCTGACCAGCACGCCGTTGAAGTCGGCGACGTCCGACGAGATGGACTCCGGATCTGGATCGGGGGTAAAGGTGATGTCTGCGTTTGCCATGGGATCTCTGCTTTGCAAAGGATGGAAAACGCTAAGCCTACGCGAGCGACAGGTGGGGGTCGAGCCGTGGGCTTTGTCGCGGAAAGTTGAAATGCGCCGCGTTGCTCTACAGAATCGCGCCCGGACCCGGCCATGCTGTCGGACGTTTGGGGTGAAAGGGGTTGCCGTTGAACGAACAGAGATTGTCCATGCGCCTTGAGCGTGTGGCGACGCACGTACCCGCCGGTGCACGGCTGGCTGATATCGGCTCGGATCACGGTTATCTGCCGGTCGCGCTGCTGAACCGTGGCGCCATCTCGGCGGCGGTGGCTGGCGAGGTGGCATTGACGCCGTTCTGCGCAGCCGAGCGCACCGTGCGTGAGAACGATCTGGAGGATCAGGTCAGCGTGCGCCTGGCCGATGGTCTGGCGGCGATCGAAGCGCAGGACGCGATCACGGCGATCAGTCTCTGCGGCATGGGCGGCGAGACGATTCGCGACATCCTTGAAGCGGGCAAGGCGCGCCTGAGCGGTCAGGAACGCTTGATCCTGCAACCCAACGGCGGCGAGCAACCGTTGCGTGTCTGGCTGATGGAGCATGACTACCGCATCGTCAGCGAAGAGGTGCTGCGGGAAAACCGTTTCGACTACGAAATCATCGTCGCCGAACGCACAGGCCCCGTTAAGTACACGGCTGAGGAACTGTATTTCGGCCCGCTGCAGATGCAGGCGCGCAGCCCGGCGTTTCTGCTCAAGTGGCAGCGTTTATTGGGCAAAAAACAGAAAACGCTGAACAACTTCGAAAGAGCACAGAAAGGCGTGAGCGAAGAAAAAGGGCAGGAGGTTGCGCAGCAGATTCGCTGGATTAGCGCATTGCTGGCCTGAAAATCGAACTCATGCCCGAACCTGCTCTCAAACCCGCATGATCCGCAGTTCAGGCTTTTATGGCGCCTCAAGCTGGTGGTGTCAAAGTTGCAATGTGTGACGCGGAGCGTCACGAACTGCATTCCCACGCGGAGCGTGAGGAACGAGAGGTGTGCGGGAGATTACTTCTCGTGACCATGCGCGGCGCAGGGCAATCAGCCCAGCGCGCCTGTTTGTCTCGCGCCAATGCTCTGCGTGAGGAGCGAGAGGTGTCCGGGAGAATGCTTCTCGTGACCATGCCCGGCGCGGGCAACCAGCCCGGCGCGTTTTCTGTACAACCCTCGACGGGAGCAACACGACCATGTATTCAGACGTACTTTCCTGGGGCCACGGACCTCGTCTGTTCGAAGTCTTTCTTGAGCCAACCTGCCCTTTTTCAGTGAAGGCCTTCTTCAAGCTCGATGAGCTGCTGGCTCAGGCCGGAGAAGACAGGATCACGGTCAAAATCCGCCTGCAATCGCAGCCCTGGCACATGTTTTCGGGTGTCATCGTGCGCTGCATTCTGGCGGCTGCGACCCTTGAAGGCGGCAAGCAAAGCGCCAAGGCGGTCATGACGGCGGTTGCGTCGCACCGTGAAGAATTCGAGTTCGAACACCACGCCACCGGCCCGAACATGGACGCGACGCCCAACGACATCATCGCGCGCATCGAGCGTTACAGCAGCTTGGCGCTGGCGGAGGCATTCGCCAATCCCGAGCTTGAACAGGCCGTGAAATGGCACGCCAAATACGCTCGCCAGAACGGCATACATGTTTCGCCGACCTTCATGATCGACGGTCTTGTGCAGCCGGGCTTGAGCAGTGGCGACCCCGTGTCGAAGTGGGTCGCAGAATTGGGTTGAGCGGCGGGCTCAACCCAGCGCACCGATCCGCTCATTGATCCATTCACGGCTGCGCGCCAGCGCCTTGCGCGCCAACGTGGTCGGGAAATGGATGAAGCCGTGCGGCGACTCGGGCATGAGGTGCATTTCGACGTCTGCCGAGTTGGCCCAGCGCTCGGCCATTTGCAGTGTGTCATCCAGCAGCGGGTCGATCTCTCCGACGAACATCAGTGCGGGCGGAAGGCCGGTCAAATCGCCATACAGCGGTGACAGTGGCGGCTCGCGGCGTTTATCGTCGCTTCGGTCGGGGGTAAGCGCGCGCATGGCGCCGACCATGCCCGGACCGTCCAGCACCAGCGTCTCCGGCCCTGCGGTACGCACGCTCTTGGTGCCCGTCAGGTCGTAAACGCCGTAGTACAGCACCGTCCCCACTATCCGCTCGAGCAGATCAGGTCGGCTTTTCAATTTCAGAAGCGTGGCTGCGGCAAGATGTCCGCCAGCGGATTCGCCGACCACGATAACCGGCAGGCCGGCAAACTCCTCGCAGTCTTTGCCCAACAGCCAGCAGGCGGCAGAAAAACAATCCTCCATCAGGCCCTCGATGGGGGTTGTTACAGCAAGTCGGTAATCAACCGAAACAATGGCTACGTCGCAGGCGTTGACCATGCCGACGTTGAGATCATCGTTCATCTGGGCATTACCGATCACCCATCCGCCGCCGTGGATGTCGAACACCACGCCCTTGGGTTTACCTTTGGGGCGGATGATGCGCACGGGCACCGGTACGTTATCCGAACTGACCGTTCTTTTCTCAATGCGCAGGTCATGGCCTCCCGGTTTCAGGGCGCTGCCGATCTGAGCTGCACGCAACAGCGCCTGAATCAGCCGGGGCGTGACGCGATTGCGAATCTGGAAACGCGGCATCCGCGCGAGGGTTTTATTAAACCGTCGTACTTCTACCAATTCCTGCTCACTGGAAGGCCAAGGCTGTTTTGTGTCCACTTTCTGCTCTCTTGTCAGGCTGACGTATGCAGGGGCGCGCAACGCGGTTTGCCCCCACCTGTACCTGAGAGGCTTTTAGTCGTAGAACGGTTCAACGGATGCCCGACTGCCCACGAAAAAACTGTCCGCGACCAGCCGCAACGGTTGCAGGTCCAAATCACTGGCTTTATCACCGATCAACTGTTGGAAGTGGCGATACACCGCTGCGTACTCGCCCTCTTCCGAAACAGCCTGACGCACGCCATCGATACTCAACACTGCACCGCCGTTGTCCAGGCGCAACGTCCCCTCAGCGCAGCGAACCTCGATGCTCCAAAGCTCGTCGTGACCATGATCGAAATCGAACTCGGCGCGGATATCGAGATGGCGCGTGTCGGACATTTTGATGGACGCAGCGATAGGCGACTGGCAATTGCTCGGCACGCGCAGTTCGGCAGACTCGACGAACAATGACAGTGGCAGCAGGTGGGTCACGATCGATAGGGCATTGATGCCCGGATCGAACACGCCCAGGCCACCGGGCTGCCAGATCCACGCCTGACCGGGGTGCCATTTGCGCACGTCTTCTTTCCAGTCGATCTGCACGCTGTGCAGGGTGCGGGTGGACAACCACTCACGCGCCGCTTCGATACCCTGCGCGTAACGCGAATGCCAGGCAAACAGACCGCTGACGCCCTGCTCTTGCACCTGGGCCACCAACGCCATCGCCTCACCCAGGGTCGCGCACGGCGGTTTCTCGACCAACACATGTTTGCCGGCCGCCAACGCTTCCTGCACCAGGGCAAAGCGACCTTGCGGGGGCGTACAGAACGCAATCGCGTCAACCTGCAGCCCGCTCGCAAGCAGTTCGCCCAAGGATTTGAAATTCTCTACCCCGGCGCACGGCTGGCCTTGCGTGGCCACGGCCACCAGCTTAAACGCGGGGTTGGCGTGGATCGCCGGGACGTGTTGATCCTGCGCAATCTTGCCGTAGCCCACCAGACCGAGACGAATCGGTTGCATACATGACTCCTGAGTTTTTGTAGTTATCGTGCGGCACAGTAAACCAGATGTTAATCGTGGTCGGTAAGGGGCATCGGCGCGGGAGCTGTTTCTCTGGTCAATCTCATATTCGACAAATCTTCAGCGCCTGCTCAGGGCCTTCGTGAGCAAGCTCACTCCCACCACTGCGATGGCTCCGCATCCCATGTGGTTTAACTTAATGGCCGCAGAACCACGCCATCACTCAATAGTCTTAGCCTTGCAGTCATTGCCTTGTATAGTTGCCCTCTTCATCTCAGGAGCTTTCCATGCGCATTCCTTCTCGCTTGATCGGTGGCGTTCTGGTCGCCACGTTGCTGACTCAGATTTCGGCCTGCGGCAGTATTTTCTATCCTGATCGTCGTGGTCAGATCGATGGCAAGGTTGACCCGGCCATTGCGGCACTGGATGCTTTCGCGCTGCTGTTCTATATCATTCCAGGGGTGATTGCGTTTGCGGTGGACTTCGCCACTGGTGCGATCTATTACGGGCCTGGCGAGCATGCGCAGATCGATCCGCAAAAGCTGCAAAAAGCGCTCAAGGCTGACGGCAGTGTCGACAACACCAAGCTGCAAGCCATCATTGAAACCGAGCTGGGCCGTTCCCTGCCGTTGAACGATCCACGCCTGATCCAGCACAAAGGCAGTGTCGAACAACTGGCAGCACTGGGTCTGGTCCCGGCTGCCTGATATCAATTCCGTTCAAGGAAGCGTCATGAGCACCACTGCCGAACATTCCCGACTGCTGCGTCTCGCGACACGGGCTTCGCTGGCAGTTGCCACGACGCTGATCCTGGCCAAGGGCGTTGCCTGGTGGCTGAGCGGTTCGGTGAGTCTGCTGGCCGGTCTTACCGACTCGCTGCTCGATGGCGCCGCCTCGTTCCTCAACCTGCTGGCGGTGCATTACGCACTTAGGCCTGCAGATGACGATCATCGCTATGGCCACGGCAAGGCGGAAGCGCTGTCGGGCATGGCGCAGGCGTTGTTCATCACCGTCAGTGGTGTGCTGATTGCCGTTCAGGCGGTCGAGCGCCTCCAGAATCCCGAACCGCTGGGCGCGCCGCTGCTGGGCATGGTCGTGATGGTGGTTTCCATCGCGCTGACGATCGCACTGCTCACCCTGCAATACCGGGTGATCAAGGCGACCGGCTCGGCAGCGATCCGCGCCGATTCGCTGCACTACCGTTCAGACCTGCTGCTTAACGCCAGCATTTTGGTGGCGCTGACGTTGGCGTATTTCGGCTGGCAACAGCTGGACGCGTATTTTGGGCTGGGCATCGCGCTGTATATCTTGTGGAGCGCCTTTCAAATCGCCCGCGAAACGATATCGGTGTTGATGGATGCGGAGTTGCCGGCCGATGTCAGCACTCAAATGCTGGCACTGGCGTGCGATGTGCCGGGCGTGCTCGGGGCGCATGATCTGCGTACACGAATCTCCGGTAATCACTGGTTTGTGCAATTGCACCTTGAGCTACCGGGCACCCTGACGCTGTCGGTCGCCCACGCCATTTGTGATCAGGTGGCCGACGCCATTCACAAGCAATTCCCGAAGGCCGAAGTGCTGGTGCACGCCGACCCTCAGGAAGTCGTCAAGCAGGCCAGTGCCTGACCGGCATCAGTTGACGCTGTAACCTCGCCCCGCCAGGCACGCGCCCATCGAGCGACGATACAGATCGACCAAGTCAGGCGATGGCTGGCCGGTGACATTGGCCGGGTCGAAACCGCTTTGCTCCGCAGCCCAGCGGTAGCACTGGTATTTATCCAGCTCGACCTGCTGCGGGCTCTGCCCGTTGGCAGGGTAGGCCACCGGATCATAGCCATTGCCCTGTTGTTCGGCCGGCGGAGCCTGATACACGGCTTCGTTCTGCGGCGGATTGACCACCACATAGTCCTGACTGTCCGGCTGGTAGGCGTAATAGGTGCCGGCAGCCAGAAACAGCAGGCTGCTGCCGATCCATACTTCCTGAGAGTAGGACGGTAGTCTGCTGACACGCACGCCGTAGGGCGGTGTCACCACGACATAACGCGGGCCTTGCGGGCGATACCAGTAGCCACCCGAGTAGTAATAGTCCTGCCCACGATAGGGAATACGCGAGTAGCCGCCCGGTACGCGATCTATCGCATAGCCAGGCCGGTATTGCGGGCCGGGGCCCCAGCCGTTGCCACGCCCATCGGGGCGTCCTTCCCAGTGATCATTAGGGCGACCGTTACCGGCCTGCCAGTTGCGGTTGTTGCCGCGTGGAATGTCCTGGTAATAGCCCTGACGCGGCGGCTGGGTTTGCCACGCCTCTTTCGGGCCGCTCTGAATCGGCAGGTTGTCCTGAGCCTGGCGCAACTGCTGACGCTGCTGGTTTTGCTGCTGCTGAATCTGGCGCTGCTGATCGCGCTGTTGCTGCTCGATCTGCTGTTGCTGCTGGCGCTCGACGTTGCGCTGCTGAAGCTGCTGTTGCTGGATCTGCTGCTGTTGCTGACGCTCGACCTGACGCTGCTGGTTCTGCTGCTCCTGAATCTGGCGTTGCTGATTGGTCTGCTGCTGGTTGATCAGTTGTTGCTGCTGACGCTCGACCTGGCGCTGCTGGTTTTGCTGCTGTTGGATCTGCCGCTGCTGATTGTTCTGCTCTTGAGCACGCTGTTGCTGCTGCTGACGCTGCTGCGCGTTTTCACCGGGGCTGCCGTAAAGCGGATTGCGCGGCGGTTCATCACGTTCGTCGGCCAGCGCCTGAGCACCAATGCTCAGACACAACAGACTTACACCCGCAAACTGCCAGATGCCAGATTTCATGCTTTCCTCACTAGAGCGCGGGTTGACGTCATTAAGACTGTTTAAGCGTAGCGCCGTTCTGCGCACTTTATCAGCAGACAAAGAAAAGGGGACCAAATGGCCCCCTTGAGATACTTCGTCCTGGCGCAGCGCTTTTGACGCTGGCTCACCTCATGCCGTCTTCTGGACAGTATGTAGCCCGGGGGCCTGACACACCCTGTTGGGTGGGAGGCCGCGACTGGCCTGATTCGGCGGGTCGCGCTGGACGCTATGTCCGGGCAGTGATTCTGTTTAAAAGAATAGGCCTGAGGCTGAGGCAGAAGATTGCTAATATTGCGGATTAAAACATTACTTGCGCAATTTTTGACTTCAGATGAATAATCCAGCGCAATTGAATTGATAATGGGGTGCATCGTGAGCAAGCTCGACAGATACGACCTGAGCATTTTGGCTGAATTGCAACGGGACGCACGGATATCCAACCAGGAATTGGCCGAACGCATTGGTCTGTCGCCGTCGCCCTGCTCGCGCCGGGTCAAGCAACTGGAAGACGACGGTTACATCGTGCGCCAGGTTGCCCTGCTGGACCGCAAGAAACTGGGCCTGAACCTGACCGCCTACGTGCTGATCGGCATGGACCGGCACACACCCGAGCGCTTCGAGAACTTCGAGCAGCAGATCCGCAACCTGCCTCAGGTACTGGAATGCAGCCTGGTGACCGGCATGGACGCGGACTATCAACTGAAGGTGGTGGTGCCGGACATGGATCACTATCAGAAGCTGCTGTTGGGCCATCTGACCCGCATCGAAGGCGTGACCAGCGTCAAGTCGAGCTTTGTCCTCAATCAAGTGCTGGCCAGCACCGAAATGCCGCTGACTCACCTGCGCAACTGAGCCAGCACCGGTATCACAGTTTTGCGGCGACTTCCCTGTACTGGCCCTGATCCAGGCCCTCCAGCGTCCAGTCGCCAATCCTGACCCGCACCAGCCGCAGGGTCGGCAAGCCGACGGCAGCGGTCATACGCCGCACCTGCCGATTGCGCCCTTCCTTGATCACCAGCTCCAGCCAGCTTGTCGGCACACTCTTGCGAAAGCGCACGGGCGGGTTGCGCGGCCAGAGTTGCGGTTCATCGAGCCGCCGCGCTTCGGCGGGCAAGGTCGGCCCGTCATTGAGCTGGACACCGTCGCGTAACTGCTGCAACTGCTCATCGCTCGGCTCGCCTTCGACCTGCACCCAGTAGGTCTTGGCCAGCTTGTGCTTGGGATCGGCAATGCGCGCCTGCAACTGGCCGTCGTTGGTCAATAGCAGCAAACCTTCGCTGTCGCGATCCAGACGCCCGGCCGGATAGATGCCGGGGATCTTGATGAAGTCCTTGAGCGTGGCGCGCCCTTCCTCATCGCTGAACTGGGTCAGCACGTCGAAAGGCTTGTTGAACAGGATCAGCCTGGGCTCGGCCGGTGGCGCTTTGGCGACACGCCGGGCAGTGCCTGTCGGTGTGGAGGCAGGACGGCGGGATACGGGGCGTTGGGTGCGGGACATGAGAATTCGGCAATCGGAAAACAGAAAGGGCCACTTTAGTGGCCCTTGGTGCAAATACCAATCTATTAACGGCAAGCCATCAACGGAATGGCGGCTCGTCGAAGCTGCGCAGTTTGCGTGAGTGCAGCGAGTTCACCTCGGTACGCAGCAGGTCCAGCGCAGCGATGCCGATTTTCAGGTGCTGACTGACAGCACGCTCATAGAACGCATTCGCAGAACCCGGCAGCTTGATTTCGCTGTGCAGCGGCTTGTCGGATACACACAGCAACGTGCCGTAAGGCACACGCAGGCGATATCCCTGAGCAGCGATGGTGCCGCTTTCCATGTCGACCGCCACTGCGCGCGACAGGTTGATCAGCGGACGTTCCTGAGCCCAGCGCAGTTCCCAGTTACGGTCGTCATAGGTCAACACCGTGCCGGTGCGCAGGCGCTTCTTGAGCTCTTCGCCGCGCTCGCCGGTAATCTGCGCAGCCGACTCCTGCAAGGCCAGTTGCACTTCGGCAAGCGCCGGAATCGGGATATGGGGCGGCAGTACGCGGTCGAGAATCCCGTCGCGACGCATGTAGGCGTGAGCCAACACGTAATCGCCGATGGTCTGCGACTGACGCAGGCCGCCGCAGTGACCGATCATCAGCCAGCAATGCGGACGCAGCACCGCGAGGTGATCGGTGATGTTCTTGGCGTTGGACGGGCCGACGCCGATGTTGACCAGCGTCACGCCATGACCGTCTTCGGCGATCAGGTGGTAGGCCGGCATCTGATAGCGGTGCCAGACCACGCTGGCGACGATGGCCTGGGCTTCTTCCTGGCCCATGCTCTTGTCGACCACCACGTTACCCGGCAGGACCATGCGCACGAAACGCGGGTCTTCGCGGAGCTTTTCCAGGCCGTGCAGAATGAACTGGTCGACATAGCGATGGTAGTTGGTCAGCAGGATCCACGGCTGCACATGGCGCCAGTCGCTGCCGGTGTAATGCACCAGACGGCGTAGCGAAAAATCCACCCGCGCAGCGTCGAACAGCGCCAGTGGCAGCGGATCGACGTTGGCCCAGTCGTAGAGGCCGTCGGCAATGCCGTCGGTGGCAGCCGACAGGTCGGTGCTCGGGAACACTCGTGCCAGCGCCGCCGCGGTGACGCCCGTGCCGGCCAGCTCATCGCCCTGCTCGACCACGTAAGGATAAGGAATGCTCTGCTCGCTCATACCGACTTCGACCGTCACGGTGAAATCGTTCATCAGCGGGACAAGTTGTTCGAGCAGGTACTTTTTGAAGGCCTTGGGCTGCGTGACGGTGACGCTGTAAGTGCCCGGCAGTTGCACCTTGGCGTAGGCGCGCGTAGTGACCGGCACTTCGCCCTGGCATTTGTAGACCAGGCGCAGTTCCGGGTAGCTGAATTGCGCTCGCTCTTCGGCAGTGGGTTCAACGCGGTCTTTCAGGTAGCGCTTGAGCGCCTGACTCAGCGCACTGGTGGCGCGTTCATGCAGCTCGGCGAGCCGTTCTACAGCCTGCTCGGCGGTGTCGACAACAACAAAGGCTTGGGTCACGATTCATGTCCTGTCTGATCTTGCAGACGTGCATCGTAACGGGTTCGCGTGCTCATGCCACCTGCGGCGAGGCCCTTTGCAGCAATGTTTCTACGTCAACACCCTTGGGCAAAGCGCCATACACCCGCCCGCCAGACACCAGTCGACCGGCAATGAAGCCGTCACTGACCGCCGCGTTACCCGCTTCCAGCAACAACTTGCCCTGCAAGGCGATGGCGATGTCTTCGGTCAGTTGGCGGGCGCGGTACTGAATGTCGCCGGTGTCCTGAAACGCCGCCTTGAGCTTGCCGATATGTGCCGCCAGCTGCCGGTCGCCATGTCCGTCGCCCAGTTCGTCGAACAGCGCATCGAGTGCGCCGGGCTCCTTGGACAGGGTTCGCAGCACGTCCAGGCATTGCACGTTGCCGGAGCCTTCCCATGTCGAGTTGACCGGCGCTTCGCGGTACAAGCGGGGCAGAATGCTGTCCTCGACATAACCGGCGCCGCCCAGGCACTCGGCGGCTTCGTTGATCATGGCCGGGGCGCGTTTGCAGATCCAGTATTTGCCCACTGCCGTGACCAGACGCACAAAACGCTTTTCGTGGTCATCATCCAGGTGATCAAGCGCGCGCCCCATCCGCAGGGTCAGGGCCAGCGCGGCCTCGCTTTCCAGTGCCAGATCAGCCAGCACGTTCTGCATCAACGGCTGCTCGGCGAGCAACCGGCCACTGACCGTACGGTGCGCGCAATGGTGAGTCGCCTGAGTCAGCGCCTGACGCATCAGGGCACTGGAGCCAATCATGCAGTCGAAACGGGTCATGGCGACCATTTCGATGATGGTCGGGACGCCGCGCCCTTCTTCGCCGATCATCCATGCCAGCGCGCCACGAAACTCGACTTCGCTGGAGGCGTTGGACCAGTTGCCGAGCTTGTTTTTCAGGCGCTGAATGTAAAACTCGTTACGCGTGTCGTCCGGCCTATGGCGCGGCAGCAGAAAACAGCTGAGGCCCTTGTCGGTCTGCGCCAGGGTCAGGAATGCATCGCACATCGGTGCCGAGCAGAACCATTTGTGCCCGACCAGCTCGTAGGCCTGGCCGGGGCCGCCTGCTCCCACCGGGAACGCACGCGTGGTGTTGGCGCGCACGTCGGTGCCGCCCTGCTTCTCGGTCATGGCCATGCCGATGGTCGCGCCACGCTTGTGCGCAATGCCCACGTTGCGTGGATCGTACTCAGTCGACTGCACCTTGGGCAGCCAGATTTCAGCCAGATCCGGTTGCAGCCTGAGCGCAGGAACGCTGGCGAAGGTCATGGTCAGCGGACAGCCGCTGCCAGGGTCTGCCTGGGTATGCAAATAACTCATGGCCGCACGCGCCACGTGAGCGCCGGGCTGCGGATCGGTCCATGGCAACGACGGGATGCCATGCTCGATGGCCGTGCTCATCAACTGGTGATACGCCGGGTGGAACTCGACCAGGTCGATGCGGTGCCCGTAACGGTCATGGCTGGCAAACTCAGGCTTGTGCTGGTTGGCCAGAAAGCCCGCCGCCATCAGCGGGCCACCTGCCAGCGCACCGTAGGCATCGATACGCGACTGCGCCCAGCCCGCCCCGAATCGCCTGCTCCATTCCTGAAGTGGCACGTCGATACGGTAAAGGTTTGCCCCGTCCAGCGGCGGCGGTTGATTGGTGACTTCGTGGGTTTCGGCGAATTGATTCAGGTTCATGAGTCATCTCCTGCCTGAGTACACACACAACATGCACACAGTGAATCACGCACCCGGCCCTCGCAAAAGTGCCGTAGCCGCCTAACCGTCGGCGCTTTCAGCTGATGACGCTATAAGGCCGCTTATATACCCCATTGAGCCTTGAGTTCAGGCGCCCTGCGCACCGCGCCCGGCACGACCATCAGCATCGGCACGCTCAGCGTGAAACAGCTGCCCTTGCCGGGCTCGGAACGATGACTCAGTTCGCCGCCCTGCAACTCGACCAGTTTCCGGCAGATCGCCAGTCCGATGCCCAGCCCGCCGTATTCGCGGGTCATGGAGCCATCGACCTGAAAGAAATGCTGATACAGCCGGGCTTCGTCCAGGCGGCTGAAGCCGATACCGCTGTCCATCACTTCGACCCGCAGGTACAGGCGCTCCAGGTCTTGCGGATGGCCACTGAAACGTACCTGCACCGCGCCCTTCCGGGTGAATTTGATCGCGTTGTCCACCAGACACTCGATGCACTGGTAAAGCTTGCTCGCGTCGCCACGAAGGCTCGGCGGCAGTTTATCGTCCAGATCGAGCGTCAATATCAGGCCCTTGGACTGAGCCGCGCCGCTGAAACGCTCCTCTAACCTGTCAGCCAGATCCTCGGGGGAAAACGCCTCGCAGTCGGCGTACAGCACACCGGCCTGCAGCTCGGTGAGGGTCAGGATACCGTTGATCATGCTCATCATGTCGCGTGCCGAACTGGCGGCGGTTTGCTGATACATCTCGACTTCGTCGTCCATGTCCAGCGTCTGCATGACCTCCAACGATCCGATCACCCCGTTCATCGGCGTTCGCAGCTCATGGGTGAGCGTGGCAAGGAACTCGTCCTTCAGCCGGTTGCTGTTGGCCAGTTGCTGGTTGAGGCGCTCCAGATCCTGACCGGCGGCCAGCAAGGTTTGCGCCTGCTGCCTGCGGGCGTGGTTGATACGGTCGGCCAGCGCCATCGACAGGAAGGCCATTTCCAGCACCGTGCCGATGTGCGAGGCGTACATGGTCAGGAAGGTATTGGGCAGATAGCCAAGCAGCATCAAGCCGAAGATCAGTCCGCTGACCATGAATACCGACCAGGCAAGTACGAAGTAGCGCCCGACCCGTTCGCCTTTGATGACCGCAACGATACCCGCCAGGTAGATCGTCAGAGAGCCCGCCATGACCAGCTGAGTGGCACCGCGCAGAGCCGGCCCGTAGCTGAGGAACAAGGCCATGAACATGACCAGTACGGCAGCGCCGATAACCGCCAGCAGCAGCCGGTCCAGCCAGCGGCTCAACTGCGCGGTGCCCAGAAAGCTGCGCGAAAACTGGCATGCGAATAACGTCGCCAGCGACATCAGGAAGGGGGTCGACGCATTCGCCCACCAGGGGCTGTCAGGCCACAGGTATTCGATGGCGACGCCGTTGATCGACATCTGATAAAGCCCGAACGAGGCGACATACAGCAGGTAGTACAGGTAATCCACCTCACGAACGCTGAGGTAGATGAACAGGTTGTAGACCAGCATGCCCAGCAGCACGCCGTAGATCAGACCGAAGACGTAAACCTTGGTGGGCTGAGCGTCCAGATACGCGTGGGTAGACCAGAGGTTGAGCGGTGCCTGAACAGAGCCTTCGCTGCGAATACGCATGTACAGGGTTCGCGCCTGGCCCGGCGGCAGGTCCAGCTGGAAGAGGTAGTTGTTCTGGGCGAACTGGCGGCTGGAGAACGGCAGCATGTCTCCAGTCTGCCAGACCCGCCCGGGATTCCCGTCGGCATCCGGGACATAGAAATCAATGTGGTCCATTGGCGGATAGGCCAGTTCCAGCAACCAGTCGTTATGGATGCTGGCGTCCGTCGGGCGATAGGTCAGCTCGACCTTCAGCCAGAAGGCGGAACGCGAATAACCGGCGTTGAAGGTCCCGGAAGGCACGGACTGAAAGGCACCGGCGTGAGCGGCGGCGCTGACGCTTTCGATGGTCGCCTCGCCGGTCGGGTCTTCGAATACCTGAATGGCACGGCCCAACGGCAGAAAACGAGTGTTTTCATCAAACTCGACTGCATGACTCTGCAACGGCAGCCAAAGAGCCAGAATGATCAACAGATAGCGCATTGAAGCCCCAAGGTAGGTCGTCGCGTTCAATCCATCCATTGATTACGACGTCCCGCAAATTTCTATCCTTGAAACAGGCTAATGATTCAAACAGACCGTTGAACGTGCACATGTACCGGCAGACATCAGTAAAGACCCGAACCGTCACTTGTCAGCCTTGCCACTCAAGCATAGCCGCTAATAGCTTAAAGACAGTATCGCGATCAAAATCAAGGCAATAGCTCTATATCGGTGACCGCAAGGCAAACATGAGTACTTTTTAAGGTTTTGTCGAGCCTGCCGTTGTCACCGATCGGGCTCGACCCGCAAGAAAAAACCGGCACCCCGAGCGGCCCGCGAAAGGTTTAGTGATAAGCTCGCGCACCATGAATATCTATAGCTCCCGCCCCGTAGTCCTTTGCCTGTCCGGTCACGACCCTAGTGGCGGCGCCGGTATGCAGGCCGATATAGAAGCCCTGCTCGCCCAAGGCTGCCATGCCGCTCCGGTGATTACCGCGCTCACCGTGCAAGACACGGTGAACGTCAGTGATTTCCGCGTGCTGGATCGCGAATGGGTGATGGCGCAAGCCAATGCAGTCCTCAACGATTCGAGCGTAGCAGCCGTCAAGCTGGGCATGCTGGGGTCACTGGAAATGGTCGATACGGTAGTCGAACTGCTTTTGGCCCACCCGCATTTGCCCATGGTCTGTGATCCGGTGCTACGCGCTGGCGGCGGCGGCAGACTGGGCAAGGACGAGGTCGGCTACGCCATGCGTGAACGCCTGTTGCCCCTGTCGACCATCGCCACCCCGAACCTTCCGGAAGCCCGCATCCTTGCCGAGCTTCCCGAAGGGACTGCGGACGAGTGCGCTGACAAACTACTGCCGTTTTGTGAATATCTGTTGATCACAGGCGGACATGGTGACGAGCAGCAAATCCATAACCGTCTGTACCTGCGTGACGGCCGGACCCACACTTTCGTCTGCGAGCGTTTGCCCGGCAGCTACCACGGCTCTGGCTGTACCCTGGCCAGCGCACTGGCCGGGCGCATCGCCCAGGGTGAAGAGCTGGTCAGCGCGGTGAAGTCGGCACTCGACTACACCTGGCGGACCCTGAGGGATGCCGAACAGTTGGGCCGGGGGCAATTCGTGCCACGTCGGCTGCCGCTGGATTTTTGCTCGTAACACATCGCCATGAGGGTCGATTCATGAAACTGCGTGGCCTGTATGCCATTACCGACAGCCAGTTGCTGTCCGGAAAATTTCTGTCGTATGTCGAAGCTGCGCTGGACGGCGGCGTGACGCTGCTGCAATACCGCGACAAGAACAGTGACGAGTCCCGGCGTCTGCGCGAAGCGACCGAACTGCTCAAGCTCTGCGAGCGCTACAAGACCCGGCTGATCATCAACGATGACGCTGAGCTGGCTGCGCGGCTTGGGGTGGGCGTGCATCTGGGACAGTCCGACGGCTCGCTGCCCGATGCCCGCGCCCTGCTCGGACACAAGGCGATTGTCGGTGCCACCTGTCATGGCCGCGTGGAGCTGGCCGAGCAAGCCAAGGCTGACGGCGCGACGTACGTGGCATTTGGCAGGTTCTTCAATTCCCTGACCAAGCCTGGCGCCCCCGCTGTACCGCTGGACCTGATCGCTCAGGTGCGTGCCAGGGTCCACCTGCCGATCGCGGTGATTGGCGGCATTACCCTGGAGAACGCACCGCAACTGGTTGAACACGGGGCCGACCTGCTCGCCGTGGTGCACGGCTTGTTCGGCGCTGAAAACACTCAGGAAGTGACGCGCCGGGCAAAAGCTTTCACGGCGTTGTTGTAGAGCGGAATGGTGGTGGGCCAGAACCGGGCGACGCTTCGTTTTCTCGCGAAGGCGATGGTTCAGAATGCTCTGTTTTCGGGGCCTGCACTGCCCCCTTCGCGAGCCAGTACGTGGATCCTCCTTCATTTGATATAGTGCGTGTTCCTGCGCCTTCTCTGGCTCATGCCACCCAATAAAGCAGCCCACCCTGAAGCTGCCCGCCTCGGCTGACCCCAGCGTAGACACGAATTCCCCCGCTTCAAAGCAGAGACCCGATCATGTCCCGTTCCGAAACACTGTTCGCCAACGCCCAAAAACACATCCCCGGCGGCGTCAATTCGCCGGTTCGCGCCTTCAAGAGCGTGGGTGGTACGCCACTGTTCTTCAAGCACGCTGCGGGCGCCTACGTGACTGACGAAGACGACAAGCGTTATGTGGATTACGTCGGCTCCTGGGGCCCGATGATTCTTGGCCATAGCCACCCCGACGTGCTCGACGCCGTGCGCAGCCAGCTGGAACACGGCCTGTCCTACGGCGCACCGACGGCCATGGAAACCGAAATGGCCGACCTGGTCTGCGAACTGGTGCCATCCATGGAAATGGTTCGCATGGTCAGCTCGGGCACTGAAGCGACCATGAGTGCAATCCGTCTGGCCCGTGGCTTCACCGGCCGCGACAGCATCCTCAAGTTCGAAGGTTGCTACCACGGTCACTCCGACAGCCTGCTGGTCAAGGCCGGCTCCGGTGCGCTGACCCTCGGCGTGCCCAGCTCGCCTGGCGTACCTGCTGCTTTCGCCAAACACACCCTGACCGTGCCCTTCAACAACCTCGACGCCGTGCGTGACCTGCTGGCCGAAGTGGGTCAGGAAGTGGCGTGCATCATCGTCGAACCCGTGGCTGGCAACATGAACTGTGTGCCGCCTGCGCCTGGCTACCTGCAAGGGCTGCGCGACCTGTGCGACGAGCACGGCGTGGTGCTGATTTTCGATGAAGTGATGACCGGTTTCCGCGTTGCCCTCGGTGGCGCACAGGCTTACTACGGCGTGACGCCCGACCTGAGCACTTTTGGCAAAATCATCGGCGGCGGCATGCCGGTCGGCTGCTTTGGCGGCAAACGCGAAATCATGTCGCACATCGCACCGCTCGGCCCGGTCTATCAGGCCGGCACCCTGTCGGGCAACCCGCTGGCGATGGCGGCCGGCCTGACCACCCTGCGTCTGATCAGCCGTCCGGGCTTTCACGATGAACTGAGCGACTACACCCGCCGCCTGCTCGAAGGCCTGCAACAGCGCGCCGATGCCGCAGGTATCCCGTTCGTGACGACCCAGGCCGGCGGCATGTTCGGCCTGTATTTCAGCGAAGCCGACCAAATCGTGACGTTCGAAGACGTGATGACCAGTGACTCCGAGCGCTTCAAGCGCTTCTTCCACCTGATGCTGGAAGGCGGTGTTTACCTCGCGCCGAGCGCTTTCGAAGCGGGTTTCACTTCCATCGCCCATGGTGATGCCGAGCTGAAACTGACACTGGATGCCGCAGAAAAGGCATTCGCTGCGCTGAAATAAGCTCGTCAGGCATCACTCGCGCAGGGTGTCAGTGAACCGGCGCGAGTGATGACTGCGAATGAAACTGAACGTTAAGTACGTATTTTGCTTCTACAATGCAATGCGAACGCTGCACAGACACGCTGACAACAACCCTCTTTCAGGTAATCCGCCCGTAAAAAAGGATGTTTTCAGGCCGTGCAGCAGAAAATCCGTAAAGACTTTGTAAGGTTGGCTCTGCTTATTTCATAATGCGCAGCCAGCACGTTTAGCTGGTCGGGCATGCCCGCACCTTTTTCAGAGGTAAGTCGACTCCCATGAACCGCACCGGCCGCACCCTTGTATTGGGCTGCCTGTTGCTTGTCTATCCTCTGCTGGCAACTGCCGGCGGCAACTCGTTGTTAGTCCCGGCGATGGGTCGTTGCACCCTCAATACCCAGCCAGAGAACCTGCCTGCAGCGCTCGAAGCCTGCCAGCAGGCCGCCAAGGGTGGGGACGCGCAGGCGCAGTACGAGTTGGGTGAGTTCTATTACGAGGGCAGAAATGCACCTCGCGATTTGTCGCAGGCGCTGAATTATTTCGAGCAGGCTTCGCTGCAGGGCCATGCCCAGGCGCAGTATCAACTGGGCTTGATGTTCAGCCGTGGTGAAGGTGTGCAGGCCAACAACATTCAGGCCTACATCGTGCTGAAGATGGCCGCGGTCAACGGTTCGGAAGACGCGCTGGACGCTGCCGACGAAGTCTCGGCGAAGATGCAACGTGACGAGCTCGAAGTCGCCACTCAGGTACTCGGGCAGATTTTCCGCAAATACCTGCTTGAACTGCAGACCGCCGAAGGTCGCAGTCCTTTTTCTCCGTTGCCCTGATCAGGAATCTTTCAGGGCAATCGCGATTCACACCTGCAACGCTTACTTTTCCGGCATCGGCATGGGGAACGGCATCACATTGCTGCTGCCGCGCGCTTCGCTGATCTTCGGCGTGCCCATGCGTTCGACTTCATCGATGCGCACAATCGAATGCATCGGCACGAAACTGCGCACCACACCTTCGAACTGGGCCTTGAGCTTCTCTTCGCTCGGGTCCACCACAACGGTCGTGCGCTCGCCGAAGACGAATTCTTCAACTTCCAGAAAGCCCCACAGATCACTTTGGTAGATCTGCTTGGCGTACATCTCGAACACCTGTCCCTGGTTGAGGAAAATCACCTTGTAGATTGGAGCTTCGCGTTTGGTCATAACGGGCGGGTAACGATCGGAGATGAAAAAGGGGCACGGACTATAGCATGTCAGCCCGCCTCGTCGGACAGCCGACGCTAGGAACCCGAGCCCTTCATCCTTATAATGCGCGGTTCACTGACACGGTTGATCATCACGCATGGCCAAAAAGCTTTATATCGAAACCCACGGTTGCCAGATGAACGAGTACGACAGCTCGCGCATGGTCGACCTGCTGGGCGAACATCAGGCCCTGGAAGTCACCGCTCGCGCGGAAGACGCCGACGTGATCCTGCTCAATACCTGCTCGATTCGTGAACGCGCCCAGGACCGGGTGTATTCCCAGCTCGGCCGCTGGCGTGAGCTGAAGCTGGCCAATCCGGAAATGGTTATCGCTGTAGGCGGCTGCGTGGCCAGCCAGGAAGGCGCAGCCATTCGTGATCGCGCGCCCTATGTGGACGTGGTGTTCGGCCCGCAGACCCTGCACCGCCTGCCGGAAATGATCGACGCCGCACGCGTGACCCGCTTGCCGCAGGTCGATGTCTCGTTCCCGGAAATCGAAAAATTCGACCACTTGCCCGAGCCGCGCGTCGATGGCCCGAGCGCTTATGTGTCGGTGATGGAAGGCTGCAGCAAATACTGCACGTTCTGCGTGGTGCCCTACACCCGTGGCGAGGAAGTCAGTCGCCCGTTCGACGATGTGCTGAGCGAAGTCATCCACCTGGCCGAAAACGGCGTGCGTGAAGTCACCCTGCTGGGGCAGAACGTCAACGGTTATCGCGGCACCACCCACGACGGCCGCGTCGCAGACCTGGCGGACCTGATCCGCGTGGTCGCCGCCGTCGATGGCATCGACCGAATTCGCTACACCACCTCGCACCCGCTGGAGTTTTCCGACAGCCTGATCCAGGCCCACGCGGAAGTGCCGGAACTGGTCAAACACCTGCATTTGCCTGTGCAGTCGGGCTCCGACCGTATTCTGGCGGCGATGAAGCGCAACCACACCACGCTGGAATACAAGTCGCGTTTGCGCAAGCTCAGGGCCGCAGTGCCGGGCATCAGTATCAGTTCCGACTTCATCGTCGGCTTCCCCGGCGAGACCGAAAAGGATTTCGACAACACCATGAAGCTGATCGAGGACGTGGGTTTCGACTTCTCGTTCTCGTTCGTCTACAGCCCGCGCCCGGGCACGCCCGCCGCGGACCTCAAGGACGATACGCCCGAAGCCCTGAAGAAAGAGCGCCTGGCAGCGCTGCAACATCGTCTGAACCAGCAGGGTTTCGAGATCAGCCGGCAGATGGTGGGCAGCATCCAGCGCATTCTGGTGACCGACTACTCGAAGAAAGACCCAGGCGAACTGCAGGGCCGCACCGAGAACAACCGGATCGTCAATTTTCGCTGCGACAACCCCAAATTGATCGGGCAGTTTGCCGATGTACACATCGATGATGCGCAGCCTCACTCGTTGCGCGGCTCGCTGCTACAGTAAAGCTTGAGTGTCGCCGCAGAAACGAATCGCCGAATGAATTCGTTTCTGCGCGGTCCCTACCATTGAGCACGGTGAATCCCTGGCGCGGCCTTTAACAAGGCAACGCTTTCGCACAATCAGCGCTAGGGGTATTCTTCAATACATCTCAATTGCCGCCGGACGGCCATTAAACGACCTTGAACGCACCCATAGAACCTCATCGCTTCACCCTCGAGCCTTTCGAGGCCCATCGTTTCGCCAACTTGTGCGGGCAACTCGACGAGCACTTGCGCCTGATCGAGCAACGCCTGGACATCGAGATCCGCAATCGCGGCAATCAATTCGAGCTGATTGGCGAAGCCAAACAAAATCATTCCGCCGAGAACCTTCTGCGCCGTCTGTACCGGGAAACCAAAGGTACCGAACTGACGCCGGACATGGTCCACCTGTTCCTTCAGGAATCGGGTGTGGACGGCCTCGACAATCACCCTGCCGCCGAAGTCGGCGTCTCGCTGCGCACCAAAAAGGGCATGATTCGCCCGCGCGGCCTGAACCAGCAGCGTTACGTCAAGGAAGTCCTCAGCAACGACATCAACTTCGGCATCGGCCCGGCGGGTACCGGCAAGACCTACCTGGCGGTGGCCTGCGCGGTGGATGCACTGGAGCGCGAGCAGATCCGACGCATCCTGCTGGTGCGCCCGGCGGTCGAGGCTGGCGAGAAGCTGGGCTTCCTGCCCGGCGATCTGGCACAGAAGATCGACCCGTACCTGCGCCCGCTGTACGACGCGCTGTACGAGATGCTCGGTTTCGAATACGTCGCCAAGCTGATCGAGAAGCAGGTCATTGAAGTGGCACCGCTGGCTTACATGCGCGGACGCACCCTTAATAACAGCTTCATCATTCTCGACGAAAGTCAGAACACCACCGTCGAGCAGATGAAGATGTTCCTGACCCGTATCGGCTTCGGCTCCACGGCCGTGATCACCGGCGACATCACCCAGGTCGACCTGCCGAAGGGCACTCGCTCCGGGCTGACGCACGTCATCGATGTGCTCAAGGACGTGCCGGGCATCAGCTTCACGCATTTCAAACCCAAGGATGTGGTTCGCCACCCGCTGGTTCAGCGCATCGTCGAAGCCTACGAGCGTTTCGACGACCGCCTCAGCGATGGTCCGTCGGGCAACAACAGTTACCCACGGGACAACCACCGCGATGCTTGAGCTGGACCTGCAGATTGCAAGCGAGACAAGCGCCCCTGACGAAGCCCGATTCCGCCTCTGGTGTGAAATGGGCCTGCGTCAGCGCAGTGCCGACTCCGAGCTGACCATCCGCCTGGTTGACGAAACCGAAGGGCGTGAGCTCAATCACACCTGGCGACACAAAAATTACGCAACAAACGTGCTTTCATTCCCGGCAGACGTTCCAGACGACATGCTGGACATCCCGTTGCTGGGTGATCTGGTTATCTGCGTTCCGGTCGTCAACCGTGAAGCCGTTGAACAGGGCAAGTCCGTCGACGCGCACTGGGCGCACATGGTCATTCATGGCTGCCTTCATCTGCTGGGTTACGACCACATCGATGATGAAGAAGCCGAAGAAATGGAAGCACTGGAACGAACGTTGCTTGAGGAGCTGGGCTATCCCGATCCCTACGCCGACGATGAAAGTGCCGACCATCCACATTCAGACACACCAAGCAAGGACCACGAGTAAGGGCTATGAGCGAAGACCGATCGAGCAACGGGCAAAAGTCATGGTTGGGTAAACTGACCCAGGCCTTTGTCCATGAGCCGAAAAACCGCCAGGAGCTGCTTGAGCTGCTGCGCGAAGCCCACCAGAACAAACTGCTGGACAGCGAAGCGCTGGCCATCGTCGAGGGCGCCATTCAAGTGGCTGACTTGCAAGTGCGCGACATCATGGTGCCGCGCTCGCAGATGATCAGCATCAAGGCGACCCAGACACCCCGGGAATTTCTGCCGGCGGTCATCGATGCTGCGCACTCGCGCTATCCGGTGATCGGCGAAAGCCACGATGATGTGCTCGGTGTGCTGCTGGCCAAGGATCTGCTGCCGCTGATCCTCAAGGCCGACGGTGACAGCGATGACGTCAAGAAGCTGCTGCGTCCGGCCACCTTCGTGCCCGAATCCAAGCGTCTCAACGTGCTGCTGCGCGAATTTCGCGCCAACCACAACCACATGGCCATCGTCATTGACGAATACGGCGGCGTGGCAGGTCTGGTGACCATCGAAGACGTGCTGGAACAGATCGTCGGCGATATCGAAGACGAGCATGACGTCGAGGAAGACAGCTACATCAAACCGCTGCCCAGCGGCGACTTCCTGGTCAAGGCCCTTACGCCGGTCGAGAATTTCAACGAATTCTTCGACAGCACGTTCTCGGACGACGAGTTCGATACTGTGGGCGGTCTGGTGATGAATGCCTTTGGCCATCTGCCCAAGCGCAACGAAATCACTGAAATCGGTGCCTATCGTTTCCGCATCCTGAGCGCTGACAGCCGTCGCATTCATTTGCTGCGCGTGACGCCCATTTCACGTCCGTAAACACTTGATGCTGCTTTAAGGAATCTACATGCGCTGGATAACCCGCCCCGGCTGGCCCGGTAACCTGCTGGCCCTGGCGGCTGGCGGGCTCACGACCCTGGCCCTGGCGCCCTTTGACCTCTGGCCTCTGGTGCTGGTCGCAGTGGCGATGTTCTATCTGGGCCTGCGCGACCTGAACCCGCGCCAGGCACTGGCCCGTGGCTGGTGCTATGGCTTCGGTCTGTACGGCGCTGGCACCAGCTGGATCTACGTCAGCATTCACACCTACGGCGGCGCTTCCGTGCTGTTGGCCGGGCTGCTGATGCTGTTGTTCATCGCCGCCATTGCCCTGTTCTTCGCCCTGCCCGCCTGGGTCTGGGCGCGCTGGCTGCGTCGCAATGAAGCACCGCTGGCCGATGCGCTGGCCTTCGCAGCGCTATGGCTATGGCAGGAAGCGTTTCGCGGCTGGTTTCTCACTGGTTTCCCGTGGCTCTACTCCGGCTACAGTCAGCTCGACGGCCCACTGGCCGGGCTTGCCCCCGTCGGCGGCGTATGGCTGATTTCGTTCTCGCTGGCGCTGACTGCTGCACTGTTGTGCAACCTGCACCGCCTGCGTGCACGCAAATCGTTTCTGGCCATGGGCGTGGTGCTGTTGCTGGCCCCGTGGGTGACAGGCCTGGCCCTCAAGGGTCACGCCTGGACATCGCCGTCCGGCGCGCCACTGAAAGTCGCGGCAATGCAGGGCAACGTCGAACAAAGCATGAAGTGGGACCCGCAAAAGCTTAACGATCAGCTGGCGCTGTACCGCGACATGACCTTCCGCTCGCAGCAGGCAGACCTGATCGTCTGGCCGGAAACCGCCGTGCCGGTGCTCAAGGAAAGCGCAGAAGGCTATCTGTCGATGATGGGCAAGTTCGCTTCGGACCGCGGCGCGGCGCTGATCACCGGCGTACCGGTGCGTGAACCGACCGGGCGCGGTGAGTATCGTTATTACAACGGCATCACGGTCACGGGTCAGGGTGACGGCACCTACTACAAGCAGAAGCTGGTGCCGTTCGGTGAGTACGTGCCGCTGCAGGACCTGCTGCGCGGGCTGATTTCCTTCTTCGATCTGCCAATGTCGGACTTCGCGCGCGGGCCGAACGATCAGGCGTTATTGCAGGCCAAGGGTTATCACATCGCGCCGTTCATCTGCTACGAAGTGGTCTATCCAGAGTTCGCCGCAGGCCTGTCGGCGCAAAGCGACCTGCTGCTGACGGTCAGCAACGACACCTGGTTCGGCACCTCGATCGGCCCTCTGCAACACTTGCAGATGGCCCAGATGCGCGCCCTTGAAGCAGGCCGCTGGATGATCCGGGCAACCAACAACGGCGTGACCGCGCTGATCGACCCGTTTGGCAAGATCACCGAGCAGATTCCGCAGTTCGAACGCGGCGTGCTGTACGGCGAAGTGGTGCCCATGCATGAACTCACGCCTTATCTGCACTGGCGCTCGTGGCCGCTGGCGATTGTCTGCCTGCTGCTGTTTGGCTGGGCGTTGATGGCGGCACGGATTTCCAAGACCGTCTGACTGCACCAAGCCGGTTTCATCTGCCTGCAGGTGGAATCGGCTTCAGATGGCCACTGCTTCAGATGATCATTGCCCCTTCCGATAGATCCACGGATAAACCAGCAAGCCTGCGGCTTCATTGAGCAGCATCCCGCTCTGCGTGAACACGCGACTTTCAGGCAGCCAGCCGCCAAAAGGCCGAGCATTGTCGACACCCAGATAGCCGACCGGCGCACTCACTACAGTAAAGCCCGCCTGCTCGAAGCTCCAGCGTGCCCGCGGCATGTGCCAGGCCTGAGTCACCAGCACCACGCGCTTGATGCCTTGCGGCTGCAGAACTGCGGCGCTCATGGTCGCGTTTTCCCACGTGGTGCGACTCAGCCCCTCCTGCCAGCGCACCGTCACAGCAAAATCGTCCTGCAGTGACTGCGCCATGATCGCCGCCTCGCTGGGCGGCTGGTCAAAATGCAGGCCGCCGGAGGTCAATATCGGCAGTCCGGATTCTTTCGCCAATCGAGCCGCCAGACGCAGGCGCTCCAGTCCAAGACCGGTGGGCGTGTCTGCACCCCAGGTCGGCGAGTTGCGCTCGCGCCCATTGCCCAGCACCACAATGGCGTCGGCCTGCTGCGCCAGCGTCGCCCATTGCTGTTGCGGCAAGGGCGGGATCTGCTCAAGTTTACGCGCTGCGAACTCTAAGGCGACCGGCAGGCTCATCAGCCACAATCCGCCGAGGCCGACCGCAAAGGATACCGTCGCCAGTCGTGGCCGGGAGCGACGCAGCCACCAGCCAAGAATCAGCAGGACAAACAGGATACCGGGCGGCAAAAGAAGGGTTTTGAGCAGGTAGCGCAAGGGCATCGGGACATCTCCATGAGTGCCCGCAGCCTAGAATGTTTACAGACACGCGACAATGCCTGAAGCAGGAAGCCCGAAATGGCCAGGCCCTTGGCCCGCGTGCAGGCAGGCAATGCCTAAGTGTTACGGCCCAGCCGCACTGACGCCCTGGCTCGTCGCCGATCTTTCAGCCACACGATGGTGGCTGACGCACGGGGCGACCTGCCATGTTCCGCAGCCGCCAGAGCGCTGCCCGCAGGCATGTCGACGACAACTGCGCCTGCGTCCCCGTTGCCCTTTTCGAGATAGGCTTCGATCAACCGGAACTCGGCATGGCTCAACCCCTTGAGCTCAAGCTCGGCAGGCGACTCGTTTCGGAGCCGGACCGAGGTACTCGCCGTCTCGAGTGCCAGTCCGAGACGATCGATCAGACGCTCATACAGCCTGGTCAGGCTTGCAACATGCTGCAACTCTGTCATCCACTCACCTCATCGAAGATAATCATCACCCTCGCGTTTGAGCTTAGCGCTGCTGCAAGAACCGGTAGGGGACTACGACCAACGGCCAGATGAGGTTGCCGGCCGGGCGTTGAGCCCGCAAGGGACGCAATCAGGGTTTCCCTCGATAGACGGCCCTCATGTATGCTACTGCGCTTCCTGTAATTCCACTTCCGCGCTCTTGAGCCTGAACGCACCGCACAGACAGTTGCAAATGTCCGCCACGCGGTGCCGACCTGACTCGGCGAAGCAATGAAGAGGTCAAGGGTCACTAATCCTTAGTAAAAAGTAGCCATGCACGAACTCTATCAGCCCCGTGAAATCGAAGCCGCCGCCCAAACGTTCTGGGATGAGCAAAAGTCTTTTGAAGTCAGTGAACAGCCAGGCAAGGACACCTTCTACTGCCTGTCGATGTTTCCTTACCCGAGCGGCAAGCTGCACATGGGTCATGTGCGCAACTACACCATTGGTGACGTGATCTCCCGCTACCAGCGCATGCTGGGCAAGAATGTTCTGCAACCACTGGGCTGGGACGCTTTCGGCATGCCGGCTGAAAACGCCGCCATCGACAACAACGTCGCGCCGGCCAAGTGGACCTACGAAAACATCGATTACATGAAGACCCAGCTCAAGAGCCTGGGTCTGGCGGTTGACTGGTCGCGCGAAGTCACCACCTGCAAGCCTGATTACTACCGCTGGGAACAATGGCTGTTCACTCGCCTGTTCGAAAAGGGTGTGATCTACCGCAAGAACGGCACCGTGAACTGGGACCCGATCGACCAGACCGTACTGGCCAACGAGCAGGTCATCGACGGCCGCGGCTGGCGTTCCGGCGCGCTGATCGAAAAGCGCGAAATCCCGATGTACTACTTCAAGATCACCGCGTACGCCGATGAGCTGCTGGAAAGCCTCGACGAACTGCCGGGCTGGCCTGAACAGGTCAAGACCATGCAGCGCAACTGGATCGGCCGTTCGCGCGGCATGGAAGTGCAGTTTCCGTACGACCAGGCCTCGATCGGCGAAGCCGGTGCCCTGAAAGTCTTCACCACCCGCCCTGACACCCTGATGGGTGCGACCTACGTCGCGGTGGCGGCCGAACACCCGCTGGCAACCCTGGCCGCGCAAGGCAACCCAGCCCTGCAGGCGTTCATCGATGAATGCAAGGGCGGCAGCGTTGCCGAAGCCGACGTTGCCACGCAGGAAAAGAAAGGCCAGGCGACTTCGTTGTTCGTCGAGCATCCACTGACTGGCGAGAAACTGCCGGTGTGGGTCGCCAACTACGTGCTGATGCACTACGGCGATGGCGCGGTCATGGCTGTACCGGCGCACGACGAGCGTGATTTCGAGTTTGCCACCCAGTACGGTCTGCCGATCAAGCCCGTGGTCCGCACCAGCGCCGGCGACGAAACACCTGCCCCATGGCAGCCGGCCTACGGCGAGCATGGCGAGCTGATCAATTCCGGCGAATTCACCGGCCTGACCTTCCAGGACGCGTTCGACGCCATTGAAGCCGCACTGGTCAAGAAATCCCTGGGCCAGTCCCGTACCCAGTTCCGCCTGCGCGACTGGGGTATCAGCCGCCAGCGTTACTGGGGCT
Source organism: Pseudomonas sp. ICMP 10191 (assembly GCF_001467335.1). NCBI lineage: Bacteria > Pseudomonadati > Pseudomonadota > Gammaproteobacteria > Pseudomonadales > Pseudomonadaceae > Pseudomonas > Pseudomonas sp. ICMP 10191. Next base: position 189,428 of record NZ_LKGW01000135.1, read on the forward strand.
GCCCGATTCCTATCGTGCATTGCGACACCTGCGGCGACGTGCCGGTCCCGGAAGACCAGTTGCCGGTTGTCCTGCCGGAAGACGTCGTGCCCGACGGCGCTGGCTCGCCACTGGCACGCATGCCCGAGTTCTACGAGTGCAGCTGCCCGAAATGCGGCGCACCGGCCAAGCGTGAAACCGACACCATGGACACCTTCGTCGAGTCCTCGTGGTACTACGCGCGCTATGCCTCACCGCATTACGAGGGTGGTCTGGTCGAGCCGAACGCTGCCAACCACTGGCTCCCGGTGGATCAGTACATCGGTGGTATCGAACACGCGATCCTGCACCTGCTCTATGCGCGCTTCTTCCACAAGCTGATGCGCGACGAAGGCCTGGTGACCTCGAACGAACCGTTCAAGAACCTGCTCACCCAGGGCATGGTCAACGCCGAAACCTACTTCCGCATGGAAACCAGCGGCAAGAAGACCTGGATCAACCCGGCCGATGTGACCCTCGAAAGAGACGCCAAGGCCAAGGTGATCAGCGCCACATTGACCAGCGATGGCCTGCCGGTGGAAATCGGCGGCACTGAAAAGATGTCGAAGTCGAAGAAAAACGGCATCGACCCGCAGACCATGATCGACCAGTACGGCGCCGACACCTGCCGCCTGTTCATGATGTTCGCCTCCCCGCCCGATATGAGCCTGGAATGGTCCGACTCGGGCGTCGAAGGTTCGCATCGTTTCCTGCGCCGCGTATGGCGTCTGGCCCAGGCGCACGTGGCTCAAGGCCCGTCGACCGGCCTGGACGTTGCGGCATTGTCCGATGAGCAGAAAGCCATCCGCCGCGCGATTCATCAGGCGATCAAACAGGCGAGCCAGGATATTGGCCAGAACCAGAAATTCAACACCGCTGTCGCGCAAGTGATGACGCTGATGAACGTGCTGGAAAAAGCCCCGCAGGACACACCGCAGGATCGCGCACTGATGCAGGAAGGCGTGGAAACCGTCGCCCTGCTGCTGGCGCCTATCACGCCGCACATCAGCCACGAACTGTGGAAGCAACTGGGCCACAATGAGCCGGTGATCGACGCGGGCTGGCCTGCATTCGATGCAAACGCACTGGTGCAGGACAGTCTGCAACTGGTGATTCAGGTCAACGGCAAGCTGCGCGGTCACATCGAGATGCCTGCCAGCGCCAGTCGCGAAGAAGTCGAAGCGGCCGCACGCGTCAACGAGAACGTATTGCGCTTCACTGATGGCCTGACCATTCGCAAGGTGATCGTCGTGCCTGGCAAGCTGGTCAACATCGTCGCAAGCTGATTGGATCGGGCGCCCGGCAAACGCAGGGCGCCGAACATATTTCCAGGGCACGCACTGGCGGCCCAAACGGATTCAAGGGGAGCATCAAGATGATCAAACGCAATTTGCTGGTGATGGGCCTGGCTGTTCTGTTGAGTGCCTGTGGCTTCCATCTGCGTGGCACCGGCACCACCGAGCTGGCGATCAAGGAGCTGGATGTCAGCGCCCGCAACGCCTATGGCGACACCGTGACGCAACTCACTCGCCTGCTGACCAGCTCTGGCGTCAAGGTCTACACGGGCGCGCCTTACAAGCTGATGCTGACCAACGAAGCCGAGACTCAACGGGTCATCAGCTACTCGGGCTCGGGTCGCTCGGCTGAATACCAGCTGACCACCACCCTGACCTATGAAGTGCATGGCGACAAGGATCGCTTCCTGCTTGGCGATAAAGTCACCGCAGACCGTTCCTACGTACACGACGGCAACAACCTGACCGGTTCCGACCAGGAAGCCTCTCAGGTTCGTCAGGAAATGCGCAACGACCTGATCCAGAAACTGATGGCTCGCTTGCAGCAACTGACCCCTTCGCGCCTGGACGAGCTGCAGGCCAAGGCCGATGCGGTTGCCAAGGCCGAAGCCGACGCACTCGAGGCTGCTCAGCGAATCCGCGACGAGACGCCTCAGCAGTCGCCTGTCGAAGTTCCAGCCAGATAAGTGTTCGGGGCCGGCTTTCCGGCCCCGACATGCTCTGACTCATGAAACTCGCCCCCGCCCAACTCGGCAAGCACTTGCAAGGCACACTTGCGCCCGTCTATGTGATCAGCGGTGACGATCCGCTGCTCTGTCAGGAAGCGGCTGACGCCATTCGCGCGGCCGCACGCCAGCAGGGCTTCGATGAGCGCCAGGTGTTCAGCGCCGACGCCAGCTTCGACTGGGGCACATTGCTCCAGGCGGGTGCCAGCATGTCGCTGTTTGCCGAACGCCGTCTCCTGGAGTTGCGTCTGCCCTCCGGCAAGCCCGGCGACAAGGGTGCTGCGGCGCTCATGGAATATTGCGCCAGACCTGCCGAAGACACCCTGCTGCTGATCAGCCTGCCCAAGCTCGATGGCAGTGCGCAGAAAACCAAATGGGGCAAGGCTCTGGTTGAGGGTGCGCAAACCCAGTTCGTGCAAATCTGGCCGGTGGACATCGGCCAGCTGCCGCAATGGATTCGCCAGCGCCTGTCGCAGGCGGGTCTGGCAGCGACTCAGGACGCCGTCGAACTGATCGCGGCCCGGGTCGAAGGCAACCTGCTGGCCGCCGCGCAGGAAATCGAAAAGCTCAAGCTGATGGCCGAAGAAGGCCAGATCACCGTCGAGACTGTGCAGGCGGCGGTAGCCGACAGTGCCCGCTTCGACGTATTTGGCCTGACCGATGCCGTGCTCAATGGCGAAGCTGCCCATGCCCTGCGCATGCTCGAAGGACTACGTGGCGAAGGGGTCGAGACGCCGGTGATTCTCTGGGCATTGACCCGTGAACTGCGCGCCCTGGCCAATATGTCGCAACAGTTCAGTCAGGGCGTGCCGCTGGACAAGGTCTTCAGCTCGGCACGCCCGCCGATCTGGGACAAGCGCAAGCCACTGATGAGCAAAGCCCTGCAACGCCACTCGGCAAAACGCTGGAGCCAGTTGCTCATGGATGCGCAACGCATCGATGCGCAGATCAAAGGCCAGGCAGCAGGCTCGCCCTGGAGCAGCCTGAGCAGGCTGGCGCTGCTGATGGCGGGGCAACGATTGGCACTGCCTGCGGAGTAGGCAGATGTTGTCGACTCTCGTTCCCACGCTCTGCGTCCTCTTTTGACGTGGAGCGTCACTAACTGCATGCCGACGCAGAGCATCGGCACGATAATCAAGCGATGGTTCTATTCATGCCCCTTCGCGAGCAAGCTCGCTCCCACAGGTCTACAGTCACTCGGCCAATCACGTGCTCAGCGTCATAGCACACGACTATTAGACACACGCGCCGTTCTGCCCGATGATTTGCATCGCTTTACAACACCCATCAGGAGCACCCGCCATGAGCAAGCCAAAGCGGCCGAACAAGGCCAAATCCATCATCGCCCAGCCCTTGTTCCGCAGTCGTCAGGAACAACCCGCCAAGGGCAAAGGCAGCTACCGCCGCGAAGCCTTCCAGTCTAAAAGCTGGGAGGCTTCCTGCTTTATGGCAGCCTGATATCGAGCAACATTTCCGGGGCGCTTTCAACCGCTTAGCCGTGTTATGGTCTGCACCTAACGGTAATACCCTTGGACTCAAGCATGCCTTCTCGTTTTACCCATCGCCCGCAGCTGCGCCAACTCATCGCTGCCTCCAGTCTTGTTGCCCTGGTAGCCTGCGCAGAAAAACCCACTGCAGCCGATGCCACGCCTCTTCAATCCAGCAAGGTGCAGACAAACGCTCCTGCCGTGGCGCCTACGCCAGCGCTGGTCGTTGATGACAACCTCACGATTCAGCCCGCCGTCAGCTTCAGCGAATGGCAGGCCGGCTTTCGTGCCCAGGCGTTGAAGGCAGGTATCCGTGCGGACGTATTCGATCTGGCATTTGCCGGCGTCACCCCCGACATGAGCGTGGTCAAGGCCGACCGCAGTCAGCCTGAATTCAGCCGCCCGGTCTGGGAATACCTCGACGGTGCCATCTCTGCCGTACGTGTGCGCAAGGGTCAGGCGCTGCTTTCGCAGTATGCCGACGACCTGCAGAAGATCGAGCAGCAGTACGGCGTGGATCGTCAGGCGCTGGTCGCGGTATGGGGCATGGAAAGTAACTTCGGCTCGTTCCAGGGCACGCAATCCGTCATTCGCTCACTGGCAACGCTGGCCTACGAAGGCCGTCGTCCCGGTTTTGCACAGAGCCAATTGCTGGCCGCGCTGGAAATCATCCAGCATGGCGACATCACACCGGACAAGATGCTGGGTTCGTGGGCCGGTGCGATGGGCCAGACCCAGTTCATCCCAACCACCTACAACACCCATGCCGTGGATTTTGACGGCGATGGCCGCCGCGATATCTGGAACACCCCTGCCGATGCCCTGGCCTCCACCGCACACTACCTGCAAAGCTCCGGCTGGCAGCGTGGTCAGCCCTGGGGCTTTGAAGTGGTGCTCGGCTCGGGATTCGATTACTCGCTGGCCGACTCGACGACCCGCAAGAGTCTCGCTGAATGGCAACAACTGGGCTTGAAACAACCGGACGGCTCAGCCATTCCGGTCGCCGCCAGCCAGCAGCAAGCCACCTTGTTGTTGCCAGCCGGTTATCGCGGGCCAGCCTTCCTGGTGCTGGACAACTTCCGCGCGATTCTCAAGTACAACAACTCGACCTCCTACGCGTTGGCGATCAGCCTGCTTTCCGATCGCTTCAAGGGCGCGGGTTATGTAGTGGGCAGCTGGCCACGCGGAGACCTGCCGCTGAGCCGCTCAGAGCGCATTGAGTTGCAAACCCTGCTCTCGGCACGCCAGTACGACGCAGGCGCGCCAGACGGCATTATCGGCGCTAACACACGCAAGGCCATCCGCAGTGCGCAGCAATCGTTCGGCTGGCCAGCCGATGGTTATCCGACACATGAATTGCTGGAGAACCTGCGCAAGCCTGTCGGGCAGTAATCGGGAGGACGCGGAGCGTCCAGAACGGCATGCCCACGCGGAGCGTNCGTGCTGTCAGAGCATTGCCTTGGCGATCTTGGCCTGCTCGTCGGCGTGGTACGAAGAGCGTACCAGTGGCCCGGACGCGACGTTCTTGAAGCCCATCTTGTAGCCTTCTTCGGCGAACCAGGCAAAGGTGTCCGGGTGGACAAAGCGCTGCACGGGCAAGTGATTGCGCGAAGGCTGCAGGTATTGACCCAGAGTGAGCATGTCGATGTCGTGCTCACGCATGCGCTGCATGACCTCGATGACCTCTTCGTCAGTCTCGCCCAGCCCCAGCATCAAACCGGACTTGGTCGGTACGTGCGGGACCATCTGCTTGAAGCGCTGCAGCAGGGTCAGCGACCACTGGTAGTCCGAACCCGGACGCGCAGCCTTGTACAGACGCGGCACGGTTTCCAGGTTGTGGTTGAACACATCCGGCGGCTCGGCGGCGGTGATTTCCAACGCAACGTCCATCCGGCCACGGTAATCCGGCACCAGCGTTTCGAGCTGTACGCCCGGCGACAGCAGGCGGATTTCACGGATGCAGTCGGCGAAGTGCTGAGCGCCGCCGTCACGCAAGTCGTCACGGTCCACCGAGGTGATGACCACGTACTTCAGGCGCAGGTCGGCAATCGCGATGGCGAGGCTCTTCGGTTCGTTGACGTCGAGCGGCTTCGGACGGCCGTGGCCCACGTCACAGAACGGGCAGCGACGGGTGCAGATGTCGCCCATGATCATGAACGTTGCAGTGCCACCGGAGAAGCACTCGCCCAGGTTGGGGCAGGACGCCTCTTCACAGACGCTGTGCAGCTTGTGCTTGCGCAGCAATTGCTTGATGCGGTCGACTTCCGGAGAAACCGGGATGCGCACGCGAATCCAGTCGGGCTTCTTCGGCAGATCTACCGTCGGGATGATCTTGACCGGGATGCGCGCAACCTTTTCCGCTCCGCGAAGCTTGACGCCCGCTTCGACTTTCGGACGGGCCACTCGCTCGGAAACATCCAGCGTCGGGATCAGGGTTTGCACGGTGTCAGTCATAATGGTTTATTCCGCCCGTAAGGGTCGCCTGCTCAGCGTAGTCGAGGTGTTTGACGAGCTGCGCACGCAGTCGGGCACTTACCTCGGAAAATTCTATCTGCCCTGCCTGATCGCTCAGTTGGGTCATGGCCAGCCCCGCGTATCCGCAAGGGTTGATGCGGCGGAACGGCTCAAGGTCCATGTCGACGTTCAACGCCAGGCCATGAAACGAACAGCCGTTGCGAATGCGTAGACCGAGTGACGCGACTTTCGCGCCATCAACGTATACGCCAGGGGCATCAGCCTTGGCTGCTGCCTTGACGCCGTAGTCGGCGAGCAAGGCGATGAGGGTGTTCTCGATCCGGGTGACCAGATCACGAACACCGAAACCAAGGCGCCTGACGTCCAGCATCAGATAAGCCACCAGTTGGCCCGGGCCATGATAAGTCACTTGGCCGCCACGATCGACCTGTACGACAGGAATATTACCCGGCAGCAGCAAATGCTCGGGCTTGCCGGACTGTCCCTGGGTGAAAACCGGCGGATGCTGGACCAGCCAGACTTCATCGGCAGCCTCGCGGCCACGCTCGTCGGTAAAGCGCTTCATGGCGTGCCAGGCGGTTTCGTAATCGATCAGGCCCAGATCACGAAAACCCAGCGTACCCGCCATCAGAGCACCATGTGCACGAAACCCGTAGCGCGCAAGGCACTATTGATATCGCGCAACTGGTCTTCGCCGGTAGCAACAATGTGCAATTGCACAGTGGTGTATTTGCCGTTGCTGCTCTGCCGCTCGGCGAGCGTCTTGAGGTCGACCGTGGCGTGCTTCTTAAGCACTTCCATCACGGCCGCCGTAAAGCCCACACTGGTGTCACCGATCACCTTGATCGGATAGTCATTGCAGGGAAATTCGATTTTGTGCGACTTGATGTCGGTATCGGTCATGGCAGTAAAGGTCTCACAAGCCGTGACGACGGACACGCGGCCCGCTCAGATCATGAGCAGGCCGCGAGAAGGTCGGCATTGGTTACTGGATCAGTTGAACAAGCCGTAGAAGAACAGGCGGATGCTATCCCACACGCGGCGGAAAATACCACCTTCCTCAACCGCATCAAGGGCAATCAGATTGGCGGTGTGAACCACCTGATCGTCTTTCTTGACCTCGACCTTGCCGATCACGTCGCCCTTGGCGATTGGCGCAACCAGTTGCGGGTTCATGGTCATGCTGGCAGACAGCTTCTTCATGTCGCCTTTTGGCATGGTCATGCTCAGATCTTCAGCCAGACCGGCCTTGACCTGACGCTCTGTACCTTTCCAGACCGTGGCCTGAGCCAGCTCAGTGCCCTTCTGGTAGAAGTTCTGGGTTTCGAAGAAACGGAAGCCATAGGTCAGCAGCTTCTGGGTTTCAGCTGCACGGGCCTGTTCGCTGTTGGTACCGAACACCACGGCGATCAGACGCATGCCGTCACGCACTGCCGAAGAGACCATGCAATAGCCGGCTTCATCGGTGTGGCCGGTTTTCAGACCGTCAACGGTCTTGTCGCGCCACAGCAGCAGGTTGCGGTTAGGCTGCTTGATGCCGTTCCAGAAGAACTCCTTCTGCGAGTAGATCGCATAGTGAGCCGGGTCTTCGTGGATGATTGCGCGCGCCAGGATCGCCATGTCGTGAGCCGACGAGTAGTGCTCAGGGTTCGGCAGACCGGTCGGGTTCATGAAGTGGCTGTTGGTCATGCCAAGATCGGCAGCAGTCTTGTTCATCATGTCGGCAAAGGCATCTTCGCTGCCGGCAATGTGCTCGGAGATCGCGACGCTGGCGTCGTTGCCCGACTGAATGATGATGCCGTGCAGCAGGTCGCTGACCGTGACCTGGCTGCCGACCTTGATGAACATCCGCGAACCGCCTGTGCGCCAGGCGTTTTCACTGATCGTCACCGGATCGTTTTCGCCGATCTGGCCGCGACGGATTTCCAGGGTCGCGATGTAGGCGGTCATCAGCTTGGTCAGACTGGCAGGAGCCAGACGCTGATCACCGTTGTTCTCGACCAGGACGTTGCCGCTGGTCGCATCCATCAGCACGTAGGCCTTGGCCGCCAGTTGCGGTGCAGCAGGCGTCATCTGCTCTGCCGCCCACACAGTCGGGGTGATAATCAGTGGAACAAGCAGGCACAAACGTTTTGCAAAGGTGGTGATGTTCATCCGTCTCTCGAGAATCCTAATGGGCAAACATGCCCTTGCGGGCAAAACTGAACAGACCGGCGAAGCGAAACGCCTCGGTACGGCTCGTGGCGCCAGGCTGTAACCCTGGCTGACAAAGTCGCCTGTTCGACACACGACCTTGTGGGCAGTTACCTGCAACGCTTGCCCTGAAAGCAAATCTGCGCCGCCTGCGACTGCATACCGTCCCCCATTGTTGCCGGGGAACGATTGTCGAAAAAACTTACTGATCCGATGTCACTACGCTCGGCTGACCCAGATTGGCCGACCTGACGCTGTTTTGCAGCTGCTGGGCTTCACCCTGCGTGTCGATCGGTCCCATCCGCACTCGATAGAGCGTTTGCTGATTGCGCGCTATCGAGCTGACGAACACCGGCGCTCGAACCATCCCGCTCAATTTCGACCTCAGGAGTTCCGCAGCGTCCGGATTGGCGAAGGCTCCCACCTGGAGAAACAGCCCAGCGGCTTGTCCTGAAGCGTTTTTTTTTGCGTCAACCTGCAACGGCACGACAGGTGCGGCGTGCTGCTGAGGGGGTGGCGTGTACTGCTCGACGGTGCCGGTCGAAGTGGACAGCGCAGGCGGCGTCGCCTGGGCAACGACCTGCGGCTGATTGAGCATCAGCGGCGCCGGACGACCACGTTGCGCCCACCATTCCTGCGGGTCGATCCCTTCTACCTTGACGCGTGCAGTGCCGGTTTCGGCGTAGCCGAGCTTTTTGGCGGCCGCATACGAAAGGTCGATGATACGGTCGGAATAGAACGGCCCGCGATCGTTGACGCGCAGGATCACCGTACGATTGTTGTCCAGGTTAGTCACTTTGACATAGCTGGGCAGCGGCAGGGTCTTGTGCGCGGCACTCATGCCGTACAGGTCGTACACCTCGCCATTGGCGGTGTTCTGGCCATGGAACTTGGTGCCGTACCAGGAGGCGGTGCCCGAAGCGACGTAACGCTTGGCATCGCTCATCGGGAAGTAGGTCTTGCCCAGCACGGTGTACGGATTGGCCTTGTAGGCCCCGGTGTGCAGGGTCGGCGTTGCATCAGGGATACGCGAGACATCCACATCCCACCACGGCGCGCCGTCCTTGTGGGCCCGGTTGATATCCAGCCCCGGCATCGAGCGCACGACTGCACCGCCTTTTGGCGACTGCGACGACGTTGTGCGTGACGGAGACGAGCAGCTGGCAACCAGCACTGCCAGGCCGGTCAGCGCCAGAAGCTTGAATGATTGAAGAATTGGCGATGCCCGCATTACTTGACGCCTCGAGCTTGAACCAACGATTCAGACAGCTGATATACGGCCATGGCGTACATCACACTGCGGTTATAACGGGTAATTGCATAAAAATTGTTCAAACCCAGCCAGTATTCAGGACCATTGTCGCCTTCCAGACGAAACGCCGTCACCGGCATATCGTCGCGCAGCGCATCATGACTCGCCCAGCCCAGCTGTCGCAACTCCCCGACCGACATTACCGGATCAAGCGCAGGGCTCAACCCCTCGTCAACCCGGTCGCCACGCGCCGTGGCACGACTGACCACCGGCTGCCCGGCCACCCAGCCATGACGTTTGAAATAGCTGGCGACACTGCCGATTGCATCGTCCGGGTCGGTCCAGATATTGATGTGGCCGTCGCCGTCGAAATCCACTGCATAGGCGCGGAAACTGCTCGGCATGAACTGCGGCAGCCCCATGGCCCCGGCATACGAGCCCTTGAGAGTCAGTGGATCGACCTGCTGCTCGCGAGCCAGCAGCAGAAACTCGCGCAACTCCTTGCGGAAAAACTGGGCGCGTGGCGGGTAATCAAAGCCAAGCGTCGACAATGCGTCGATGACCCGATAGTTACCGGTATTGCGGCCGAAAAAGGTTTCTACACCAATGATCGACACGATGATCTGCGCCGGCACGCCGTATTCCTGCTCGGCACGCGCCAGGGCCGCCTCATGCTGACGCCAGAAGTCGACACCGCGAGCAATGCGCGTGTCGATGATGAACATCGGCCGATACTCTTTCCACTGCTTGACCCGTTCGGCCGGGCGGGAAATGGCATCGAGAATGGCCTGCTTGCGCTCGACCTCCCGAAACAGACTCATCAACTGCTCACCGGCAAAACCATGATCGCGGGTCAGTTCACCGACGAATTCCGCCACCTGGGGCGAACCTTCATAGTCGCCCGCCAGTGCCTCTTGCACCGAGCCAAGGATGCCCACCAGACCGACCACCGGAGCATATCGAGCCCAGTTACGCATTGCTTGCATTGAATAGTTCACCTTAATCAAACCTGAGCGATCCATTTACGATGTGTATGGATCGACATCAAAACCCCAAACGCTGACAGTAGGGTCACGAGCGAAGTTCCGCCGTAGCTAATGAAGGGCAACGGCACCCCCACCACTGGCAGCAGGCCACTGACCATACCGATGTTGACGAAAACGTAAACAAAAAACGTCATGGTCAACGCGCCAGCCAGCAGTTTGCCGAATAATGTCTGCGCCTGTGCAGTGATCACAAGCCCGCGACCGATCAGCAGCATATAGATGATCAGCAGCGCACAGATGCCTACCAGGCCGAATTCTTCACCCAATACTGCAATGATGAAGTCGGTATGGCTTTCCGGCAGAAAGTCGAGGTGCGACTGGGTGCCAAGCAGCCAGCCCTTGCCGAACACGCCGCCCGAACCGATGGCAGCCTTTGATTGAATGATGTTCCAGCCGGTCCCCAGCGGATCGCTTTCGGGGTCCAGAAACGTCAGTACGCGCTGCTTCTGGTAGTCATGCATGAAGAAGAACCACATGGCCACCGCCGCCGGTACGGCCGCCGCCAATACGCTGATGATCCAGCGCCAGCGCAAACCGGCCATGAACAGCACAAAGGCACCCGAGGCCAGAATCAGCAGCGACGTCCCCAGGTCAGGCTGGCGAACGATCAGAATGAACGGCACACCGACCAGTGCGAGACTGACCGCCACATGCTTCAAATGCGGGGGCAGCGTGCGCTTGGACAGGTACCAGGCGATGGTCGCCGGCATGATGATCTTGAGAAACTCCGAAGGCTGGAAGCGGATCACCCCGGGAATGTTGATCCAGCGCGTCGCGCCCATGGCGTTGTGGCCCATGACATCCACCACTACCAGCAGCAGGACACCGATGACATACAGTACCGGCACCCAGCGCGCCATGAAGCGCGGCTCCAGCTGGGCGATCACCACCATCGCCACCAGACCGATACCGAACGAACTGGCCTGCTTGATCAGCAGATCCCAGTTCTTGCCGCTGGCCGAATACAGCACGAACAGGCTGCCCGCCGCCAGCGTCAGCAGCAGGATCAGCAATGGACCATCGATATGAATGCGCTGCAGAAAGGTAGCGCGGCGACGCATCACGTCTTCACTGGACAGGATGCGGTCGAAATTACTCTTCACGGGCCGCAGCCTCCAGATTCAGGGAACCGGCGTACTCGGGTTTGAGATGGCCGTTTTCGTCGAGCAACCAGGCGTCCAGGACCTGACGCACGACGGGTGCAGCAACGCCGGAACCGGATTCGCCGTTCTCGACCATCACTGCAACAACGATTTTCGGGTTGTCGGCCGGGGCGAAGCCGACGAACAAGGCGTGGTCGCGATGACGTTCCTGCACCTTGGTGCGGTCGTATTTCTCGCCCTGCTTGATGGCCACCACCTGGGCCGTACCACTCTTGCCGGCGATCCGGTACTGCGCACCGATGGCGGCCTTGCGCGCCGTACCGCGCGCGCCGTGCATCACTTCCTGCATGCCGTGGTTGACGCGCTCCCAGTTGGCCGGATCGCGCAGCACGATGTTCGGCATCGGGTTTTCATCCACAGGCGCCTTGCCTTCAATGGTTCTGGCCAGATGCGGACGGTTCCACACCCCCTTGTTGGCCACCAGCGCGGTCGCCTGGGCCAGTTGCAACGGCGTTGCCTGCATGTAGCCCTGACCGATCCCGAGGATCAGCGTCTCGCCGGGGAACCAAGCCTGACGACGCGTGGCGCGCTTCCATTCACGGGAAGGCATCAGGCCGGGAGATTCTTCGAACATGTCCAGCGAGACCTTCTGCCCGATACCGAACTTGTTCATATAGGCAGCGAGCCGATCAATGCCCACCTTGTGCGCCAGATCGTAGAAGTACGTGTCATTTGAACGCATGATCGCCGTGTCCAGATCAACCCAACCGTCGCCGGTGCGGTTCCAGTTGCGGTACTTGTGATCGTAATTGGGCAGTTGGTAATAGCCTGGATCGAATACCCGCGAGCCAGGCGTCACCGCACCGGTATCCAGCCCGGCAATCGCCACCGCAGGCTTGATGGTCGACCCCGGCGGGTAAAGTCCTCGCAGGATGCGGTTGAACAGCGGCCGGTCGATGGAATCGCGCAGCTCGGCATAGGCCTTGAAGCTGATGCCGGTGACAAACAGGTTCGGATCGAAGCTCGGCGCACTGACCATCGCCAGCACTTCACCGGTAGCCGGATCCAGTGCGACGACCGCGCCACGACGACCGCCCAGCGCGGCTTCGGCAGCCTCCTGAAGGTTGATGTCCAGGCTCAGGACGATGTCCTTGCCGGGGATCGGGTCGGTGCGCTTGAGCACACGCAGTACGCGACCACGGGCGTTGGTCTCGACCTCTTCGTAGCCGACCTGACCATGCAGCTCGGGCTCATAAAAGCGCTCGATACCGGTCTTGCCGATGTGGTGCGTGCCGCTGTAATTGATCGGGTCGAGGCTCTTGAGCTCTTTCTCGTTGATCCGTCCCATGTAGCCGACCGAGTGGGCAAAGTGCGGCCCTTGCGGATAATGCCTGACCAGTTGCGCAACCACTTCGACGCCCGGCAGGCGGAACTGGTTGACGGCGATCAGGGCGATCTGCTCTTCGCTCAGCTCGAACAGGATGGGCACCGGCTCGAACGGCCTACGCCCCTGCTTCATGCGCTTTTCGAAGATGATGCGATCGTCAGGGGTGAGCTGCAGGATCTCGACAATGGTGTCGAGCACGCTGGACCACTCGCCTGCGCGTTCACGGGTCATGCTGAGACTGAAACTGGGCCGGTTATCGGCGACCACAACGCCATTGCGATCGTAGATCAGCCCACGGCTGGGCGGAATCGGCTGAACGTGAACGCGGTTGTTTTCCGAAAGCGTGGAGTGATACTCGTACTGGATGACCTGCAGGTAATACAACCGGGCAATCAGCACGCACACCAGCAACACCACCGCCACGGCACCGAACACGACCCTGCCGCGCACCAGGCGTGCGTCCTTTTCGTGGTCTTTGAGGCGGATCGGTTGAGACATTTAGGCCGTATTCACAGTAAAGACGATGCTACTTGTGATAAGGGTGCCCGGACAGGACCGTCCAGGCGCGATACATCTGCTCGCCGATCAGGATGCGCACCAACGGGTGCGGCAGGGTCAGCGGCGACAGAGACCAGCGTTGTTCACTGCGGGCACAGACTTCAGGTGCCAGCCCCTCGGGGCCGCCGACCATCAGGTTGACCGTGCGTGCATCGAGACGCCAGCGATCGAGTTCGACCGCCAACTGTTCGGTGCTCCACGGTTTGCCATGCACTTCCAGCGTGACAATCCGCTCGCCCGGCTGCACTTTTGCCAGCATCGCCTCGCCTTCCTGACGGATAAAGCGTGCGACGTCGGCGTTTTTGCCTCGGGTATTGAGCGGAATTTCCACCAGTTCCAGCGCAAGCTCGGAGGGCATCCGCTTGGCATACTCGTGCCAACCTTCTTCCACCCACTTGGGCATGCGCGAACCCACAGCGATCAGACGCAGACGCACATCAAAGCCTTATTCGTTGCCTGGTGTGTGGTGCGCAGCGCTGGCAGCACGGCTTTGCTCTGCACCCTGCCACAAGCGCTCAAGGTCGTAGAACTGGCGTGCGGCAGCGGTCATCACGTGGACGATCACATCACCAAGGTCCAGCAGGACCCAGTCGCTGTCACCCTTGCCTTCTTCGCTCAGGGACTTCAGGCCGGCAGCCTTGACCTTGTCACGGACGTTATCGACCAGTGCGTTCAACTGACGGTTGGACGTACCGGTGCAGATCAGCATGTAGTCGGCGATGCTGGTCTTGTCGCGCACGTCGATGGTCAGGATGTCGGCACCCTTGACCTCTTCAAGGGCTGCAATCGCAACATTGATGACTTCTTCACTGCTCATTTTTTGCTTTGTCATATAAAACTCATTCAGCTCGTATGTGTGGGACCGTCCAGACGCTTGTCGATCAAAGCAGTTTCAGGACGACCCATCAGTGTTCGGCGCGCGGTAAAGTCCGCGTGCATCGATATAGGCCAGTACCGCGTCTGGCACCAGAAAACGTACCGACTTACCGCTGGCCAGCAGTTGACGGATCTGGGTGGCAGACACCGATAAAGGCGTCTGCCAGACGAATGTAATCTGTCCACCCGGCCCTTTCAGGGCCTTGGGATCGCTGACTGCGCGGGCCGCCAGCAGATTGCGCATGGCATCCGGCGACTCGCTGTCCGCATCCGGGCGTTGCAGCACCACGATATGGCAGTGCTCCAGCAGTTCTTCCCATCTGTGCCAGGTCGGCAGCCCGCAAAAGGCATCCCAACCGAGCAACAGGAACAACTGGTCCCGAGGCGCCAGTTCGGCGCGCATCGATTCCAGTGTGTCGAGGGTGTACGACGGTTTGTCACGCTTCAGTTCACGGTCATCCACCGTCAGGGGCGAAACACCCGCAACGGCGCTTTGAACCATCGCCAGACGATCCTCTGCGGTGACGCTCGGCATGTCACGATGCGGAGGCCTGGCGCTGGGCGTCAGGCGCAACTCATCGAGTTCCAGCAATTCGGCCACTTCGAGCGCACCGCGCAAATGACCGATATGAACCGGGTCGAACGTGCCCCCAAGCATGCCGATACGTCTGGGCAGCGCGGTCATGGGGCTATTCAAGTCAGGCTTGTCCGCGCAATTGGCCGTCACCGATCACGATGTACTTCTCGCAGGTCAGACCTTCAAGACCGACAGGACCGCGGGCGTGCAGCTTATCAGTAGAAATGCCGATCTCGGCACCCAGGCCGTATTCGAACCCGTCAGCGAAGCAGGTCGGCGCGTTCACCATGACCGAACTGGAATCGACCTCGGCCATGAATCGGCGCACCTGACTCTGGTGGTCCGAGACGATGGCGTCGCTGTGATGCGAGCCGTAGTGGTTGATGTGCTCGATGGCTTCATCCAGACCGGAGACGACGCGAATCGACAGAATCGCCGCCAGGTACTCGGTGTGCCAGTCGTCCTCGGTGGCCGGGATCACGTCGATCAAGTCACGGGTACGCTCGCAACCGCGCAACTCGACGCCCTTCTCGCGAAACTGCGCGGCCATCGACGGCAGAAAGTCGGCGGCAATGGTCTGATCGACCAGCAGGGTTTCCATCGCGCCGCAGATCCCGTAACGGTAGG
Organism: Pseudomonas sp. ICMP 10191; assembly: GCF_001467335.1. Lineage (NCBI taxonomy): Bacteria > Pseudomonadati > Pseudomonadota > Gammaproteobacteria > Pseudomonadales > Pseudomonadaceae > Pseudomonas > Pseudomonas sp. ICMP 10191. Next base: position 205,047 of record NZ_LKGW01000135.1, read on the forward strand.
TCTTGGCGTTGAAGGCGATCTTCTGCGCCTTGGCCAGATCGGCGTGGGCGCTGACATACACATGGCAGATGCCATCCAGATGCTTGATGACCGGCACACGCGCGTCGCGACTGACGCGTTCGATCAAACCCTTGCCGCCGCGTGGCACGATGACGTCCACGTACTCGGGCATGGTGATCAGCGCGCCAACCGCCGCACGGTCGGTGGTTTCGACCACCTGCACGACAGCAGCGGGCAGCCCGGCCTCGGCCAGACCGCGTTCGATGCAGGCCGCGATGGCGCGATTGGAATGAATGGCTTCGGAACCACCGCGAAGGATGGTTGCGTTTCCGGACTTCAGACACAGACTGGCAGCATCGATGGTCACGTTCGGACGTGACTCGTAGATGATTCCGACAACACCCAGCGGCACGCGCATCTTGCCGACCTGAATACCCGAAGGCCGATAGCTCATGTCGCGGATCGCACCGACCGGGTCTGCAAGCGCTGCAACCTGACGCAAGCCGATGATCATGCTGTCGATCCGGGCGGGGGTCAGCGCCAGACGCTCGAGCATGGCCGGTTCGAGCCCGTTCGCCTGACCATTGGCCAGGTCCAGCGCATTGGCGGCAGACAGCTCGGCGCGGGCTTCGTCCAGAGCGGCGGCAGTGGCCCGCAGGGCGCGGTTCTTCTGCGCAGTGCTGGCACGACCGATCACTCGCGAAGCTTCGCGGGCGGCGCGACCCAGGCGGGTCATGTAGTCAAGAACGGACTCAGTCATTGGTCTCAGAGGTCTTGGCAAAGAGGAAAGCGGCTGATTATAGCTGTCGTGCCGTCCGAACGACAGCGCAGACAGGCGGATGGTCAATATCAGTGCGCAGATTTTTCGCCACAGTGACGGGTGTTGCCGGCGGCAATGCGCAGACAGGCATCACGCACGGGCCTAACGACATGTCATGCGTCGGTCACGTTCAGAAACAACAAAGTGCCTAATCCAGACACATTCAGCTGCAATTAAAGTTGCGCTTGTTATCATCGGGCTCTTTCCCAATGTACCCGTCTGATTATGCCCACAGCCCTACCCGACCACTTCTTTCACCGCGATGCCCAGTTGCTGGCGCGCGATCTGCTGGGCAAGGTCATCCGTCACAAGGCAGGCGATCTGTGGCTGGCCGCGCGGATCATCGAAACCGAGGCTTACTACTGCGCCGAAAAGGGCAGTCATGCCTCGCTGGGCTATACCGAGAAACGCAAGGCGCTGTTTCTCGACGGCGGCCACATCTATATGTACTACGCGCGCGGCGGAGATTCGTTGAATTTCAGCGCCGAAGGGCCGGGCAATGCCGTACTGATCAAGTCGGCATTTCCCTGGACCGACGCGACCAGCGACGAAAACGCGTTGGCGCAGATGCAGTTGAACAACCCCGACGCCAGCGGTGCGATGCGCCCGGCGCAACGGCTGTGCGCTGGCCAGACGCTGCTGTGCAAGGCGCTCGGCCTGAAAGTCCCGGTGTGGGACGCCAAGCGCTTCGACCCGCAGAGGTTACTGGTCGAGGACGTCGGTCAGACACCCGAACGCGTTATCCAGACCACCCGACTGGGCATTCCTGCCGGTCGCGATGAGCACCTGATGTATCGCTTCGTGGATGCCGGTTACGCCCGTTTCTGTACACGGAACCCCCTCAGACGCGGTCAGGTCGAAGGCCGCGACTACCTATTTTTCGATCAAGGAAACTGACCGATGGGCGATCTGCTCAATGGAATGACCGGCTGGCTGACCGCAAATCCTTCATGGGTGGCTGTCGCGATCTTTTTGGTAGCCTTCACTGAATGCGTCGCGATCGTCGGGATCGTCGTGCCGGGCACGGTCATCATGTTTGCCATCGCCGCCTTGGCGGGCAGCGGCATACTGCCGTTGAGCGAAGTGCTGTTACTGGGTTTTCTCGGCGGGCTGCTGGGTGACGCGGTGTCGTACTTCATAGGCCGGCGCTTTCATCAGAATATCCGTCAGTTGCCCGGCTTGCGCACGCACCCGGAGTGGATGGAAGGTGCGGAAAAATACTTCCACCGTTACGGCATTGCCAGTTTGCTGGTCGGACGTTTCATCGGTCCGCTGCGCCCGATGCTGCCGATGATCGCCGGTATGTGCGACATGCCGCTGCCGCGCTTCGTGGCGGTCAGCGTGCTGGCGGCGGCCGGCTGGTCGATTGCCTACCTGATGCCGGGCTGGGCAGCCGGCGCGGCCATTCGCCTGCCACTGCCGGAAGGCTTCTGGCCCGAGGCGGCCGTGGTCGGCGGCAGCCTGGCCGTGCTGTTCGGGTTGAGCATCCAGAGCAGTATTCGCCAGAAACGCTACGCAACCCGACTGATCTCCGCGCTCAGCCTGGTGCTGGTCGCGGCGCTGTTCTTCGGCTTTCCCTTGCTGGCCGACTTCGACAACGGCCTGATGACGCTCATCCAGGAACACCGCAGCGAAGCCACGCAGCACATCGTGGTCTTCGTCACCAGCATCGGCGATTTCAGGGCGCAGTTGCTGGCCGCCAGCCTGCTGATCATCGTGCTGGCGGTTGCCAGGCAATGGCGCCACGCAGCCTTTGCCCTGACCGCCACACTGGGCACCGCGATCGCCAACGGCGTCCTGAAAACGTTTTTCGCCCGCGCTCGCCCGGAGGTGCTGTTAGAGCCGCTGACGACGTACAGCATGCCAAGCGGCCACAGCTCGGCAGCCTTTGCGCTGTTCATGACTCTGGCAGTGCTGGCCGGACGCGGCCAACCCGTGCGCCTGCGCCTGACCTGGATGCTGGTCGCCGGTATTCCGGCCCTGGCAATCGCGCTGTCGAGGGTTTATCTGGGCGTGCACTGGCCCACCGACATTCTCGCGGGCATGCTTCTGGCGTTCTGCGTCTGTGCCGCCAGCCTGGCGTTCATCCAACGCAAGGACTCCCTGCCGGCCATGTCGGTGCGCGTCTGGTGGCTCGTTGTGCCAGCCATGACCGCACTGCTGGGTATCTTCGCCGTTCGTGCCCTGTCGCATGGGGTGCTGCGTTACCAGTATTGATCGACAGCACTGATCGCGCCGCCCATGACGGGTGCGACACTTCTCAAATCTGGCACCTTGCCAGTGCTCTTTCGGGGCGTTGACTACACTCTCCAGTGACAGATGAGTGTGCAACGGCGTGATCGAAGGAGTGTTGATGTCTCCACTGGATGGTTATACGGCGATGCCCTCCCGGCAGCGCGGCGCAATCGGCCTGATGGCCGCGCTGACCATGGGCCTGGCGTTGCTGTGCACGCTGACCGTTATCGACAGCGGCAGGCTGTATCTGGAAAAGCGCTCGTTGCAGCGGGTTGCGGACATTGCCGCACTGGAAGCGGCGGGCCGTAGAGGAACGTGCAGCGGCACAGCGGCCACGGCGCCCGATTTCGCCAATCAGAGCGCCACTCGCAACGGTTTCACCCCCAATACCGATGGCCGCACCCTGGTGACTCGTTGCGGAACACTCACGGTGGACGTCGCGGGACCGCGCGTATTTGTCGCTGATTCGACGCAGGCGCTGGCTATCCAGGTGGTCGCGGCTCATCCGGTGCCGCGCAGCATTGCAGCCGGTATTGGCGCACTGTTCGAAAAAACGCCCTCCCCACCCAACGTCACGATCAGCGCCACCGCGGTTGCCGCCAGTGCCGCGCCGCTGGCGGCACTGACCATTCGCAGTGCGGCAGTCACCGTGGACAGCACCGGTGCCGCCCTCCTCAACCCGGTGGTCGGCAGCCTGTTGGGGGGCTCGTTGAACCTGAGTGTTGCCAACTGGCAAGGCATCGCCGACACCAACCTGAGCCTGCTGAGCTACCTGAACAGGCTGAAAACCGACCTCAGCCTGACGGCCGTGGGCTACAACGATGTACTCAACACCTCGGTATCGGTCAGTCAGTTGCTGCAGAGCGCAATCAATATCATCAGTCCGAACGCCACGCTGGGCGGTGCCGCCGCCATTCAGGGCCTGCAAGCCTTGAAGCTGGCCGCGGGAACGACCACCGTGCTGCTGGGGGATCTACTGTCGGTGCAGAGCGGCACGGACCTCGCCGCGCTGAATACCAATCTGCGGTTGATGGATCTGGTTCAGGGCCTCGCGCAACTGGCCAACGAAAAGACCGGTGTTCTGACCGCGACCCAGATCAATGTCGCCGGGCTGGCGCAGGTCACCACACGCATTCAGGTGATCGAGCCGCCTCAGTTGTCGGCCATCGGCGACCCGAGCAAAATCGACCCGCTCAACCCTCGAAACGGTGCAAACCGGATTTACGTGCGTACGGCACAAATGCGCGCGCTGGTGTCGATCAACCTGCCGGTGCTCGGCACGATAACCTCGCTGGCCAATACCGCAGGTTCGGTGATCGGCAGCCTGACGCCGATCCTCAACAGCGCATTGGGCCTGAACATTGCCGGGCTGGGGACCTCGGCCACCTGCGCGCTGGGACTGAACAGTTGCATGGTGACCGACTTCAAGTTTCTGACAGACAGCTCGTCAAACTCGGGCCCGAGAATCGACATGAGCCTGTCAATGGCCAGCGCCGACAGCTACGTCACCGGTTTTACCTGCACCAGCAACGCCAGCAAAACCCTCAACGTCAAGACCGACGCAGCGCTGCTCAGTGCCAAGATCGGCTGGATCGACAGTGCATCGGCCTTCCCCGCCAGCACTGATCCGGCGGCAATCACCGCACTGCCTCTGCCTGTCATCGATATCGGCACCAAAACCTGCCAGAAGATCGCTGGGCTGCTGGGCAATTGCACCGCCCGCACGCCTTTCGGGGGTGGCGGCATCGGCCTGACCTTCGACAATGTCAGCCAGTCGGCACTGGGCAGCTCGACGGTGACCAGTACGACGTTCAGCTCGCCCAACCTGCCGGAGATTAACAGCGCCCCGTATTACCTGACAGGCGTTGCGCACACCAAGCCGAGCACCTTGCTCAACGGCACGGCGTCAAGCGTCAAAGTGAATGTGTATAAACCGGCGACCAGCAATGTGCTGGGCAACGTCATCGCCGGCGCGGCCACCACGCTGAGCAGCCTGACCCTGGCGCTGGACGCGATTGTCGATGACACCCTGGCACGCTTGCTGACGTCGGTTGTCGACCCCCTGTTCGAATCGCTGGGCGTGAGCATGGGGGCTACCGACGTCGGCACCAACCTGAGTTGCAACCTGGGTCAGGCGACACTGGTCATTTAGCTGCCGGTCTGATCGGCGTTGAAGATCGGCAGCTCGATCTGGAATCGAGCACCCTCGCCGACGTTGGCGACGCTGAGCTGGCCGCCCATCTGGTCAACGATGCCATAACTGACGGACAAGCCCAGACCGGTGCCGACCCCCACCGGTTTGGTGGTGAAAAACGGCTCGAAAATGCGCTCCAGCAACCGCGGGTCAATGCCCCCGCCATTGTCCTGAACCGCCAGGCGGATGATGTTTTCATCGCGTTCTGCCTCGACGCTGATCCACGGCTGGAAATCGCGGTCCTTTTCCCGACGCGACAACAAGGCATCACGGGCATTGACCATCAGGTTGATCAACACCTGCTCAAGTTGATCGACATGGCCACGAACCTGCACCGCGTCGATCATCGCGCCGACCCGTAACTGCACGGCCTTGCCTTTCATGCCTTCAGCCAGCATCGAGATCGTGCCTTCCACCGCCTGGGCCGGATCGAACAACTGCTCCTCTACCTCAGAGCGGCGACCGAATACCCGCATATGATCGACCACCCGGGCGGCACGCTGCACCTGGGTGTCGATGCGATTGAGTTTTTCGGTGAGGTATTCGATGTCCACATCGCCCCGGCCCAGACGCTTGAGAACGTTGACCACGGCCATGCGCATGACGTTGAGCGGCTGATTGATCTCGTGGGCCAGACCGGTGGACATCTCGCCAAGCGTTGCCATCTTCGCGCTCTGATTCAACTGCATGCGCGAGCGACGTACATCGGTGTTGTCACGGCCTACCGCCTGCACTTCGACCAGTTTGCCGTGCTCATCGAATACTCCCCGGTCGGCCCATATCCACCAGGCATACTCGCGTCCCGGCAGCTCGATGCAGATTTCTTCGGTACTCACCGGCGCCTCGGGAGTCAGTTGACCGATACGCCGGATGAACGCCTCGCGCTGCTCGGCCGACAGCCAGTCGCCCAGGTTGATCCCGGTCAGTTGCTCGGGTGTGCACTCCATATAATTGGCCAGCGGCCGGTTGCCGAAACTCAACACCAGATCCGGCGTGTAGCGGCAGATCATGGCCGGCGAATCCTCGACCAGAATGCGGTAACGCTCCTCGCTGCGTCGTATATGCTCGGCGGCCAGGGTGGCCTCGGTCACGTCCAGCCACAGCCCCACCGCCTCCACCGGCATGCCAAGGTCGTCACGCAGCAATCGCGCCTCGTCCAGCAGCCAGTGGTATTGACCGTTCCGGTTGCGCAATCTGAACCGGCGACTGACGAATCCTTCGCGCAGCAGTTGGCGGTTACGCTCGAACCAGATGTCGTGATCGTCGGGATGGATGTATCCCGCCAGTTGCCCATCGACGCAATCGGCCAGCGTCCAGCCCAGCAAAGGCGTGAGGCTGTCGCTGAAAAAGGTTGGCTCCAGATTGCCGCGATCGTAACGCTGCACGTAAATCACCGCTGGCGAACTGGCAATCAGGTTATCCAGCCGGGCATGGGCGGCAGCGGCCTCGGTTTCCTGACTCTTGATATCGCTGACATCCAGCATGAACCCCAGCACACGCTGAACCTGCCCTCGGATCAACGCCTGCCCCTGGATACGAAACCAGAGGGTTTCCTGGGCGGGATCGCTTTGCGCCAGACGCACACAGAGCAACAGCGGTGTGCCCTTGTCGCGTAACTGCGCGAGGCGACTGGACAGTTCCTGTCGATCGGCGGGATGAATCAGCGCCAGCCAGTCCTGACGCGACAGGCTCTCGACCTGGTCGCCCAGACGCAGACTGCGAGCCAACTGCGGCGCCAGCAAAACCTCGTCACGATCAGGCACCAACTCCCACCATCCGGTGCCCAGCAGGTCCTGAAGCACTGCCAGGCGTTCGACATGGTGACGGTTGGTCTGCTCGGACAGGCGAAAAAGCACCGGCCCGGCCAAGGCCGAGCACAGGTTCAGCCACTCTCGCTCACCAAGGTCCGGAGCCTGCTGCTGCGCGTTATAAAATCCGAACATCAGCCAGGCCTTGGCAACGTTATCGCGACTGTGGGGGATCAGAAAACCGTCAGCGTTGCCGAAAGCACTTTGCAGCGCCCCCTGATCGACACCGCCGTCAAACCTCAGCTGTCGCGTAGCGTCGGCGTTGAATCGATCCAGCGCGGAGCCCAACCGCTGCCCGACCTGCCACAACTCGGGCGCCGTATGGGCGCTGTACTGACAATACACGCGCCAGCCAACACCGCCGACCTCGGGCAACACCAGCGCTACACAGGGGATGCGCCACAGCTGCGCGAGTTCCTCCAGTTGCTCGCTCACCACCGCAGTCAGGCGGTCGACGCTGCACCCTCGCACACGCTCGGCCATTTGCCCGGCGAACCGCAGGCACTGCTGACGGCTGCGTGCGGCACTGGCCTCCTCCATCAGGTCGCTGATATCCAGCAATTGCAAGAGCCAGCCCTTGCCATGCGCCTGCACCCAGCCTCGGGCGTGCAAGGTGTGTGCGTCGGCACTCTTGAAGTCCAGGTCGAGCATGTGCCCCAGCCAGTCACGCGGCACGCCTTCGATGACCAGCGCGCTATTGGGTAACAGCAGACTCATCAATCGCTGGGCAGCCGGCAGTGGCGCAGCCATGTCCAGGCGGGCAAGCAAGTGCGGGCTGATGCTTTGGATGCGGCCCTCGTCATCCAGCAGCAGATAGAGGTCCGCACCGATCGGACCGGGCTCGCTCGATACGGGCAAGGGCTGCGGCACTTGTGTTGCTTCACCACGGCCCAGCCAACGGCTCAAACGATTCTTTTCAAGGGACAAGTTGCAGACTCGCTTGTGCAGTCAGGTTGCTCGGCAAGCGCGGGACCTCCCCGATACCAGGGAGGGTCAGCAAGGGCAGAACCTGAGCCAGTCGGGCCTTGGGGTACTGGATGGTCACTGTCAGAATGCCTGCGCTGTAAGTCACGCTGGTGTAGCTGACATTGAAGCCCAGCGCTGGAGGTATCCACGACAACTGGTTCATGACCACACTCTGGGCCTGACTCTTCAACACCTCGTTATAGCCAGTAACTGTCGGACTGAGGGCAACACTTCTGCGCACCGCTTCACTGGCGGCGGCATTGAATGACTGGACCATGAGCAACGGCAGGCTATAACTCACCATGCCGTAGAACACGGCAAAGAAGATAACGAACACCGCAGAGAATTCAATAGCAGCAGCCCCGTGTTGACGGCGGGGCAAGGTATGTTGCGGAACTGTTTTCATATCGACGTCTACCCTGACATGTACTGCATCAACACAGCATAGATTCTTTCCCGATAACAGGATGTCTTCGGCGTGATGAAATTATTTTTCCTACTGATATGGTTTGCAATTTGCGCCGAACAGGATGCGCGTTGCAAGCAGATTTCCAACGGGCTGACACTCGGCGCAGCAGCGCTGGCTATTATCTACCTGGCTTTGACCGGTATGACCTGGCTCGGCTCGCCTGCGCTGGAGGCCTTGCTGGCCGTGACCCTGGCATGGGCGCTGACATTGCCAGGCTATGCCCTCGGCAAGTTGGGCGCCGCAGACGTCAAACTGATGACGGCATTGGCGCTGGCCTCAAACAGTGCTTACCTGCTGTGTACGTTTATTGGCGCCGGCCTCACCATGGCAGCCTGGCTTATCGTCGGAAAGAGTAGCTGGCCTCATACGCAGCAATGGGTTGCGCAACGCTACCGGTATATGAACCCCGGCACGCCAGATAAATATCCTTTTTCACCTTTTTTATTCGCAGGTTTACTCCTGAGCACAGCACTGCTCCATTAGTCGAATAACGGCACGGGAATATTTTAATGCTATGTACATAGTCAGGAAGTACGACTACGGTTAAGTCATGGCTATGGCGTACTGTCAGCAATACCCGCACCGATTGAATGACGCCGAATCATGGTTTGCTGAATGGATCGGGGCGCCGTCGAAGGCCCCCCAATAGCATGGAGTCGCCTGTGGATAATTACCCGCTCACGAAAGTTCTGGTGGTCGATGACCAGCCCCTTATCGTTGAGGAGCTCTGCGAGTTTCTGGAGAGCAGCGGCTATGAGTGTGTGCGTTGCTATTCAAGCCTGGAAGCCATCGAGCGTTTCAGTGCTGACGGCACCATCGGCATCGTACTCTGCGATCTGGAAATGCCCGGCATGAACGGGATCGAGATGGTCGAAGCGATGAAGATGACCGGCGGCAAGACGCATCTGTTCGAGGCCATCATGCTGACCGGCGAGGCCGAGAAAAAAGACGTCATCAAGGCGCTTCGGGCCGGCATCGCTGATTACTACCAGAAGCCGGTCGATCTGGAAGAGTTGCTCGAAGGTGTGCAGTTGCAGGTCCAGGCGCTGAACGAGCGGCAGAAAAACCGTCAGCAGCTGGGCCTGCTCAACGAAAAGCTTCAGTTTTTGGCCGCGTCCATTGATGATCTTTATCAGAACCTGGACAGCGTCCAGAACAGGCCTCAGCCCGAACGAAAAGCGCGTGACGGTGTGGCGCGTGAGGTGCAGATGCCGGTGGCTCTGGCCAAGCTGTCACCTCGCCAGCTTGACGTAGCGCGCCTGGTCAGCACCGGACTGACCAATTATCAGATCGCCTGCGAACTGGGGATTACTGAAAACACTGTGAAACTCTATGTGTCGCAAGTACTGCGCCTGACTCACATGCATAACCGCACGCAGCTGGCATTGGCATTTTCACCGGGCAAATCGGCGGAGCGGCAAAGGCTGATCGAAAGCCAGGGCTGAATGGGACTCAGGCTTCGATCTCGCTCAGCACGACGTGAAAAGGCACATCGACCAGCACCGAATACACTTGATTGCGGCCTGCGTGCTTGGCGCAGTACAACGCCGCATCGGCCTGGGACGCAAGGCTCAGGCTGTCGTCATTGGCACCGAGCGAAACCACCCCGGCGCTGAAGGTGCAGAACAGGTCGACGGGCTGCGCCGGGTAATGGATCTCGGCAAAGCGCTGGCGGATGTCATCCAGCACCCTATGAGCGCTTTGAATGTCGGTGTCCGGCATGACAATGGCAAATTCCTCACCGCCGTAACGACCAATGAAGTCGGTTTTGCGCAGGCGTTGCTTGAGAAACAGCGCAAGGCTCTTGATGACACGATCCCCCATCGGGTGACCGTGGCTGTCATTGACCCTCTTGAAGTGGTCGATATCAAGCATGGCAAAGCACAGCGGCTTGCCTTCACGTCGCGAACGAAAGCAGCAATCTTCCAGCAGTTGCAAAATGTGCGTGTGATTGTAAAGCCCGGTCAGGCTGTCGCGGACCATGCGCGCCTTGAGGTTGCGGGCCCTCGCGGCACGGTTGCGCACAGTGGTGATGAGATGACGGGGTTTGATCGGCTTGGTCAGGAAGTCGTCGCCGCCTTCGCTCATGGCATCGAGCTGCTTGTCCTGATCGTCTTCAGCCGACAGATAAATGATCGGCACACTGACGTAACGGTCGTTATGGCGAATGACCTTGGCCAGCTCCGTGCCGGTACACCCCGGCATGTACATGTCGAGGATGATCAGGTCAGGCTGAAACTCGGCCAGCTCGGACATTGCCTGAATCGGGTCGAGCAACACCCGCGTAACGATTCCGGCAGCGTTCAGAACACGCTCGGTGTGCAGCGCCTGCGCGCGGGAATCGTCGATGATCAGCACTTTATAGGGCTCGTATTGAGCCACGCAGGTCAGGACTTCAATTTTTTCCAGCAGACTCGACGCTTCCAGCGCGCCGGTCAGAAACTCCTCACCACCGGCCCTGACTGCGGCCAGGCGGGTGGGCGTATCGGTTTCATTGAGGCTGAAAAACAACAGCGGAAGTTTCTGCTCCAGCCCTTCCTGAGCCTGGGAGGCCAGTTCGAGCCCCTTGCCGGGCCCGCTGAAATCGACATCCATGACAATCGCCGCCGGATGCCGCTGGGCCATCGCCCGCTGAAACTCGCCGACATTGTGCAGCGACAGCGCCGCCAACCCGAAAAACTCCAGCTGCTTGGCCAGACGCTCGGCCCGCTCGTGATCATGAAGCACCACATAGACGGGCTTGCGCAACGGTGGCAGCGTCGTTTGCTCAAAACGGTCGCCGTGTCGCAGCCCGGTTCGGGAAAGGCGCTGCATCAGACGATTGAGATCGGTGATGACCCGGCTGTTGAGGCGACCGCGATTGGCTTCCACCGCATCGAGCGCCTGGCTGATTTCCTGCGCCAGCGCGCTGTGTTCGGCCTGCTCGAAGCGTTCGGCAAAGCGCGAAAGACGCAGCGTGGACTCCTTGAGCTCGGCCATATCGCCAATCGACCACTCGGCCTTCTGCAGACGTTGCCACGTCTCCAGAATCTGGCGCGCCTGGTGAATGACCCTCTGGGCAAAGTGGTGCTTCAGGCGGTCTCGGCTAGGGTCTTCGGGGTCGGTCATATTCAGACTACTGTGGTTTTGCTGAGCGATACGGCTGATGGCGCTATGCTAGCACCTCCGTTACAACAGAACAGTGTCGCAAGTCACTTATTTGACAACAGTTTGATGGCGCATAGCCATTATGCAAAATCAATCGGTGCATAGACTGCGCCTATCAACGTTACAGTTCAAATCTCAAGATAATGTCTGCCAGCCGCACCTTGAGGTAAGGTTGCGGTCGAACGCCTCGTGAAGCATTCAACTCAAGATCGAAAGGACCCTACCATGCTGGATTGGAAGAACCGCGCAGGCAGCGCGGGTGCGCGCACCGCAGACACTTCATCGACCAAACGCCGCGGTTACCTGGGTAACCTGTTCTATAGTCGCGCGCTGGGCGCCCTGATCTTGATCTACCTGCTGGTGGCACTGGCAGTCGGCTGGTACTGGAGCAAGGAACCTGCGCTGTTCCCGGTACAGCAAAACGCCCAGGCTGCCGCCGAGCGTGAAGGCAAACAGATGGTCATCGGTTACACGACAGTTGAAACGCTCAAGACCGTGGCGGGCACGTTGCTTAACAAGCCCGGTGGATACCTGTCCAACGACCGCATGCCACCGGGCCTGTGGCTGGACAACATCCCGAGCTGGGAATACGGCGTGCTGGTTCAGGTGCGTGACCTGAGCCGTGCGCTGCGCAAGGACTTCGCGCGTTCCCAGTCGCAATCGGCTGAAGATGGCGACCTGGCGCGTGCCGAGCCGTTGTTCAACTTCAATAATCGCAGCTGGGTCCTGCCTTCCAGCGAATCGCAGTACGCCGAGGGGATCAACTCCCTGAGCCGCTACCAGGCACGTCTGTCCGATCCGAACCAGAAAGGCGCGCTGTTCTATGCCCGCGCCGACAACCTGAACAACTGGCTGGGCGATGTCGGTACCCGTCTGGGCTCGCTGTCGCAGCGCCTGTCGGCCAGCGTTGGCCGGGTCAAACTCAACAGCACGCTGAAAACCGAAGCTGCTGTTTCGGTCAAGCCCGGTGAAGTACCGCAGGTCGATGAGGAAATCGTCGAAACGCCATGGCTGGAAATCGACAACGTGTTCTACGAAGCACGTGGTCAGGCCTGGGCGCTCTCGCACCTGCTGCGCGCCATCGAGGTTGATTTTGCCGACGTACTGGCGAAAAAGAACGCGACGGTCAGCGTGCGCCAGATCATTCGTGAACTGGAGGCCTCGCAAGAGCCAATGTGGAGCCCGATGATTCTCAACGGCAGCCCGTTCGGCGTGTTCGCCAACCACTCGCTGGTCATGGCCAACTACATTTCGCGTGCCAACGCCGCAGTCATTGACCTGCGCCAGCTGCTGAATCAAGGCTGATGTCCATACCTGCCAACGAGGCCGCGCATCGCGCCGCCTCGGATGCCGAGCAGATCGCCTGGGTCGACGAACAGGATCGGCTGCTCGGTTCACTGGTCCGCGCCGACCTGCGTGAACGCGGGCTGATTGGACGCGGCACTTATATCCTGCTGTTCAACAGTCTGGGTGAGCTGTGTGTGCACCGACGCACGCTGAGCAAGGCGATCTATCCCGGCTACTGGGACGTAGCCGCAGGCGGAATGGTCCAGGCGGATGAAAGCTATGCGGAGTCTGCTGCGCGCGAGCTGGAAGAAGAACTGGGCGTCAGTGGCGTGCCGCTGCAGGCCCACGAACAGTTTTTCTTCGATCAGCCGGGCAACCGGCTCTGGTGTGCAGTGTTTTCAGCCGTGTGGGACGGCCCTTTGAAACTGCAACCTGAAGAGGTGCTGGAAGCGCGCTTCATGCCCGTCGTCGAAGTTCTGCAACAGGCTGAGCACAATCCCTGGTGCCCCGACTCCCTGGCGGCGCTGAAACGCTACCTGAAACAGATAGAGAACGAGCAGTAAGCGAGTGTTCAGAAATTGGCGCATTCAGCCCCTTAGCAACCGGCCGGTTTGCCGTTACACTGCGCGACCTTTTCAAACTGAACCGGCCCTGCCGTTTCAGTAGCGCTGCCCCTGCCAGAGTGGGGCTTCGCGGTCGATGGCTCATACGAGCCCGACCCATCTTCAGTCCTCAACAAGAGGATTTTTGCGTGGCTAAAAAAGCCGCTTCTCTCGCTGCCCTCGGTGGCCTGGTATTTTCAACCGACGCAGGGCGCCACTGCCCCGATTGTCGTCAACCCGTTGCCGAGTGCACCTGCAAACAGACGGCCATCCCCGAAGGTGACGGCATTGCTCGTGTACGTCGTGAAAGCAAGGGCCGTGGCGGCAAGACGGTTACCACCATCAGCGGCGTCCCGCTGGCCGAAGAGCCGCTCAAAGAGCTGGCCAAGGCCCTCAAGCAGCGCTGCGGCACAGGCGGATCGCTCAAGGAAGGCGTGATCGAGATTCAAGGCGATCACGTCGAACTGCTGTTGGCCGAGCTGATCAAAAAAGGCTTCAAGGCTAAAAAGTCCGGCGGCTGAACCCGCGAATCAAATCGTCATTTCCACTCATTACAATGCGCGCAGCTGGCTACTGGCTGGCGCTACGACTTCTTTATAGGGGACTTCGATGTCCGTACGACGCACACGCAAAGACGATGGCAGCCAATGGACCGTTGCGGACAGCCGCAGCGTTTATGGCATTCGCCATTGGGGCGCGGGTTATTTTGCAATCAACGAAGCGGGGCGCGTTGAAGTCCGTCCCAACGGGCCGGACAGCTCGCCCATCGACCTTTACGAACAGGTCGACAACCTGCGCAAGAGCGGCCTCTCGCTGCCTTTGCTGGTGCGTTTCCCGGACATCCTGCAAGACCGCGTGCGTCAGCTGACCGGCGCGTTCGACAGCAACATTGCGCGCCTGGAATACCAGAGCAAATACACCGCGCTGTACCCGATCAAGGTCAACCAGCAGGAAGCGGTGGTGGAAAACATCATCGCCACGCAGAACGTCTCCATCGGCCTGGAAGCGGGCTCCAAGCCTGAACTGATGGCTGTGCTGGCACTGGCGCCGAAAGGCGGCACCATCGTCTGCAACGGTTACAAGGACCGTGAGTTCATCCGTCTGGCGCTGATGGGCCAGAAGCTGGGCCACAACGTGTTCATCGTCATCGAGAAAGAATCCGAAGTCGAACTGGTGATCGAAGAAGCCGCCGAGCTGAAGGTCGCCCCCCAGGTCGGCCTGCGTGTGCGTCTGTCTTCCCTGGCATCGAGCAAATGGGCGGATACCGGTGGCGAAAAATCCAAGTTCGGCCTGTCGGCAGCGCAATTGCTGTCGGTGGTCGAGCGTTTCCGCATGGCCGGCCTGGATCAGGGCATCCGCCTGCTGCACTTCCACATGGGCTCGCAGATCGCCAACCTGGCCGACTATCAGCACGGTTTCAAGGAAGCGATCCGTTACTACGGCGAACTGCGCAAGCTCGGCCTGCCGGTGGACTACATCGATGTCGGTGGTGGTCTGGGTGTCGATTACGACGGTACGCACTCGCGCAACGCCAGCTCGATCAACTATGACATGGACGACTACGCAGGCGTCGTGGTCGGCATGCTCAAGGAATTCTGCGACGCGCAAAGCCTGCCGCACCCGCATATTTTCTCGGAAAGCGGCCGCTCGCTGACCGCCCACCACGCCATGCTGGTGGTTCAGGTGACCGACGTCGAAAAACACAACGACGAAGTCCCGGAAATCGCCGACAAGGCCAGCCTGCCGGAAACCGTGCAATGGCTGGTCGACCTGCTGGGTCCGACCGACATCGAGATGGTCACCGAAACCTACTGGCGCGCCACGCACTACATGAGCGACATCGCGGCCCAGTACGCCGACGGCAAGATCAGCCTGTCGGAAAAGGCACTGGGCGAGCAATGCTACTTCGCCGTCTGCCGCCGTCTGTACAACTCGCTGAAAGCCCGTCAACGCTCCCATCGTCAGGTGCTGGACGAGCTCAACGACAAGCTGGCCGACAAGTACATCTGCAACTTCTCGGTGTTCCAGAGCCTGCCGGACACCTGGGCTATTGGCCAGGTACTGCCGATTCTGCCCCTGCACCGCCTGAACGAAGAGCCGGTGCGCCGCGCCGTGCTTCAGGACCTGACCTGCGATTCGGACGGCAAGATCAAGCAGTAC
The DNA here is from genome assembly GCF_001467335.1 of Pseudomonas sp. ICMP 10191. NCBI lineage: Bacteria > Pseudomonadati > Pseudomonadota > Gammaproteobacteria > Pseudomonadales > Pseudomonadaceae > Pseudomonas > Pseudomonas sp. ICMP 10191. Next base: position 220,735 of record NZ_LKGW01000135.1, read on the forward strand.
GTCGATGAGCAGAGCATCGAGACCAGCATGCCGGTGCATTCGCTGAATGAAGGCGAAGACTATCTGCTGGGCATCTTCCTGGTGGGTGCCTACCAGGAAATTCTCGGCGACATGCACAACCTGTTCGGTGATACCGACTCGGTGAACATCTACCAGAACCCGGACGGCAGCGTTTACCACGCCGGCATCGAAACCCACGACACCATCGAAGACATGCTGCGCTACGTGCACCTGTCGCCGGAAGAACTGATGACCCATTACCGGGACAAGGTCGCCAGCGCCAAGATCACCCCACGCGAGCGCACCTACTTCCTCGATGCCTTGCGCCTGGGGCTGACCCGCTCGTCGTACCTGTCGTCCTGATCCTTGCGCGGAGCCAGATCTGACTGCTTATCATGCCAATGCTCCGCATTGGCATGCAGAGGCGTGCGTAACCATCGCCGCGCATGCTCCGCGCTCATACAGCCCACCCACTCGACGTAATCCCCCACCGACACCTGCTGTAGGCAACGTCCTGTTCTACCTGCAGACCTCTACCCTGCCCGGCTTCTGCGCGAGAATCCGCGGTCGCATTCCCGGTAGAGAAACCCTCCATGCCCGACCCCGCCAGCGCGCCATTCTTTCATCTGGAGATTGCAAGCCTGCAGCGCCGTTTCACCGTCGTATCGTTCAGCGCAACCGAAGCGATCAGCCAGCCGTATACCATTGAGCTGGAAATCCTCGGCGACGGTTTCGATCTGGACCTCACCAGCCTGATGTATAAGCCTGCCTGGCTGAGCTGCGGCGGCGAGCAGGGTTTTCCGGGGCAGAGTTTTCAAGGGCAGGGCTTTCACGGTCAGATCCACGGCGCGACACGCAAGCATTACCACCCCGGCCCGGCCTGCTACACGCTGCTGATGGGGCCTCGACTGGCCTGCCTCGGGCTGCGTCAGCACTCACGTATCTTTCAACACATGACTGCCACGCGGATCATTGCCCAGGTGCTGGAAGAACATGGTTTGAAGAACACCTTCCGCTTTGACCTGCAGACAGAATGCATCGAGCGCGAAAGCTGCGTGCAGTACCAGGAATCCGACCTGCAACTGGTCCAGCGGCTGTGTGCAGAAGAAGGCATTCACTACCATTTCGTCCACTCACGTCGCCGCCACCAGTTGGTATTTGGCACCATCCCTTGGGAAGCCGGGTTCACAGCACCTGCCCCGGCACCGCGTCCCTGCATTGCGCCTCTGCAGCGTGGCTGGATCATCGGTCGCGACGGCGAACCGGCAAGGACCGATGCGTCAGGCCGGTTGCACGTGCGCCTCGAATGGGACTGGCAACACCCGGAAGGCCCCGATGCTGGCTGCTGGCTGCATCTGGCTGCGGGGCTGGATGTCGAATGTCGGGGTGGGATGTCGGTGATAGTGAGCTTTTGCGCAGACGATAAACGCCCGCCGCAGATCAGTGGCTGCCTTTCAGCGCTGGCAGATGACGGCTGCCACAGGCGTGATCAAGCACCCGCCGATAACGTTGAGATGCACCTTGACTGGCAGGCGATCACCGGGCCAGACCGACGACTGCAACTGGCGAACGGGACCCGCATAGAACTGGCTGAAGGCAGCACACTGATCGTCGACGCCGGGCCGAGCAAGTTACAGATCGACGACAGCGGTCTCACGCTGAGCAGCCCGCGCATCAGCTTCGCCAACAAAGCGGATGGCAAATCGAGTGATCCACACGCCATTGAATGACGTAGCAGCAACTGTGCGGCACTGGGATGAAGCGTGATGGTCTCAGGCATATCCGACTCACCTTCCAGAGCCCCTCCGCCATGATCCGAGTGATTTTCCTGACACTGATGACCGGTGCCGTACTGGCAGCCTTGTCCGGTTGCTCGCCTTTGAAGCTGCTCAATACGTTGAACCCCAGCGGGCCTGTCGATCATGTCTACAACCTGGCGTACGGGCCGGATCCACGCAATACGCTGGATATCTACACGCCCAAGGCGAAACCGGCCAAGGCACCGGTCGTGGTGTTTTTCTATGGTGGCAGCTGGAACAGCGGCTCGAAGGCCGATTACGCGTTCGTCGGCGAAGCGCTGGCTGCGCGAGGCATGGTGGTGGTTATCGCCGACTACAGGCTGTATCCACAGGTACGTTACCCCAGCTTTCTGGAAGACTCGGCCAAGGCGCTGGCCTGGGCGCACAAACATGCGAACACCTACGGTGGCGACCCGAGCCGCTTGTACGTGATGGGCCACAGCGCGGGTGCCTACAACGCCGCAATGCTCGCGCTCGACCCGCGCTGGCTGGCTCGTGAAGGCTTGTCCCCCTCCATCCTCAGCGGCTGGATCGGACTGGCCGGGCCTTACGACTTCCTGCCCATCGAGAACCCGGACGTGAAGCCGGTGTTCTTCTTCCCGAATTCACCGCCAGACTCGCAACCCATCAACCACGTCACGTCCAGCGCGCCACCGGCATTGCTGATGGCCTCGAACACCGACTCGCTGGTCAATCCAAAGCGCAACACCGGCGGCCTGGCCAGGTCGCTGCGTGAAGCCGGCGTGCCGGTGCGAGACTTGTATTTCTCGCGCACCAATCACGGCACGCTGGTCGGCGCATTTGCCAGATTGCTGAGCGGTCTGGCCCCTGTGATCGATGAGGTGGACATGTTCGTCAGCCACACCCCGCAAATGGCGTCTGACAAGAACGGAACCGGGCAGAAGGCTCAGTGAACGAACCAGCCGTCGCTGCGCGTCAGCCGCCAGGCAATGAACCCAAGGCTCAGGCCGCGCAGCAGGGTAAAGGCCAGGAACGTCAGCCATAGGGCGTGGTTGCCGTGGCTGGCAGCCAGATAAGCCAACGGTGCGATGCCCGCTGCGCTGAACAGCATCGCGTTGCGCATTTCCCGCGCACGGGTAGCACCGATGAACAGGCCGTCCAGCAGGTAGCTCCAGACGGCCAGCAACGGCATCAGTGCCAGATACGGCAAATAGGTCATCGCGGTGGCGCGTACTTCCGGGATATCGGTCTGCAGGCTGACGAAGCCATGCCCGGCCACCAGAAAGAACAGCGCAAACACCACGCTGGAAATCAATGACCAGCCTCCCGCAACCACCAGGGAGCGTCGCAACGTATCCCGGTCCCGCGCGCCGATGGCATGGCCACACAGCGCTTCTACCGCATGCGCCAGCCCATCCAGGGCATGGGCAGTCAACAGCAGGCCGTTGAGCAGCAAGGCATTGGCAGCAACCGTCGCATCCCCCAAACGAGCGCCCTGCACGGTGATCAGGAACATCACCGATTGCAGCGCGAGTGTGCGCAAAAAGATGTCCCGGTTGACCGCCAGCAGGGGCCGCCAGTTACTCCATAGCCGCAAGGCCGACCAGACGATCCGGCCCGGCCAGGCGCGCAAGGTGTTACGTGCCAGCAGCAGACCGAGCACCACGCCAGTCCACTCCGCGAGTACCGACGCACGCGCCGAACCGATCACGCCCCAGTCCAGCCCGATGACGAACCACAGATTGAGAACGATGTTGACCGCATTGGTCAGCAACAGAATGGCCAGTGGCGCCCGCGCGTTCTGCGCGCCTAGAAACCAGCCGACCAGCGCATAACTGGCCAGCGCCGCAGGCAGGCCGAACAGTCGGGTGTGGAAGAAATCCAGGGTCATTTGCTGCAGATCGGCAGACGGCTGCATCATCGTCAGCGCCAGATGGCTGAAAGGCAAGGCGATCACACCCAGCAATACCGCCAGCCCGACGGCCAGCAGCAACCCCTGCAACAGAATGCGGCGCAACGCTGCGCTATCACTGCGCCCTGCCGCCTGTGCGGCAAAACCGGTGGTGCCCATGCGCAGAAAGCCCATCGCCCAGGCGAGAAAGGTATACAGCGTAGAGCCCACCGCCACAGCGCCCAGCTGATGGGCGTGCGGCAAATGACCGATCACCGCGCTGTCGACCAGCGCCACCAGCGGCACGGAAATATTCGACAGAATCATCGGCGTCGCAAGCGCCCAGACACGACGATGGGTTGAGCGATGACGCCAGTCAGTGAACAACGTAGACATGAGAACTCCCGGCAAGGCGGGCATTGTAGCCAGATCAAACGCAGGGTGTCCCAGCGTTTCGATACGTCCGGAAACGGCACTCATGCCTCGAAAGCGGCAGCGTTATCATTCAGCACGCTCCACTGTAGCGTGAGGAACGATAGTCAACTGTCTAACTTTTTGGGGTCAGTCCACAGCGTGTGAATGCATTTCGTGACGCTCTGCGTCACCCGCTGCATGCCAACGCGCAATGGCACGATAGTCAGTCCGCTCGATATGTGACCTTACTGGTCAATCTGACAGTAATACTTGTCATCACGACTGTTATATAGTCGCATCCTCTCTACCGTTGCCGATGAGTGCCCCCATGTTAAACAAAGGATTGTTTCTGGCTTGCGCGCTTGCGCTGTTGAGCGCCTGTGATTCTTCTTCAACGGATAAACCCGCGCCCGCCACGGCCCCCACGACCCAGGCAACGGTCAACGACAAAAAGCCCAAACCCGCAGTCGACCTAGCCGCGCTGAGCAAGCGCTACGCAGGCCGCGAACTGACGGTCATCGACGTGTCGGAAATCCAGGTCGACGGCGCAAGCACCCTGTCGGTGAGCTTCTCGGTCCCGCTCGACCCCGAACAGAAATTCGACGAAAAACTTCACCTGGTGGACAGCAAGAACGGCAAGGTCGACGGTGCCTGGGAACTGTCGGATAACCTCATGGAATTGCGCCTGCGCCACCTGGAGCCGCAGCGCAAACTGGTCCTGACCGTCGATGCCGGTCTGCTGGCCGTCAACAAGGCCAAACTTGCCGCCGAATACATCAGCCGCCTGGAAACCCGCGACTTGCAGCCCTCGGTCGGTTTCGCCAGCCGTGGCAGCCTGTTGCCGACCCGTCTGGCCGAGGGCCTGCCGGTGATCGCGCTGAACGTCGACAAGGTGGATGTCGAGTTCTTCCGCATCAAACCCGACTCGATGCCGAATTTCCTCGCCCAGTGGGACGGCGCGTCGAGCCTGTCCAGCTACAGCTCCGAAGAACTGCTGCCCATGGCCGAACTGGTCTACAGCGGCCGCTTCGACCTCAAGCCCGCGCGCAACACCCGTGAAACCCTGCTGCTGCCGATTGCCGGTATCAAGCCCCTGCAACAGCCAGGTGTTTATCTGGCGGTGATGCGCGCCTCGGGCACCTACAGCTACTCGCAGCCGGCCACCCTGTTGACGCTCAGTGACATCGGCCTGTCGGTGCACCGTTACAGCAACCGTCTGGACGTCTTCACTCAAGCGCTCGAGGGTGGCAAGGCGCTGAGTGATATCAGCGTCGATGTGTATGACGACAACGGCAAGGTCGTCGCCCAGGGCAAGACCGACAGCGACGGCCACGCGCAACTGCCATTGCCGGCCAAGGCTGCCGTGGTACTGGCGCACAAGGACGAACAGACCAGCATGCTGCGCCTCAACAGCTCGGCACTGGACCTGGCCGAGTTCGATATCTCCGGCCCGCAGGCTCACCCGCTGCAGTTCTTCATCTTCGGCCCGCGCGACCTGTATCGCCCCGGCGAAACCGTGCTGCTCAACGGCCTGCTGCGCGACAGCGACGGCAACACCGTCAAGCCGCAGCCCATCACCGTCGAAGTGCGCCGTCCCGATGATCAGGTCAGCCGCAAATTCGTCTGGGAAGCCGACAGCAACGGTTTCTACCAGTATCAATTGCCGCTTGCCGACGAAGCGCCCACCGGACGCTGGCAACTGATGTTCAACCTGGGTGACGGCAAACCGCAGCTCTACGAGTTCAAGGTCGAGGACTTCCTGCCCGAGCGTCTGGCGCTGGAACTCAAGGGCAGCGACACGCCGGTGGCGCCTGCTGACAACCCGCAATTCGATATCACTGGCCGCTACCTGTACGGCGCCCCCGCTTCGGGCAATACGCTGACCGGTCAGGTCTATGTCCGCCCGCTGCGCGAGGCGGTGCCGAAGCTGCCGGGTTATCAGTTCGGCTCGATCACCGAGGAAGACCTCAAGCATGATCTGGAGCTTGAGCCCGTCACCCTCGATGCCGAAGGTCATTCGACGCTCGCCGTGCAGAGCGAGTGGGCGCAGGCCAAATCGCCGCTGCAACTGATTCTGCAAGCCAGCCTGCAAGAGTCTGGCGGGCGGCCGATCACCCGTCGTCTGGTGCAGCCGATCTGGCCTGCCGAACACCTGCCCGGCGTGCGTGCACTGTTCGGCAGCAGCACGGGTGGTGATGACTACGACAACGAGGCCAAGGGCGAAGCGCAGACCAACGGCGACGGCCCGGCCGATTTTGAAATAGTCATGGCCGACGCGGCGGGCAACAAGCTGGGCGCTGACAACGTGAAAGTCCGGCTGATCCGCGAGCGTCGCGATTACTACTGGAACTACTCGGCCGACGACGGCTGGAGTTACCACTTCAACGAGAAATTCCTCAACCTCAACGAAGAAACCGTCAGCATCACCAAGGACGCCACCGCCAAGGTCAGCTTCCCGGTCGAATGGGGTCCTTACCGTGTCGAGGTGGAAGACCCGTCCACCGGAATGGTCAGCAGCCTGCGCTTCTGGGCCGGTTATCGCTGGCAGGACAACACTGACGGCGGCGCGGTCAGACCGGATCAGGTCAAGCTGGCGCTGGACAAACCGGCCTACAACGATGGCGACACCGCGAAAGTCACTGTCACCCCGCCGGCTGCGGGCAAGGGTTATCTGTTGGTCGAGTCCAGCGAAGGTCCGCTGTGGTGGCAGGAAATCGACGTGCCTGCCGAAGGCAAATCGTATGACATCCCGCTGGACAAAAAATGGGCACGCCACGACCTGTACGTCACCGCTCTGGTGATACGTCCCGGTGAACGCAAGGCCAATGTCACACCCAAGCGCGCCGTGGGTGTGCTGCACCTGCCGCTGGACCGGGCGCAGCGCAAGCTGGCGCTGACGGTCACCGCGCCGGAGAAAATGCGCCCCAGACAACCCCTGACCCTCAAGGTCGCCGCCAAAAATGCTGACGGCAGCGTCCCCAAACAAGTCCACGTGCTGGTATCGGCGGTGGACGTCGGCATCCTCAACATCACCAGCTACGCGACGCCCGATCCGTTTGCCAGCCTGTTTGGCCGCAAGCAGTACGGAGCCGACCAACTGGACATCTACGGTCAGCTGATCGAAGCCGGTCAGGGGCGCCTGGCAAGCATGGCGTTCGGTGGCGATGCACTGGCGAAGGGCGGCAAACGTCCGGACACCAGCGTCACCATCGTGGCGTTGCAAAGTGCGCCGGTGACGCTCAATGACGCCGGTGAAGGTGAAGTCAGCGTCGATATCCCGGACTTCAACGGCGAGCTGCGCGTAATGGCTCAAGCCTGGACCGACGACCGCTACGGTATGGCCGAGGCGAAAACCGTGGTTGCCGCGCCGATCATCGCCGAACTGTCGACGCCGCGCTTTCTTGCCGGTGGCGACCAGACCAGCGTGGCGCTGGACGTCTCCAACCTGTCGGGCAAGGCACAGAAGCTGGACGTGAAAATCAGCGCTGAGGGCCAGTTGAGCATTCCGGGCGGCGACCAGAGCAAGCCCCTGCAGCTCAAGGAAGGCCAGCGCGTCACCCTGAAGGTTCCGGTGCTGGCGCAAGGCGGCCTGGGTCAGGGCAAGATCAAGGTGCTGGTCGAAGGTCTGGACCTGCCGGGCGAAAACCTGCCGGCCTTCACACGCGAATGGACCGTCGGCGTACGCCCGGCCTACCCGGCAATGCTCAAGCATTATCGCGCCACGCTCAATGATCAGCCCTGGAGCCTGCCGGAGGGCGCGCTGGAAGCGTTCGAACCGGCCGGTCGTGAGGCGCTGCTGTCGTTGTCGAGCCGTCCGCCCTTGAACCTCGGCGAACAGATTCGCGCATTGAAAGCCTACCCCTACGGCTGCCTGGAACAGACCGCCAGCGGTCTGTACCCGTCGCTGTATGCCGACGCCGCAACCCTCAAACGCCTGGGCCTGACCGGCGAAACGGATGCCGAACGCAAGCGCAAGGTCGAGATCGGCATCGAGCGGCTGCTGGGCATGCAACGTTACAACGGCAGTTTTGGCCTGTGGGGCTCGGACAGCGACGAGGAATACTGGCTGACGGCGTATGTCACAGACTTCCTGCTGCGCGCCCGCGATCAGGGCTTTGCCGTGCCGCCGGATGCGCTGAAGAAAGCCAGTGAACGCCTGCTGCGTTATCTGCAGGATGCCGGCCAGATTCAGGTCAATTACAGCCAGAACGCCGAACATACGCGCTTCGCCGTGCAAGCCTATGCCGGGCTGGTGCTGTCGCGCAGTCAGCAGGCACCGCTCGCCGCCTTGCGCAGCCTGTTCGACCGCCGCAGTGACGCCCGCTCCGGCCTGCCATTGGTGCAAGTGGCAGTCGCGTTGGAGAAGATGGGCGACAAACCCCGCGCCGACCAGGCCCTGATGGCGGGTCTGGCCGCCAGCCGCAAGAATGAATGGCTGGCCGACTACGGCAGTTCGCTGCGTGATCAGGCGTTGATACTGGCATTGCTGGAAGAAAACGACCTCGCCAAAGACAAGCGTGATGAGCGCCTATTCGCCTTGGCGGATGAGGTGGCGGCCAATCGTTACCTGTCGACCCAGGAAGGCAATTCACTGTTCATGGCTGGCCGTAACCTGCTGGGCAAACCGGAAAAAGACTGGACCGCCAGCATTGTCAGCGGCACTCAAAACCGCGAACTGAGCAACCGGCAGCCGGGCCTCAAGCTGGACGGTTCGCTGCTGGCCTCGCCGCTTTCAGTGCACAACCAGAGCGTCGAAGCGCTTTACCAGCAACTGACCGTCTCCGGTTATCCCACCCAGGCGCCTGTAGCGGGTGGCGAAAACCTGAGCATTCGCCGCGAGTACCTGAACCTGAGCGGCGCACCGCTGAACATCGGCGCCTTGAAAACCGGGCAACTGGTGCTGGTGCACTTGGAAATCGGTGCCAAACAGCGCGTCCCGGATGCGCTGGTGGTGGACCTGCTGCCTGCAGGCCTGGAGCTGGAAAACCAGAACCTGGCGCAAAGCGCGGCAAGCCTGGAAGACGCCAGCGAGGAGGTGAAAACCATCCGCGAATCGATGGAAAACGCCGGGATCAAGCATCAGGAATATCGTGGCGACCGCTACGTGGCAGCCCTGGACATCGACGGCAGCAGCACTGTGCACCTGCTCTACCTGGCGCGAGCCGTCACCCCGGGCACCTACCGCATACCGCCGCCGCAGGTCGAATCCATGTACCGCCCGAACTGGCAAGCCCTGGGCGAAGCGCCAGCGCAGATGGTGGTGAAGGGAAAATGATCGCCAATTGATTGGAATGCATGACAGTGGAAGCAAGCTTGCTCACAAAGGGGCCGACGCACCACAGATCCAGTAGGAGCGACCGGGGCGGCGATCCGCATTGTTCGCGAAAGGACCGGTACAGGCTTCGGAAACAGCGTGCCCGAACCATCGTCTTCGCGAGCAAGCGAAGCGTCGCCCGGCTCGCTCCCACAAAGGCCTCACTGCATCGACAGCAATGGTGGTTCTTCGGTGTATCTACGTTGGAGCGAGCTTGCTCGCGAAGGCGTCGCCCCGTTCACCCACCATGGCGGCAGGCTAGCCTTCAACGCATCAATGAATGATCCAGCTCAGCAACCAGAGGCCCAGCGCCAGCCAGATGATGCCAAGGATGATCGAAGCGCGCATGAAGGCGCGGACCGCCGAGTACAGCAGCATCAGGCCGATGACCAGTGCGATGATGCTGATCAGCGAGGTGTCCATGCCCAGCGTGCGGGACAAGCCATCGACAAAATTTCCCCCAGCATGGGTAAACCCGTTGAACAACCACGCCAGACCGTCGACAAAGAAGCGAATGATCGCGCCGATGGCCTGCCCGAGCCATTCAAAAAAGCCTTCTACCTGCATATGTACGTCCTGATTGGGGTCGTGAAGAAAATGGTCTGCTCGCTTTGGCTGTCGCAATGCGTGTCAGGTTCCGTGGATCATAAAGGCTCTTTGCGTTGAAACCTGAATTTCTTCTGCGCCTGCCGCGAACATTCAAGTGGCTGGCGGGCGCGATCATGCTGCTGATCGCCCTCCTCTGGCTGGCCGACCGACTTTGGCCGCTGCCACTGCCCAGAGACGATCTGGCTCGCGTCGTCCTGGCCGAGGACGGCACGCCACTGTGGCGCTTTGCCGACGCCAATGGCGTGTGGCGCTACCCGGTCAGCAACGAGCAGGTCTCGCCCTACTACCTCGAAGCCCTGCTGACCTACGAAGACCGCTGGTTCTACAGCCATCCCGGGGTTAATCCGCTGGCGCTGTTACGCGCCACCTGGCAAAACCTCAGCGGTGCCCGTGTAGTCTCGGGTGGCAGCACGCTGTCGATGCAAGTGGCGCGGTTGCTCGATCCGCATTCACGCACGCTATCCGGCAAGTTTCGTCAGCTGTGGCGTACGCTGCAGCTTGAGTGGCACCTGTCCAAGGATCAGATCCTCAGTCTGTACCTCAATCGCGCCCCGTTCGGCGGCACACTGCAAGGCGTCGCAGCCGCCAGTTGGGCCTATCTGGGCAAGTCGCCGCAGAACCTGACCCGCGCCGAGGCAGCATTGCTGGCGGTGCTGCCACAGGCGCCAAGCCGCCTGCGTCCTGATCGCCACCCGCAGCGGGCGCAGCAGGCCCGCGACAAGGTGCTGAGGCGCCTGGCAGAGTTTCAGGTGTGGCCGCAAGCAAGCGTGAACGAAGCACTGGAAGAGCCTTTGTGGCTGGCACCGCGACAGGAACCGAGCCTGGCGCCGTTGCTGGCCCGACGCCTGAATCGCCCCAACAGCCCGCCACTGATCCGCACCACGCTGGACGCCTCACTGCAACGGCGCATGGAAGACCTGCTGATGGGCTGGCGCGCACGACTCCCGGAGCGAACGTCGGCAGCGATTCTGGTGGTCGAGGCGGAAAACATGGCCGTGCGCGCGTACGTCGGCTCGGTGGACATCAACGACGCCAAGCGTTTCGGCCATGTGGACATGGTCACTGCCCTGCGTTCGCCGGGCTCGACGCTCAAGCCGTTCCTGTACGGCATGGCCATGGACGCCGGGCTGATCCACTCCGAATCCCTGATGCAGGATGTACCGCGGCGCTATGGCGACTATCGACCAGGCAACTTTTCGAGCGGTTTCGGCGGGCCGGTGGCGGCCAGTTCGGCGCTGTCGATGTCGCTCAACCTGCCTGCCGTGCAATTGCTCGAGGTCTACGGGCCGAAGCGCTTCGCCGCCGAACTGCGCAATGGCGGCGTCCCCCTGACCCTGCCGCCGCTGGCCGAGCCGAGTCTGGCACTGATTCTTGGCGGCGCAGGCAGTCGGCTAGAGGACTTGGTGACAGGCTACAGCGCCTTCGCGCGCGGCGGGCGCAGTGCCGATGTTCGACTGCAACCGCAGGACCGACTGCGTGAACGGCGGATGATGTCACCGGGCGCTGCGTGGATCATTCGACGCATTCTCAGTGGCCAGTCGCGCCCGGACATCGACCCGCGCGCCGAGCTGGTACAGCGCCCGCAACTGGCCTGGAAGACCGGCACCAGCTATGGCTTCCGCGATGCCTGGGCGATTGGCGTCGGGCCGCGTTTCCTGGTCGGTGTCTGGATCGGTCGGCCGGATGGCACACCGGTGCCAGGGCAGTTCGGGCTGGCTTCGGCGGCGCCGCTGATGCTTCAGGTGCACGATGTGCTGGTCAATCGCGACAGTCAGCGCGGGATCGCCGCACCGGTGCAACCCGTGCCGCAGAACGTCGGTGTGGCCGCCATCTGCTGGCCGCTGGGTCAACCGATGAGCAAAAGCGACCCCAATTGCCGTCGCCAACGTTTCGCCTGGACGCTTGACGGCACCACGCCGCCCACCCTGCAAGCGGCCGACCAACCGCTCGGGCTGGGTGTGCAGGAACGTGTCTGGGTCAATGCCAAGGGGCTACGCGTCGCGGCCAATTGCCCGGACGCCCGAGCGCAGGACATCGCGCTGTGGCCTGCGCCTCTTGAGCCCTGGCTGCCCAGAGCAGAGCGGCGTGATGCACGCCTGCCGCTCGCTGACCCGGATTGCCCACCGCAGAACCTGAACCTGGCGCCCCCGCTGAGCATTGTCGGCGTGCGCGAAGGCGACAACCTGCGCCTGCCTGCCGCCAGTCGTCAGGCTTTACGCCTCACGCTCTCGGCGCTCGGCGGCAGTGGCCATCGCTGGTGGTTTATCGATGGCAAACCTCTGGCAGACACCGACACCCGGCAAGACTTCACCCCCACCCTGAGTAAACCGGGGCGTTATCAGTTAAGCGTGCTGGACGAGAGCGGCCAGACGGCGCGGGTTGAATTCAGCGTGGTGGAGTGAACGCAGACGGGTGTGACGCAGAGCGTCACGAAAGGCGTTCCCACGCTGGAGCGTGAGGAACGCTAGCCCTTTAACTATCGTGCCCATGCTCCAGCGTGATCATGCTGCAGGGCGCGATGCCTGTCGTCACTGAACCTGGAAAACCTTCGGCTCGGGAAACAGGTTGTTGAGGGTTTCCAGCAAACGGACGTGATAGATCGGTTTGCGGAACAGGTCGAGCACATGCAGGCGCAGCAAATCGCTGACGTCATCCATGTCGGCATGGCCGGAGGTGACGATAACGGGCAAATGCTGGCGTGAGGTGTGATCGCGCAGATGGCGAATCAACTGGATGCCGCTTTCCTCGGGCATACGCAGGTCAGTGATTACCAGCGCGATATCCGGATGAATGGTCAACTGGTGCAGGGCCATCTTGACGGAAGACGCCGTGAAACAGCAGAACCCCTCACCTTCGAGCAGTTCTGCCAATTCCTCGTTTGCGTCCTCTTCGTCATCAACCAGAAGCAGCTGTTGGCGGATGGGGTGGACAGCCATGTGGTTATCTCGACAAGAATGAACTCAGGTCACAATAGTAAACTAACTCGCCACCGTTCCACCCAAGGCGAGGATAATTTTGTTGAATTGAGCTTTAACAGCGTCGCCCATCGGCGTCACCATAGCAAACAGCACCAGCGCCACCATGGCTACAATCACTGCGTACTCGATCGCCGATGCCCCCTCCTTGTCCTTCAAAAAAGACTGAATACGAGCGTAGACGCTGACATATAACTGTGTAAGGAACATCTCATTTCTCCTTGCGCCTTCGTGGCGCCAATAAACCTTCGTGCGCGTGTATCCCCTCGCAATATCAGCATTGCCTTCAATCAAAAAACCCACAATCTCAACAAAGCATTAACCGGAAAGTTATAGGGTCGACCATCACCTTGCACAGCGCGCCCAAACGGCTATGTCATTCACGTAAAAGCATTTTTATACCAAAGCAGAATGGCGCTTTGGTTGCCATGAGCTACCTTCACATAACGGACGTTTAACCTCGTCCTCTATTGCCTGATGATGAAGTGCCGCACCGCGTGTGTTGAAGTTGTCCTGCGATGACAAAGGGAAAAGTTGCCATGAGCAGTCGCATTACCCTGGTGCTTGCTGTCCTGTTTTTATTGGGGGCGTTGATTGCCGGGTATCTGGGGATCGCCGTCAGCAAACAGGCTGAGGCACCTGCTGTTGTCATTCCGCCCAACGGGCCTGTCACCACCGTAACAACGATCCAGACGCCTCCGACTCCGCCCGTCGAGGATGCTGTGCGTCACAACGTTGTGGTGCTGGCGCGGGATGTTCCTGCCTACACCGCAATCACGGCCGATGACCTGACCATCGAGCGCCTCAAGGTCGCCCCACCCGGTAGCTTTGAAGCCATCGATAAAATCGTCGGCCGCAGCAGTTGGCGTACGCTGACCGCCGGAACCTGGCTGACCGAAAGCAGCTTCGAGACGGGCGGCACCCTGGCGCGGATGATTCGGCCACACGAGCGGGCCCTGGCGTTGCAAGTCGATGAAGTGACGGGCGCCTCCGGACAACTCAGCCCCGGCGACTACGTGGATGTACTGCTTTACCTGCCTGAGGACGTGAGCAATCCGAATCGGTCGAGCCAGGTCGTGGTGCCTGCCCTGCGGATTCTCGGCGTTGGCGCGCTGCTCGGTCCGGACCGCAACGGCAAGCCGGTGCAGGACCTCAACGCTGACGAACGCCTCAAACAGGAGCAGCAGCGAATCAACGCGCGAACCGTCACGGTCGCGGTGCCGCAGGCCCTGGTGGCGCGCCTGATGCTGGCGTCGCAAACCGGTGTTCTGCGTCTGGCCGTGCGCAGCGCCGACGAGGGCAACCTGCAGGACTACTGGGCCAACGAAGCCGGCGGCCCTGACGCTGCCGAGCGACTCGATTCAGCCAACCGCCAACTGGTCAGCTTCAGACAACTGAGCCTGGGGCCGGCCAGCGCGCCAGCAGCAGGCGCAATCCCGCGTACGTCTCGCGCTGTCGAGGTCATACGCGGTAACCAGATCACGCAACAAACTCCCTGATTGAGCAAGGATTGCATTTGATGAGCTGTTGTTCCGTGCCAGTTATAAAACCCCGGCTGCTGGCGTTAGTCCTTGCAGCACTGTCCGCGCCAGGCGCGTGGGCCGCTTCGGGCAATTGTGCCGGCCTTGCCGCCATGCCGGCGGCCGTGGAAATCGACCAGGGCATTCAACAGGAGGTCCGCTCTGCGGTACCCATCACCCGCATCGCCGTGGGTGATCCGAAAATCGCCGATGTGCACGTCAACGGCACCGACGGTTTTCTGTTGACCGGCGTCGCGCAGGGTACGACCAGCCTGATGGTCTGGACTGCCTGCGCAAGTGCGCCGCGCCAGAGCATGGTCTTCGTCCGTGGCCGGGCGACGACCGCCATGGTCGAGAGTGTCACCGCGCCGTCTGCCGATGCGCAGTTACCCAGCCAGGTGCAGACTGACATCCGCTTTATCGAAGTCAGCCGCACCAAGCTCAAGGAGGCCAGCACCTCGATCTTCGGCAAAGGCTCGAGCAACTTTCTGTTCGGCGCGCCCGGCACGGTGCCGGGCGTCAACGTCACACCTGGCGCTGTGGGCGGCATAACGCCGAGCATTCCGCTGAACAACAGCAATTTCAATATCGTCTGGGGCGGTGGCAGCAGCAAGGTGCTGGGCATGATCAATGCCATGGAAAACAGCGGCTACGCCTACACCCTGGCACGCCCCAGCCTGGTCGCCCTCAACGGGCAAAGCGCGAGCTTTCTGGCCGGCGGCGAATTCCCGGTGCCGGTGCCCAATGGTGAAGGCAACGGTATCTCCATCGAGTACAAGGAGTTCGGCGTGCGCCTGACCCTGACCCCGACAGTCGTGGGCCGGGACCGGATTCTGCTGAAGGTCGCACCGGAAGTCAGCGAGCTGGACTTCTCGGCCGGTATCACCATCGCCGGGACCACTGTGCCGGCACTCAACATCCGCCGTACCGACACCAGCATTGCGCTTGCCGACGGCGAGAGCTTCGTGGTCAGCGGCCTGATCAGTTCCAGCAACAGCGGCTCGGTGGACAAGTTTCCCGGCCTCGGCGACATCCCGATTCTCGGTGCATTTTTCCGCAGCTCGCAGATCCAGCGCGACGAGCGCGAACTGCTGATGATCGTCACTCCGCATCTGGTCCAGCCACTGGCCGCCAACGCCCGCCTGCCGTCACTGCCAGGCGAGGGGCTGCGCACCTATGACCCGAGCTTCCCGCGTCTGTATTTTCTGGAAAACGGCGATTTCGACCGCCGCGACGGATTATCCAAATGAGCCAGAGCCTGAGCCAGACCTTCCTGGCAATCACCCGTAATAATACCGACCTGGAGTGGCTGCAAAGTGCTCTGGGTTCGCTGGGTCAGGTGGTCAGTGCCGGTACGGGCAGCCTCGACGACCTCCTGGCGCTGGTGGACGTGACGTTTGCCAGCGTGGTGTTCGTCGGGCTCGACCGTGAGCATTTGATGACTCAGAGCGCCCTGATCGAAAGTGCGCTGGAAGCCAAGCCGATGCTGGCCATCGTTGCGCTCGGCGATGGCATGGACAACCAGTTGGTGCTTAACGCCATGCGCGCCGGGGCCAGGGACTTCGTTGCCTACGGGTCCCGCTCCAGTGAGGTCGCCGGCCTGGTCAGACGTCTGAGCAAGCGCCTGCCCGCCGTGACGCCCAACCCGAACATGAGCGGCCTGTCGGTGCTGTATGGCGTACAAAGCGACGACGACGGGGCCTTGATCGCGACGCACCTGGCGATGGTCGTGCACAAGACCGGCCAGCGCACACTGCTGCTGGACCTCGGCCTGCCACGCGGCGACAGCCTGTTGATGCTCGGTCTTGAATCGACCTTCAGCTTCGGTGACGCCCTGCGCCACTTGCGCAGGCTCGATGCAACGCTGATCGACAGCGCCTTCACCACCAGCGAAAGCGGCCTGCGCATTCTGGCCTACAGCGAAGCCGACGATCATCTGGAACAGTCCAGCGCCGCCGAGCTTTATATGCTGCTCAGCGCACTGCGCCAGCATTTTCAGCATGTGGTCGTGAACCTGGTGGGGCAGCCGGACAGCGAGGCCTTGCGCTCGCTGGTCAGCCATTGCGATCAGTTGCTGTGGTACACCGACCAGAGCGTGCTGGGCTGTCGACGCAACCTGACGGTGCTCAACAACTGGCGCGAAAAAGGCATGAAAATGCAGCACGCCAGCCTGCTGGTCGATCGCTATCAGCGCTCGGTTGCACCCAATTCCGAAACCGTGAGCAAAACCTTCGGCCTGCCGGTGCTGGCGGTACTGCCGCTTGCCCCGGAGCTGCGCCTCAACGCCAAGAATCAGGGCGTGACGCTGTTCGAACTGGCCTCACGCGACGCTCTGTGCTCCGGGCTGCGGCGGCTTGGCGAGCATTTGGCACGGCATGCCGAGGCACGCGAGAAACCCGATCAGGGCTGGCTCGCTCGACTGTGGGGGAACCGGTAATGGCGGAGAAACTGTTTGGCGTCTCATCGCGCACGCAAGGCAAGCCTGACGACGGGCAAGGCCTGAAACTGGTGCTGCACCGTTACATCATCGATGGCATGGAGGAAAGCGGCAAAAGTCTGCTCGAAGGCTCAAGGCCAGCCCTGGCGCAATTCGTCATCGACAAGGTGGCCGAATACGTCGCACGGCTGCGGCTGGCCATCTCGCGTTACGAAATGGAGCGCCTGGCTGAAGAGCTGGTCGATGAACTGACCGGCTTCGGCCCACTGGAAGTGCTGCTGCGCGACACTTCGGTGACGGAAATTCTGGTCAACGGGCCAGGCAAGGTATTTGTCGAGCGCGATGGCGTGCTGCACCACACCGACCTGCGCTTTATCGATTCGCACCATGTCGAGCGCGTGATGCAGCGCATCCTGGCACCACTCGGGCGCCGCCTGGACGAATCCTCACCGATGGTCGATGCGCGTCTGCCCGATGGCAGCCGGGTCAACGCGATCATTCCGCCCATCGCGCTGGACGGCCCGTGTCTGTCGATCCGGAAGTTTCGCAAGGACATGCTCAAGAGCGCTGACCTGGTGGCCATGCAGACCATCGATCAGTCGATTTTCGAATTCTTCCAGGAGGCCGTCGGCAAACGCTGCAACATTCTGGTCAGCGGCGGCACCGGCACGGGCAAGACCACCATGCTCAATGTGCTGAGCCAGTTGATCGACAGCAATCAGCGCTTGGTCACCATAGAGGACGTCGCCGAGTTGCAGCTCAGTCACCCGCATGTGGTGCGCCTGGAAACCCGCCCGCCCAACGCCGAAGGGCATGGCGAGGTGCGCGCCAGCGACCTGATCCGCAACTCGCTGCGGATGCGCCCGGACCGCATCATCCTCGGCGAGATCCGCGGTGTCGAAGTGCTGGACGTGTTGACGGCGATGAACACCGGCCACGACGGTTCGATGAGTACCGTGCACGCCAACAATGCACAGGATGCCCTGCTGCGCCTGGAAACGCTGGTGGGCCTGACCGGGCGGCTGATCCCGGAAAAGACCCTGCGCCAGATGGTCTGCGCGGCACTGGATGTGATTATCCAACTGACGCGTCTGCCTGACGGGCGCCGCTGTGTCAGTGAAGTGGTGGAAGTGGTCGGCATACGCGATGACATCTATGTCACCAATACTCTGTTCCGCGTTGATCGTCGCACCGGGGTCGGCTTCATGCGCGAAGCGGCCCACGCTGCCGGCGACAAGCTGCGGCCTGGCTACTGACATGACCAGGGAGTCGGCATGAGTGCGTCACTGGTACTGGGCCTGATCTCCGTGATGCTGCTGATGGCGTCCATTCGCATGTTCTATCTGGCGCTCAACCAGGGTGCCAGTGAGCGGGTCAGGCAGCGGCTGATGGCCGGGCAAGTGCAACCCGTGGTCGAAAAGACCGGCTGGACCTACCTGGATCGGGCCTTTTTGCGCGCTGGGCTGGGACAGCCGACCAAGCGCGCGGGCCTGGCCTTGACGCTGTATGCGCTGCTGATACTGATCGGCTACGCAATGGCGGGGGGCGTCGGCGCGATCAGCGTCATGCTGGCGGTGCCTTTGACACTGCGCCTGTTCGTTTCATGGCGCTATGAGGTGCGCGTGCGCCGCATGATCCAGCAACTGCCGCAATTGCTCGACCATACCGTGCGCAGCCTCAAGTCCGGCAGAACCCTGGCCGACGCGGTACTGCACGGCATCGATGCCACGGACCAGCCGCTCAAGGACGGCATGAGCCGGATCGAGCGTAACGTACAGCTGGGCGTCAGCCTGCCGGATGCGGCGAGGGATTTTGCCGAACTGTATGAGCGCGACGAGTTTCACCTGTTCGCCATCGGCTTGCGGGTCAATCACCGTTATGGCGGCAATGCCAGCGAACTGATGGAAAACCTGATCAAGCTGATTCGCGATCGGGAACAGGCCGGTCGTCAATTGCGCGCCATGACCGGCGAAACCCGCATGACTGCGTTGGTGCTGGCCCTGCTGCCGATCACCATGGCCGGTTACTTTCTGGCGGTGAACCCCAGTTATCTGCTGCATATGTGGGACGACGACAGCGGCAAGATCATGCTGAGCATGGCCTTCGCGCTGCAGGTCACGGGCTGCGTGGTGCTGTGGCGCATGTTGAGGAGCATTTGAGATGGAACTGGTATTCGCTGCCATGATGCTTGCCGCTGCAGCATTTCTGCTGTTGTCCGGCGTAGCCCGTCAACGCCGCAATGAACGTCTGGTGGCCAGGCGCTTGAGGGGCCAGGTGATCCGCGAAAGCCGCATCGGCAGCCTGTTGCGCTTGCTCGGCGATACCCGCATAGGCCAACGCAGCATCAGCCTGGATTCGGAAACCCAGATACTGCTCAACCGCATCGGCTGGCGGCGCGCCAGCAAACGTTCGTTGTTCGCGGCCTGCCAGGTCGGCGTTCCGGTCGGCCTGATGGTCATGGTCATCCTCGGCCAACTGCTGTTTTTCAAAGGCGTCCAGCAACCGCTCATCGCGCCGATCTTTGCCTTGGGAGTCGGTTATCTGCTGCCCAAGCGGATTCTGGCGGCCGCAGCTCGGCGCCGTCAGAAACAAGTGGTGGTGGAAATCTCTACCTTTATCCCGCTGCTGCGCATCCTGTTCGAGTCCGGTATGGCGGTCGAGCAGGCCCTTCGGGTGCTCAGCAACGAAGGCAAGGACCTGTTGCCGGTGCTGTCCGAGGAAATCCGCGTAGTGCTGGTGCGCGTCGACTCCGGCCTGGAGCTGGGCGAGGAACTGAGAAAAACCGCTGCCCTGCTGGCTGTCGACGAGTTGAGCGACACCTGCGTGATCCTCAATCAACTGATTCATCAGGGCGGCGGCGCGTTGAAGTCTCTGCTCATGCTCAAGCAACTGATCGACGACCGACGCCTGACCCGTCTGCAGGAATACATTTCCAAACTCTCGGCAAAGATGTCGGTGGTCATGATGGTGTTTCTGTTCCCCGCCCTGCTGATTGTTCTGGCCGGGCCAGGCTTCATGGCAATAAGCCGCGCACTGGGCAGTTGACCCGGTGTTACCCGTGGACGAAAGGACGCATTGCAATGAAACCAGTGATCGTACTACTCGGGCTGTTGTTGCTGGGCGGATGCGCCAGTGATGGTCGCCCCCTCTGGACGCAGGCCACGGCTCAGCCAGGCCAGTGCCCCAAGCTGACCTCGGATCAGGAGTTCTCCCTGAATCTGGCTCAGAACATGGCCGATGAAGGCCGCCTGCATGCCAGCCTTGCCAATCTGGAAAGCCTGCCCGACAGCCTGGGCGAGGTTCGCCTGCGCAAGGCCCGGGTGTTGCGGCTTTTGGGCAGCAACGAGGCCGAGCCTCTGTACCGCAGCCTGCTGGGCACCTGCCGGGCAGCCGAGGGTGAGCATGGCCTAGGGCAACTGGCCGCAGCGCGTGGTGACAACACGCTGGCACAGCAACACCTGCTGATGGCCAGCAAACTGCAACCGACCGATGAAAAGATCCGTAATGACCTGGGCGTCGTCTACCTCAATCAGTTGAAACTGGAACAGGCACGCTTTCAGTTCCTGACGGCCATGGAGCTCAAACAATCGGACTCGCTGGCGGCGGTGAACCTGGCCACGCTGCTGATCTATCAGAATAACTGGACGCAAGCCGCCGAACTGGCGTCGCGGGCCGGGCTGACGCCTGAGCAGGTGACCGATGCCCAGGCGCGTGCCGAGCAATTGCGGAAGCCCCCTGCCGCTCCTCTAGCATCTGCACGGCCCATTGCGAGCCTGACAGGGCAAAATGATCGTCAGTCCCAGGAGGTACGACCATGAAGCGCATCCTATTCACCGGGTGTGTACTGCTGTTGAGCGCAGGTGATGCCTGGGCAGACAACAATGAAACTGCGGCCTCTGAAACCAGACAGACCGAGACCTGGCTGCAGCTTCAAGCCAGCGGCAAGGCCGCTTCGCCGACGCCGCAGGTCAATACCGCGGCAGAACGTGACCTCAGCCTGCAACGCTGGCTGGACACGTATAAGTACAAGATCCCGGATTTTTACGACCAGGAAGCTGGTGGCAGCTTTTCCTCGGGCAAGAAATAATTCCGGCACGTCGTGGGCCTGCTGACACCCACTCTTACAACCTGCCCTCGGCACGCCGCCGGGCACTCCGTTATCATGCGCAGACTTTCGAGATTCGAGACTGCCATGCGCCGTTTGTTATGCCTGCTGTTATTGATCCTGGCCCTACCCGCCTCCGGCGCCGGTCTGCTGGACAGCCGACCTTCATCCACGCTGGGCGGCGGCTCGCTGGATAACAGCAAGGACTTCCTGCCAGTGCGTCAGGCCTTTCAGTTGAGCCTGATCGAAACGACGCAGGAGTCGATCAAGCTGAGGCTGGTCGCCACCGATGGCTACTACCTGTATCGCCACCGCTTTCAGTTCCGCACCGAGCCTGCCGACATCGGCCTTGGCGAAGCGCAACTGCCCAAGGGCGAGCAGAAACACGACGAGTATTTTGGCGATGTCGAGGTCTATCACGGCATTCTCGATATCGACCTGCCACGCAAACCCGGCGAACAGCGCCCCTTCACCCTCGCCGTCACGTACCAGGGCTGCGCCGACAAGGGCTTGTGCTATCCACCTGAAACCGAGCGTTTGAGCATTGGCGACGTAGCCGCCAGCCCGAGCGACCAGGCGTCTGCCAGCGCAGCCACAGCGGCCGCCTGGAGCTGGAAAGAACTGGCGCTGTTTTTTCTCGCGGGCGTAGGCCTGACCTTCACACCGTGTGTACTGCCGATGTTGCCGATTCTGTCCGGCGTGGTGCTGCGCGGCCAGGTTGGCGGGTTGCGCGGGCTGAGCCTGTCTCTGGCTTACGTACTGCCGATGGCGGCGTGCTTTGCCCTGCTGGGCGCGCTGATGGGTGTGTTCGGTGCAGGCCTTAACCTGCAGGCGCGCTTGCAATCGGCCTGGGTACTGGTGCCGTTCTCGGCATTCTTCGTGATCTTCGCCATTGCCATGTTCGGCGCTTTCGAACTGCGCCTGCCGCAGTCCATCAGCTCTCGTCTGGACCGTATCGCCGGCAAGACCCAGGGCGGTTCATTGTGGGGTGCAGCGGTGCTGGGCGTGGTCTCCAGCCTGTTGGTGTCACCTTGCGTATCGGCGCCTCTGGCCGGTGCGCTGTTGTATATCAGCGCCAGCGGCGATGCACTCGGCGGCGCTCTGAAACTGTTCGCGCTGGGCCTGGGCATGGGCGCGCCGCTGTTGCTGATCGCAACCGGCGGTGCCACATGGCTGCCGAAAAGCGGCCCTTGGCTGGTGACGGTTAAAAACGCCATCGGTGTGCTGCTGCTGGGGCTGGCCATCGGCCTGCTGAGCCGCGTACTGCCAGGGCAAGTCACGTTGTTGCTGGTGGGTCTGTTGTCGGCCGGTGTCGCACTGTTTCTCGGCACCCTGGAATTCAATGTCAAAACCACACGGCAGAAACTCGCCCAACTGCTGGGGCTGGCGCTGCTGGTCTATGCGCTGGCGTGCTGGTACGGCGCGCTGTCCGGGCACACCGACCCCGTGCGCCCGCTGGGCCGCGAGTACGCCACGGCGAATAACGGAGCGGTAGCTCCGGCCGCCTCACAGTGGCAGACGATCACCACCTCCGCCGAACTGGACCGTGTGATGCAGGAAGCCCGGCGCGAGGGCAAACCGCTGGTGCTCGACTGGTATGCCGACTGGTGCATCAGTTGCAAGGTCATCGAACACGAAGTCCTGCCTGACCCGGGTGTGGTCGCCCGCTTGTCGGGTTACAAGCAGGTGCGTTTCGACATGACCGACAGCAACGCAGAGCAACGCGCCCTGCTTGACCGGTACAAGCTGTTTGGCCCGCCAGCGCTGCTTTTCTTCGATAAAAACGGCGAAGAACAGCAAACTGTACGGGTCGTCGGCGAAATCGACGCGGCAGGCCTGATCGAGCGTCTGAACAGCGCCAATGACCAAAACTGATCCCTGAGTCATAAACTTTGCGCGAATATCGCTCATTGTGCTGGCTACTGTTGTTAACTGGACAGTCCACTGCCCTTCCGGCATAGTCGCCGGGCGTAAACCGCTCGCAGACAATAAAAGGAACACGCAATGGCGACTATCCTGGTCCTCCACGGACCCAACCTGAACCTGCTGGGCACTCGGGAACCCGGGGTCTACGGCACTATCACCCTGCCTCAGATCAATCAGGACCTGGAGCAGCGCGCTCGCGATGCCGGTCACCATCTGATGTATCTGCAAAGCAACGCCGAGTACGAACTGATCGACCGCATTCACGCCGCTCGCGGTGAGGGTGTGGATTTTATTTTGATCAATCCGGCTGCTTTTACGCACACCAGCGTTGCAATACGTGACGCGCTGATGGGAGTGAGCATCCCATTCATCGAAGTGCATTTATCGAACGTGCACAAACGCGAACCTTTCCGCCATCACTCCTACTTTTCAGACGTCGCTGTAGGAGTGATCTGCGGCCTTGGCGCCAGCGGTTACCGACTGGCCCTGGAAGCCGCCCTGGAACAACTGGCCGCCAGTGCCAAGCCATGATGAGTCCAGCCTGAAGCTGACCATATGGTTTGAGCCGGCCGACACATTGCCCTTACAGAACCTTGGGAGTTGATTAATGGATATTCGCAAAGTCAAGAAACTGATCGAATTGCTGGAAGAGTCCGGCATCGACGAGCTGGAAATCCGTGAAGGCGAGGAATCCGTACGGATCAGCCGCCACAGCAAGACTCCGGCACAGCCTTACTACGCACCGGCTCCGGTTGCTGCACCTGCAGCCGCTCCGGCTCCGGCAGCAGCACCGGTTGCGGCAGCTGCAGAAGCGCCATCGGCTCCGAAACTGAACGGCTTTGTAGTCAAGTCGCCAATGGTCGGTACGTTCTACCGTACCCCGGCGCCTACTTCGCCTGCATTCGTTGAAGTCGGCCAGACCGTCAAGAAAGGCGACACCATCTGCATCGTCGAAGCGATGAAAATGATGAACCACATCCAGGCAGAAGCCAGCGGTGTGATCGAATCCATCCTGGTAGAAAACGGTCAGCCGGTTGAGTTTGACCAGCCGCTGTTCACAATCGTTTGACCCGGGGAGAGCCTGCGATGTTGGAAAAAGTTCTGATCGCCAACCGCGGCGAAATTGCCTTGCGCATCTTGCGTGCCTGTAAAGAACTGGGCATCAAGACCGTCGCTGTACACTCCACCGCAGATCGCGAGCTGATGCACCTGGGCCTGGCAGACGAAACCGTCTGCATCGGTCCGGCACCGGCCAATCTGTCCTACCTGAACATTCCGGCGATCATTTCGGCTGCCGAAGTGACCGGCGCCACGGCGATCCACCCGGGTTACGGGTTTCTCGCCGAGAACGCCGACTTCGCCGAACAGGTCGAAAAATCGGGCTTCGCTTTCATCGGTCCCAAAGCAGACACCATTCGCCTGATGGGCGACAAGGTTTCCGCCAAGGACGCCATGAAGCTGGCCAATGTGCCGACCGTTCCCGGTTCCGACGGCCCGCTGCCGGAAGACGAGGCCACCGCTCTGCGCATCGGTCGTGAAGTCGGTTACCCGGTGATCATCAAGGCCGCCGGTGGTGGCGGTGGTCGCGGCATGCGTGTGGTTCATCGCGAAGAAGACCTGATCGAAGCCGCTTCCCAGACCCGCGCCGAAGCAGCGGCCTGGTTCAGCAACCCGATGGTCTACCTGGAAAAATACCTGACCAACCCACGTCACGTGGAAGTCCAGGTGATTTCCGACGGCCAGGGCCAGGCCATTCACCTGGGCGATCGCGACTGCTCGCTGCAGCGCCGTCACCAGAAGGTTCTGGAAGAAGCGCCGGCACCGTTCATCGACGAAAAGGCGCGCGAGGATGTCCTGGCCGCCTGCGTCAAGGCGTGTATCGATATCGGCTATCGTGGTGCGGGTACTTTCGAGTTCCTGTACGAAAACGGTCGTTTCTACTTCATCGAAATGAACACCCGTGTTCAGGTGGAGCACCCGGTTTCGGAAATGGTCACCGGCATCGACATCGTCAAGGAGATGCTCAGCATCGCCGCCGGCAACAAACTGTCGTACACCCAGGATGACGTGGTCATCAAGGGTCATGCGCTGGAATGCCGGATCAACGCCGAAGACCCTAAGACCTTCGTGCCAAGCCCTGGTCTGGTCAAGCACTTCCACGCACCGGGCGGCAACGGTGTACGGGTCGATTCACACCTGTACAGCGGCTACAAGGTACCGTCCAACTATGACTCGCTGATCGGTAAAGTGATCACTTGGGGCGCGACCCGCGAAGAAGCCATGGCACGCATGCGCAATGCCCTGGACGAAATCGTGGTCGACGGGATCAAGACCAACATCCCGCTGCACCGCGATCTGACCCGCGATGAAGGCTTCTGCGAAGGCGGAATCAACATCCACTACCTGGAGCACAAACTGGCCAATCAATAAGCCAGTCTGCTTCACCACGACAAAGCCGCAGTGATGCGGCTTTGTTGTTTGCAGCGCATAGCAGTAAACTTGCCCGCTTCCTGCGGCCGCACCGGCTGTAAAAGCCGCACTTATTTCCAAATCGAAGGTAATCCGCCATGCCTTGGCTGCAAGTCCGTCTCGCCATCAGCCCAGAACAAGCCGAAACCTACGAAGACGCCCTTCTTGAAGTCGGCGCCGTGTCCGTGACCTTCATGGACGCCGAAGACCAGCCGATTTTCGAACCCGAACTCAATACCACGCCGCTGTGGGCGCACACCCACCTGCTCGCACTGTTCGAAGCCGACACCAATGCCGAAATGGCCCTGGCACACCTGAGCCTGCTGACCGGCGAAGAGTTACCCGAGCACAGCGCCGAAGTCATCGAAGATCAGGACTGGGAACGCAGCTGGATGGATAACTTCCAGCCGATGTGTTTCGGCAAGCGCCTGTGGATCGTGCCGAGCTGGCATGCCGCACCACAGCCGGACGCCGTGAACCTGTTGCTCGATCCGGGCCTGGCGTTCGGCACCGGGACCCACCCGACCACCGCGCTGTGCCTCGAGTGGCTGGACGGCCAGGAACTCGAAGGCTGCAACGTGCTGGATTTCGGCTGCGGCTCGGGCATTCTGGCCATCGCCGCACTGCTGCTGGGTGCCGAACAGGCCGTTGGTACCGATATCGACGTGCAGGCACTGGAAGCCTCTCGAGACAATGCCGGACGCAACAATATCGCGGCCGAACGCTTCCCGCTGTACCTGCCCGAGGATCTGCCGCCCCAGCAGGCCGACGTGCTGGTCGCCAACATTCTGGCTGGCCCGCTGGTTTCCCTGGCGCCGCAACTGGCAACCCTGATCAGGACCGGCGGACGCCTGGCACTGTCAGGCATTCTTGCCGAACAGGGTGAGGAAGTCGCGACAGCCTATGCTGAAAGTTTTGATCTGGACCCGATCGCAAACCGAGATGGCTGGGTACGCATCACGGGTCGCCGCCGTTAATCGCCGCTTCAACCGGACAGCCGCATGACCGACAGTTTCGTCACCCAGTGCCCGCACTGCCAGACCAGTTTCAGAGTCAGTCACGCTCAGCTGAGCGTGGCCCGTGGCGTGGTGCGGTGCGGAGCCTGCCTGCAGGTGTTCAACGCAGCGCGGCAGTTGCTCGAGCAGCGCGCCAGCGATGACGCCGAAAAAGAGACCCTGCCCGCCTCGCCGGTGATCGCGGCCCTGCCCGAACCGGAGGCCCTGCCGACGCCAGTGCCGGAGCCGGAGCCGGAGCCGGAGCCGGAAAAGACGCCCGAAGAGGACGATCCCTGGCAGGTCAGCGAGCTGGATCTGGACAATCTCAATCTGGACGAAGAACTGGCCCGCCTCGAACATCGCGAGACCCGCAGGCCTGACACCTTCGCCCGCCCTGTAAGCGATATCGGCAACGACGATGTGAGCCTGACGGCGAAGCGTGACAGTCGGCAGAGCGACGAGGCGGCATGGGTCGATACGCTGCATAACGACGATGTCGAGCAACTGCCCGAGCTGCATGCAGAAGTCATCCCGGACACCGACGCTGTAGACGCTCCAGAGCCGCTGGAGGATGACACGCGTACCGAGCCGTCGCTGTCACTGGACAAGCATCTGGACGATGACGAGCCCCCGATGCCCGTCATCATCCAGCGCAAAGCTCCGCCTGCCGAAAAAGTCGAGCGCTGGTCTGCGGTGGATGACGATGATGAAGACGACGACCATGAGCCGGAGCCAGAACCGCGGGGCAAGCGCAGCCGCAACGAACCGGCAGTGCGCGACCAGACACTTCTTGACCTGACCGACGACCCTTTGCAACTGGACTGGCAACGGCCCAAACCGCGCTGGGGGCGACGCCTGGCCTGGGGTCTGTTGATCGTACTGGCGCTGGCGGGCCTGGCAGGACAATACGTCTGGTACCACTTCGATCAGCTGGCACGCCAGGACCAGTATCGCCCGTGGTTTCAGCAGATTTGCCCGCAGGTCGGCTGCAAGGTGCCGAGCAAGGTCGACATTTCCCAGCTCAAGAGCAGCAACCTGGTCGTGCGCAGCCACCCAGAGTTCCAGGGGGCTCTGGTGGTGGACGCGATCATCTACAACCGCGCCTCGTTTTCCCAGCCGTTTCCCCTGCTGGAACTGCGTTTTTCCGATACCGGCGGTCAGTTGATTGCCAGTCGTCGGTTCAAGCCCAGTGAATACCTGAGCGGCGAAATGGCCGGCAAGGAAGAGATGCCACCCCAGACGCCGATCCATATCGCGCTGGATATCCTTGATCCAGGTGCCAAGGCCGTGAACTACAGCCTGAACTTCCGCTCGCCGGAATGACTCGTCCGGCGCGACAGCGTCGGCCGAGACTGCTTTTCTACACGCTACTTTCACCAAAGAACGCTGCATGATCGCAGAAATTCAGCAACAAAATACCCTCTGACCGGACTCATCGAACTCAGGCAAGAGCTGTTCAGATTTTATCCAATTCAGCCTTTATCCAGTCATCGAGAGCGGGTATCATGCCAACCCTTTTTCAAACTCTCGGTTCGATCTGACGGTGGCGCATGCGGCTGGCGGGATGAGCCGTTGCAGACCGGGTGAAACGGTTTTTTACACGGCCTGCGGATGATTTGGCCTCCACAACAGGTAAGGCTATGTCGGCAGTACGCATCGGCCCATATACAGTGCAAAACGGCTTGATCCTCGCCCCGATGGCGGGCGTCACCGACCAGCCTTTCCGTCAGCTGTGCCGAAGACTCGGTGCCGGCCTGGTGGTGTCGGAGATGGTCACCAGTGACATGAGCCTGTGGAACAGCCGCAAATCGCGTCTGCGCATGATCCACGAAGGTGATCCCGAGCCGCGCTCGGTACAGATCGCCGGTGGTGATCCGCAGATGCTGGCGGACGCAGCACGTGCCAATGTCGAACTGGGCGCCCAGATCATCGACATCAACATGGGTTGCCCGGCCAAGAAAGTCTGTAACAAGGCGGCTGGCTCGGCGCTGTTGAAGGATGAGCAACTGGTCAACGACATCCTGCAGGCCGTCGTGGCTGCAGTCGATGTACCGGTCACGCTGAAGATCCGCACCGGATGGGATCGCGACAACCGAAATGGCCTGACAGTGGCGAAAATCGCCGAGCAGGCAGGCATTCAGGCACTGGCAGTGCACGGGCGAACCCGTGCCGACCTGTACACCGGTGAGGCCGAGTACGACACCATTGCCCAGATCAAACAGGCCGTGTCGATACCGGTCTTTGCCAATGGCGACATCGATTCACCGGAAAAGGCCCGGCACGTGCTGAAGGCCACCGGAGCAGACGGATTACTGATTGGCAGGGCCGCACAGGGGCGTCCCTGGATTTTTCGCGAGATAGAACACTTCCTGCGGACCGGAGAGACACTCCCGGCGCCGCAGTCGAGTGAAGTGGAACGCATTCTGCTTGAGCATCTGGCAGCGCTCCACGTTTTCTATGGAGACGTGATGGGCGTGCGCATTGCACGCAAACACGTCAGCTGGTATCTCGCAACCCTGCCGGGCGCCAGAGAGTTTCGCGCCCACTTCAATCGTTTGGAAGATACGGAAGCACAGTGCGCCAACGTCCGGGAGTTCTTCAGCCAAGGCTGCAAGGGCCCGGATAACGAGAATGATAAAGAGGTGGCCGCATGACGATGATGACCGAGACTTTAGTGAGTGGAACAACACCCGTGAGCGACAACGTCAATTTGAAACAGCACCTCAACACGCCGAGCGAAGAGGGTCAGACCCTGCGCGGAAGTGTCGAGAAGGCGCTGCACAATTATTTCGCCCACCTCGAAGGCGCATCCGTCACTGACGTCTACAACCTGGTGTTGTCGGAAGTCGAGGCTCCGCTTCTGGAAAGCGTGATGAACTACGTCAAGGGCAACCAGACGAAGGCCTCCGAGCTGCTGGGACTGAATCGCGGCACGCTGCGCAAGAAACTCAAACAGTACGATCTGCTTTAAAGCATTCAAAACAGAAAAGGCGACCTTGCACCGCGGTCGCTTTTTTTTGCTGACTTCTTTTGCTTTTGATGGAAATCGAGATGACCGACCAGACTACCCGCCTGCCGATCCGCCGCGCCCTGATCAGCGTATCCGACAAGACAGGAATCCTTGAGTTTGCCCGCGAGCTTGAAGCGCTGGGCGTCGAGATTCTTTCCACTGGCGGTACGTTCAAGCTGCTCAAGGACAACGGCGTCGCGGCAGTCGAAGTGGCCGACTACACCGGCTTCGCTGAAATGATGGATGGCCGGGTCAAGACCCTGCACCCCATGATCCATGGCGGGATTCTGGGTCGTCGCGGCATAGACGACGCCATCATGACCGAGCACGGCATCAAGCCGATCGATCTGGTTGCGGTCAATCTGTACCCGTTTGAAGCCACTGTCTCCAAGCCAGGCTGCGACCTGCCGACCGCCATCGAAAACATCGACATTGGCGGCCCGACCATGGTCCGTTCCGCAGCGAAGAACCACAAGGACGTCGCCATCGTGGTCAATGCCAGCGATTACGGCCAGGTTCTGGAAAGCCTCAAGGCCGGTGGCCTGACCTACGCCCAGCGCTTCGACCTGATGCTCAAGGCGTTCGAGCACACCGCCGCCTACGACGGCATGATCGCCAACTACCTGGGCGGCGTCGACCAGACTGCCGAAACCCTGAGCACCGAAGGCCGCAGCCAGTTCCCGCGCACCTTCAATACCCAGTTCGTCAAGGCTCAGGAAATGCGCTACGGCGAGAACCCGCACCAGAGTGCGGCGTTCTACGTCGAAGCCAAACCTGCCGAGGTCGGCATCGCCACCGCCACCCAGCTGCAAGGCAAGGAGCTGTCGTTCAACAACGTGGCCGATACCGATGCCGCACTGGAATGCGTCAAGAGCTTCGTCAAACCGGCCTGCGTGATCGTCAAGCACGCCAACCCGTGCGGTGTCGCGGTCTGCCCGGACGATGAAGGCGGCATTCGCCAGGCTTACGAACTGGCCTATGCCACCGACTCCGAGTCGGCATTTGGCGGCATCATCGCCTTCAACCGCGAGCTGGACGCTGCAACCGCCAAGGCCATCGTCGAGCGCCAGTTCGTCGAAGTGATCATCGCCCCGAGCGTCAGCGCCGAAGCCCGCGCCATCGTCGCGAGCAAAGCCAACGTGCGCCTGCTGACCAGCGGCCAGTGGAGCGAGCGCCTGCCTGCCTGGGACTACAAACGCGTCAATGGCGGCCTGCTGGTACAGAGCCGTGACATCGGCATGATCACCGAGGCCGACCTCAAGGTCGTCACCCAGCGTGCGCCTACAGAACAGGAAATGCATGACCTGATCTTCGCCTGGAAAGTCGCCAAGTACGTCAAGTCCAACGCCATCGTCTACGCCCGCAACCGCCAGACCGTCGGCGTCGGCGCTGGCCAGATGAGCCGTGTGAACTCGGCGCGTATCGCGGCCATCAAGGCTGAGCATGCCGGGCTGCAGGTTCAGGGCGCCGTGATGGCCTCCGATGCCTTCTTCCCGTTCCGTGACGGCATCGATAACGCGGCCAAGGTCGGCATCACCGCTGTCATCCAGCCGGGCGGCTCGATGCGTGACAACGAAGTGATCGCTGCAGCAGACGAAGCCGGCATCGCGATGGTGTTCACCGGTATGCGTCACTTCCGGCACTAATCAGAAAAACGGCCGCACTGGCGCAGGCGTCTGCTGCGTCATTGCGGCCTCGTACAGCGGGTTGGGTCGCCCCAGGCACACCGCGTACTCCAGAATCAGCGTCATCGAGGTTTTTGAAATGAATGTTTTGATCATTGGCAGCGGCGGTCGTGAACACGCCCTGGCATGGAAAGTCGCTCAGGACCCACGCGTGCAGAAGGTGTTTGTCGCACCGGGCAATGCGGGCACGGCGATCGAGGCCAAATGCGAAAACGTGGCCATCGACGTTCTGGCACTGGAGCAACTGGCGGATTTCGCTGAAAAGAACGTTGCGCTGACCATCGTCGGCCCGGAAGTACCGTTGGTTGCAGGCGTCGTCGACCTGTTCCGCAGCCGAGGCCTGGACTGCTTCGGCCCGACCGCTGGCGCTGCCCAGCTTGAAGGCTCCAAGGCGTTTACCAAGGACTTCCTGGCGCGTCACAAGATTCCTACTGCCGACTACCAGAACTTTACCGAGATCGAGCCTGCCCTGGCCTATCTGCGTGAAAAAGGCGCGCCGATTGTCATCAAGGCCGACGGCCTGGCCGCGGGCAAGGGCGTGATCGTCGCCATGACCCTGGCAGAAGCCGAAGACGCCGTACGTGACATGCTGGCTGGCAACGCCTTTGGCGACGCCGGTTCGCGCGTTGTCATCGAAGAGTTTCTCGATGGCGAAGAGGCCAGCTTCATTGTCATGGTCGACGGCAAGAATGTACTGCCCATGGCCACCAGCCAGGACCACAAGCGCGTCGGCGACGGCGACAGCGGGCCGAACACCGGCGGGATGGGTGCCTACTCCCCTGCCCCGGTGGTCACCGCCGAGGTTCATCAACGTGTCATGGACCTGGTTATCTGGCCGACCGTCAGGGGTATGGCCGATGAAGGTAACGTTTACACCGGCTTCCTCTATGCTGGTTTGATGATCGATAAAGCAGGCAACCCGAAAGTCATCGAGTTCAACTGCCGCTTCGGCGACCCGGAGACCCAGCCGGTCATGCTGCGTCTGCAATCGAGCCTGGTACTGCTGGTCGAGGCTGCGCTGGCGCAAGCGCTGGACAAGATCGAAGCACAGTGGGACCCACGCCCCAGCCTGGGTATCGTGCTGGCCGCAGGCGGTTATCCTGGCGACTACGCCAAAGGCGCGGTCATCGAGGGTCTGGACGCAGCGGCACAGCTCGAAGGCAAGATATTCCATGCAGGCACGGCCTTGCAGGATGAGCGTGTCGTGACCAGCGGTGGTCGTGTACTGTGTGCCACAGCGCTGGGTGACAGCGTCGGCAACGCGCAGGAAAATGCCTATGCGCTGGCCGCAAAAGTCGACTGGCAAGGGTGTTTCTACCGCAAGGACATTGGCTACCGTGCCATTGCCCGCGAGCGTGGCGAAGACCAGGAATAATCGATCGGACCAGCCTCTTCAAGCAGAGGCTGGCCGGTTGCTCCGGTATTCGCGGTTTTACCAGGCATTCACTCACGAAGGGATTTCATTGTGCGCTGGCTCAGGATTGCCATAGCCTCAACCGTTGGACTGCTGACCCTGCTGTTCATGCTTTCGGCGCAGGCCGAGCATGGTGCAGGCTGGTCGACGCTGCTCGACGAAAAGGCCCATCTGACGCTGGATGAAATCCGCTCGGCGCGCTATCAGAATCAATTCAGCCCCACCGAGCTGGAACGGGTCGCGGCAGCGGATCGCGGCAGCGCGGTATGGCTGCATTACCGCCTGCAACCGACCCAGCACGAGCAATTGCTGCGTATCTTCGCCCCGGACCTTTCCAGCGCCGACATGTATGTCATGGACGGCGATCGACAGATTGATCATCTACGCACGGGCAACGACGTGCCGATTGAAGATCAGCGACTGCCATCCAACGATTTCCTGCTGCCGGTTCCGCAAAGCTCGGCCTCGCTGGATATCTACCTGAGACTGGTCTCTGCGCAGAAAATGCGCCCCAGCATCACCCTTGAACCGGCCATCGAAAGCGCCGCCAACGAAACCCAGCCATTGCTGTTCGGACTGCTGTTTGGCGCGCTGTCCATGCTGATCGTGCAGAATCTGACGCGTTACGGACACACCCGGTCGCGCAGCAATCTGTGGCTGGCCGCCTGCGAATCGTTACTCGGGCTCAGTGCGCTGTTGCTCCTCAACCTGCTCCGCCCGATCGACCCGTGGAATATCGCGCAAACCCCGAGCGCACACCTGGCGCTGCTGCTGGCCGCTGTCGCAGGCCTGATCTACACCTACTGTTTCTTCGTCCATCGCAATGCCCGCAAACTCGATCGTCTGTTGCTGGGCAACGCGGTGCTCATGGGGATCGGCGCCTTGCTGGTGCTGTTCGACGAAAAGCTGCCGATCAACTTCCTGACGTTCGGCCTGGTCTCGCTGACGACACTGAGCATTCTGGCGGTGTCGATGTGGCACTGGCAGAAGGGCTATCGCTCGGCGCGCCTGTTTGTCCTCGGAATGATCACCTTCAATATCGGCTACATGGTGGTCCTGCCCGGCCTGCTGTGGCTGAGCCTGGTGCCACCGCAATGGCTGCTGCTGGCGCTGCTCAGCGTGTTCTGCATCAGCGGCCTGCTGATGAGCCTGGCCCTCAGCGAACGCCATCGCAGTATCACCGAAGACCGCTTCAGCATCAGCCGCGATCAGGCGGCCAGCACCGCCGAAATCAACGCCAAAGCCGAGTTTCTGGCCAAGATCAGCCACGAGATTCGCACCCCGATGAACGGCGTGCTGGGCATGACCGAGCTGCTGCTCGGCACCCCGCTGTCGGTCAAACAGCGCGACTATGTGCAGACCATTCACAGTGCCGGTAACGAACTGCTGACGCTGATCAACGAGATTCTCGACATCACCAAGCTCGAGTCAGGACAGATCGAACTGGACGACGTGCAGTTCGACATCGGCGCGCTGGTCGAGGACTGCCTGAATATCTTCCGCGCCAAGGCCGAACAGCAACAGGTCGAGCTGATCAGCCAGATCCAGCCTCAGGTGCCACGTGTCATCAATGGTGACCCGACCCGCCTGCGCCAGACACTGCTGAGCCTGCTGGAAAATGCCCTGAAGAAGACCGACGAAGGTGAGATTCTGCTGGCAGTCGCCCTTGAGTCCTCGAAAAGCGGGAATACGCGGCTGCGCATTTCGGTTCAGGACAGCGGCGAAACGCTTTCCGACGAAGAACGTGAAGAACTGCTGCACGCCGAACTGCACAGCCGGAACTTCCTGGCCAGCAGCCGGCTCGGCGGTCATCTGGGACTGGTGATCGCTCGTCAGTTGATCGTACTGATGGATGGCGAATTCGGCATTCAGAACAATGGCGCGCAAGGCAATACGCTGTGGTTGAACCTGCCTCTGGACGCCAAGCTGCTCGAACAGCCGACCATTGATCTGGACAGCCCGCTCAAAGATGCCAGGGTGCTGGTGGTCGATGACAACGACACATGCCGCAAAGTGCTGGTTCAGCAATGCAGTGCCTGGGGCCTGAATGTCAGTGCAGTGGCATCCGGCAAGGAGGCACTGGCCTTGCTCAGGACCAAGGCGCACCTGCGCGACTATTTCGATGTGGTCCTGCTCGATCAGAACATGCCGGGCATGACCGGTATGCAACTGGCCGCCAAGATCAAGGAAGACCCGAGCCTGAATCACGACATACTGTTGATCATGCTGACCGGCATCAGCAATGCACCCAGCAAGATCATCGCGCGCAACTGCGGCATCAAGCGCATTCTGGCCAAACCGGTGGCGGGCTATACGCTCAAGACCACGCTGGCAGATGAACTGACCCAGTTGAACAAGGGTGTCGTGTCGAACAAGCCCGGCCCGGTCGTGACGCCGCCGGTCAGCGTCCCCGGCGACTTCCGTATTCTGGTGGCCGAAGACAACAGCATTTCGACCAAGGTCATCCGCGGCATGCTCGGCAAGCTCAACCTCAACCCCGATACCGCGAGCAATGGCGAAGAAGCGCTGCGAGCCATGAAAGCGCAGCGTTATGATCTGGTGCTGATGGACTGCGAGATGCCGATACTCGACGGCTTCTCGGCCACCGAGCAATTGCGCGCCTGGGAAGTCGGCAATCAGCGTGTACGCACCCCGGTCGTTGCACTGACCGCGCATATTCTCACCGAGCATAAAGACCGCGCACGCCAGGCTGGCATGGACGGCCACATGGCCAAGCCCATCGAACTGTCGCAGTTGCGCGAACTGGTCGAGCACTGGGTGGCGCACCGTGACAAGGCCCGTGGGCTGACGTCGGACGGCGAGCACTATCGGCAAAACTGACGGCGACGGGAAAGGCCTGTGGCCTGATAGACTGCCGATGCCATCCACCTGCTGCTGTGAGTCGAAGCCATGCTTCACGTGTTGTTCAGCGTCTATCTGAAAATGCTGGTGCTTTACAGCCCGTTTTTCGTTCTTTCCTGCTTCATCAGCCTGACGCGTGGTCACTCGCGCAAGGAACAGCGGCGCCTGGCCTGGAAGGTGGCACTGGCGACACTGGTTTCCAGCGTCTTGCTGTATCTGTTCGGGCGCGTGATTTTCGATGTATTCGGCATCACGGTCGATGCATTCAGGATTGGGGCTGGCAGCGTGCTGTTCATCTCGGCACTGGGCATGGCCCAGGGCAAGTCGGCGGTCCAGACCGACAATATCCAGCAGGATGTGACCATCGTTCCTCTGACCATCCCGCTGACCGTCGGCCCCGGTACGATCGGTGCGCTGCTGGTCATGGGCGTCAGTCAGCCCCACTGGG
Organism: Pseudomonas sp. ICMP 10191; assembly: GCF_001467335.1. Lineage (NCBI taxonomy): Bacteria > Pseudomonadati > Pseudomonadota > Gammaproteobacteria > Pseudomonadales > Pseudomonadaceae > Pseudomonas > Pseudomonas sp. ICMP 10191. Next base: position 256,569 of record NZ_LKGW01000135.1, read on the forward strand.
ACGACAAACTCACCGCCATTCTGAGTATTGCGCTGGCCAGTCTGACCGTCGGCGTCGTGCTTTACCTCTCCAACCGTATCGAACGCATCCTCGGCGATCAGGGTTTGCAGATTGTCAGCCGTTTGATGGGACTGTTCGTCTGTGCACTGGCCGCGCAAATCATTTTCACCGGCATCAGGGGCTACCTGCTGCCCTGACAGAACTCAGATACTTGCAGCCCGCACCATGCCTTGCGCCCTGCCGTCCAGATAACGCATCACCGCGTCACGATGAGCGGCATACACCTTGCTGTCAAAGATGTAACTGCCGCCCTTGAAGTGAAACAGCAGTCTTCGCCTTCCTGGCGCATGGTCGTCCACACTCAGGTGCAGACTGCAAAGCAACAGGAGCATCCGGCCAAGTTCATACTTTTCGCAGGGTACGATCTGAAAACTGCCCAGACGTCCCTGGTCGAAGCCGCGCTGAAAGTACGACTCTGCTGCCTGGCCTACCCCCATTGCAGCAACCGCACGCTGCACCATGTCGCCAAGACGCTTACGATCCGCAGGATGACTGACCTTGAACGTGGCCTGCAATAAATCGTCGACACTGCTCACCACCAGCGAGTCCCCAAGGACCACGCCCTTTTGCTGTATACCGCGCGCCTTGAGGCGGCTGCGGTAGTAATACATCCAGGTCCCCCACTGGGTTTTGAAATCAAACTGCCTGCCCGCGAACAACTGGGCGTCCAGAAGAACGTTCTGAACATCCGTGCGCTCTTCGTTCGAAAGCCCGGGCAAAAACGCGACCATACTGGCGATAGTGCCCAGATAGGCCGCGTTACCTGTGTCTGCATTCATTTGCGTTACTCCCTTCCATGGGCTTATCCAGGTTGCTAAAGACTGATGATTTCGGCTGCAGCACGATCAGCCAGGGCGTCCTGCACCGTCTGGCGAAAAGGCTCGAAACTCTGGCGACTGAAGCGGAACGCAGTACTGACGGCACGCACCTGCATCTCGCCGCCCAATATCTGCCAGAAATAACGCGCGGGCCGCAGCGCCAGGGTGGTCATCTGCAGGCTGCACAGAAGGATCGACACCTCGTCCTTATTGCGCATTGCACAGGGCATGAGCTGAAAGCTTTCTGAGCGCCCGGACGTAAACCAGCTGCTGAAAAAACTCGTCGCATGATCACTGCTCAATAGCCTGTCGAGCGAACTGCGGTAGAGTTGGCGAAGCTCGCCAGCGTTATCGACCACGGATAGCTGCAGTTTTCCAATGTCACTGAAACTGTGGATTTTCAATCGGGCATCGTTGATCCCGGCGCTCCGCGAACCGCCTGTGGCGGCAATCGAGCGCTGGTAAGCATCCAGCCATGCACGCCAGTTCACTCTGGAAGAATGGCGATCATCTGCGACCAGTCGGGCATGGTGCAGACAATCCATTATGTCCTGGCGCAAATCAGGTTCGACATTGCGGGCGAAGGACAGCACGCTGGCACCCGTCAGTAGAGTTTCATCCGGATCAGACATCGGGACTGCCCCCGAGCGGCATGATCAGGCACGCACGCTTGCTCGACAGCGCGGTGTCGATGCCATCGCGAAACTGCGAATAGACCTGTTCAAACAGTTGCATTGCATGGACAGTCACAGCGATGTTGCCGTAGACACTCTTCGACTCGATGACCTCGAAAAGAAACCCGGATGACAACGGCTGACGTGTGGTGAATTGAAGCTGCACCAGCTTGAGCTTCTGTCGGGTGTCGACGAAAGCCAGTTGCAGAACTACGCTGACCTGCAATTTTCCCGAGTGATTCAAACCGCTCTGTACCGTCTGACTGCGCAACAGATGAAGCGCTTCGCTCGCGACGGACTGGCTGCCTGCCCTGCGCATGAACGCCTCCGCACGCAGGAGCGTCTCGGCTGACACCCACGGTACAAGCGCACGCACCATGCAACTCCACACTGTTTCAGCGGAGTCTTCAGGCAAAGGCTGGCTGATATGTTCGCTGGCGCTCGGCAGCCAGCCGAAACGCTGCGCAGCGGTGAGACGGGTTTCATTCCATTTTTCGGGTTCGGCAAACTTCGAGTGTTGTTTCGATGCGGCCAGCTGCACGTACAGCATCGAGTCCAGCACATCATTTTTCAGGGCGACCCGCTGCGGCTCGGGGAAAAACATCAAACAGCCCGCATTGACGACTACGGCATCCAATTCCTGCTTCATGGGAGAATTCCTTTTATCCCGAAAGCGGAGGCAGTCCGCGCCTCCGCCAACACTCCGATCAGATTTCGTACTCTGCAATCGCATTACTGACATTGTCGCCAAGCCGTTGCTCGATCAGCTTGCGATAGCGCGCATACAGGTCCGTGTTGAGCAACAGGTTGTGCTCGCCCTTCCAGGTCTGGACACTGGTGCCCTGCCATTCCCAGAACAGCACATTGGTGACGTCACTGTCGGCCTGAAAGCTGACTGCCGCCATGGCCAGACTGACGATGCTGTCCCCGGATTCGATACAGGAGGCGATACGGAAGCTACCGCCACGGTGTGCCTTGGTCTGGCTCTCGAACAGGCGCAGGGGTTCTTTCCTGGCCTGCAGCGCGGCGACGGCATCTGCAGCCACTTTGAGCATCAGCAGCGATGCAGGCCCGGGTAACGCGGCAGCTGCAATGGCCGAACCGAGGATCTCCAGACCGACTTCGTCCATGGTGAAACGCTGCTGGGTGGCACGGTAGCGCGCATAGTTCCAATGGGTGGAGAGCCAGCCCACCTTGGAAAGCACTTCGTTGAATTTGTCATACCACTGATCGCCCTGGGTTTCAGAGCTGAACGCCTTGTTGGCCACAAGGGTGGCGAACAGAAAGGAATTCATCACGTCCTGCTTGCTCTGCGCCGACATACCGTTGGGAAATGCCAGCACACTGCCTGCAACCACCGCACCTTCATGGCCGGACTGTGCGTCAGTGACGTCACCTGCCTGAGGCAATCCGGGGATTGCGGGGGCCGCGAATGCGCCCAACGAAGCTGGGCATTCAGCCAGCTCGCAGGCGGCAATGTAATCGAGGTTGTCAGTGCTGTTCATGGTTTTGTCCTGTGTCATTTCATTAGTCCTTTAACTCATGCGTCCTGATGGACTGAATCGAGACTAACGAAATAAATCAGGCGGTTTTTTCGGAGCTTTCCGTTGCCCTCTGGTGGCTTTCGGGCACTTGGCTGCCGAACTCGATACGCAGAGCCAGATTCAACCCGCCATCTGCCTCCCGGCGTACCGCAGGTGAGCGAATATTCCGGGGAGGCTTCTGGAATCGGACTACCGACGACGACGGTTGAAGAGAGCCGATTCGCTCAAGCCTCTGGGCCGAAACAAAGGCTCACAGGCTTGAAGTGACATCGCCACTTCAGCACTTTCCCACGATAAATGGCAGCAGGTATGACACGCGTGTGCGCTCAACCTGTAGGCTTGTTGCCGTACCAACGCGGCGTATAGACCCAGTTGCCGCCTCCGTGGCGCGCAAAGGTGCACGTCAGGGAGGAGCCGATCAACACCATGGTGCGCATGTCCACCTGCTCCGGTGTCAATTCGCCCAGCGTGATAACCCTCAATGTCTGCCCGGGACGGCCGATGTCGCGGCCCAGCGTCACAGGGGTTGCAGGGATGCGATGCTGGCGGACAATCTCCAGCGCACGCCCCAGTTGCCAGGGTCGGGAGCGAGATATCGGGTTGTAGAATGCCAGCGCCAGATCGGCCTGACAGGCGAGGTCCAGACGCTTTTCGATGATGTCCCAGGGCTTGAGGTTGTCGGACAGCGACAGCACGCAGAAATCATGCCCCAGCGGCGCACCAGCCTGAGCGGCGGTTGCCAGAGAAGCCGAGACACCCGGCAGAATCTCCAGCTCGACCGCATGCCAGTGAGGATTATCCGACTCATGCAACGCCTCAAGCACCGCTGAAGCCATGGCGAACACTCCCGGATCACCGGACGACACCACGACCACCGAACGGCCTTGAGCAGCCAGCTCGAAGGCATGCCGGGCACGCTGCATTTCTTCGCGATTGTCAGTGCAGTGCAGTACCTGATCGGCACGAAACGGCCCTGCCATCCGCACGTAGGTTTCATAGCCCAGCACATCATTGGCACGTGCCAGTTCGGCCTTGACCGCAGGCACCATCAGGTCTGCTGCGCCAGGGCCCAGACCAATGACGGCAACGCGGCCACGCCCGCGGCCGATACTCTGCACCTCCAGCGGTTGCGCCGCGACAGCAATCGCGGTGTGGGCGTCGACGCAGAGCGGTGGCAACAGCTGCGGCACAGCCTTCATGGCCATCTCGCTGGCCGCAGCGGCGCTGACGAATCGCACCGCAACGTCCAGCTCGGCGGCAGCCTTGTGCAGGTGCGGATTGGCCATCTGCTCCTCGGCAGCCAACAGGCACGCCAAGGACTGCCCGGCAATACGTACCTCGCGCAGGGCCGAGCGCACGTGCTCAGCCAGTTCGTCACTGAGGTCAGTCACCGCCACCAGCACGTTACGCGGGTAGATCAGCAATTCATGGGGTGACGGCTCGCGCAGGGTACTGCCAACATGAATGGCCAGCGCGGCCTGTGGGTCTTCGGGCAGTTGCGCCTGGGCCAGCCAAGGGGCTTCGCCCTCGATGCGTACAGGTTCGCCGGACAGCAGGTCGGAAACGAAACGCTTGCCCAGCTCCAGATCGCCCAGCGCATAGCCGCTTGGCGGGTTGAGCAGACAGGTGCCGAAACGCAGCTCGCCGCTGGTGGTGATCGCTGGCGCAACGCCAAGCCCGCTGGCGATGCTGCGCGCCAGGACATTCACCCCGCCAAGGCCGCCAAGCAGCGGCACTACGGCGCTGCCGTCTTCGGCCACGGCGAGCACTGGCGGTTCGGCGCCCTTCTCCAGCAGCACGGCGGCCAGGGTGCGAATAACGATACCGGCTGCGCAAAGGGCGATGATCGGTGTGTTCTGTTGATACAGCTGGCGCAGCGTCGCGCCGAACTCGCTGTAAGTGCGGTCGGCCCCCTGCACGCGCTCGGCCAGGCCATGAATCAGCGCATCGGGGAACAGCTGTTGAATGCGCCGCGCGGTGGCAAGGCTGCCATTGCCGAGAATGACGATGGCCGGGGTCATGGAGGTCATCAGCCTTGCCACCTGTCGCCAGGGACGATAATCAGCGAAAAATACGGCGAAGACATCGGGTCGACCTGGTCCAGCGGGACGATTTTCTGGTTGCTCATCGTGGCGCGCTCAACATACAGCGCACGCCCGGCCATCCCCAGTTCGGTCAGCACCTCGCGAACCTTGTGGAAATTGCGCCCCAGTTTCATGATCACCGCCGCGTCGGCGTCGGCCAGCTTGCGTTTCAGGTCGTCGTGGGACAGCACGCCGGACAGCACTGACAGGCTCTGGTTGCGATACACCAGCGGCGCGCCCAGCACCGAAGCGCCACCGAGCATCGAGCACACACCCGGGATCACTTCGGCCTCGTAGCGCTCGGCCAGACGATCGTGCAGGTACATGTAGGAGCCATAGAAAAACGGATCGCCTTCGCAGATCACCGCCACGTCACGTCCGGCGTCCAGGTGCGCGGCAATGTGCCGGCTGGATTCGTCGTAGAAGTCGCTGATGAGCTTTTCGTAGGACAGTGTCGGCGGCAATGCCTCAGTGGTCACCGGGTAGACCAGCGGCATCAGGGTCTGAACGTCCTGCAGATGCGCTTCGATGATGCCGAATGCGTTGCCCTTTTTGCCCTTGGCCACGAAATACGCCACCACCGGCGACTCGCGCAGCAGACGCAGGGCTTTGACAGTGATCAGCTCCGGGTCGCCGGGACCTACGCCCAGGCCAATCAATCGACCGCGTGCCTGCATCATTCGATCTCCGTGGCCAGTGCGTTGACTGCGGCCACGGCCATGGCGCTGCCGCCACGGCGGCCCTGCATGATCACGAACGGCACACCGCGGCTATCGGCGGCAAGCATCGCCTTGGACTCGGCGGCGCCGACAAAGCCGACCGGAAAGCCGAGAATCAGTGCAGGCTTCGGCGCACCGGCATCGAGCATTTCCAACAGATAGAACAGCGCGGTCGGCGCGTTGCCGATGACCACCACGCTGCCTTCCAGGTGCGGACGCCACAGCTCAAGCGCCACCGCAGAACGCGTATTGCCCAGCTCCAGGGCCATTTCCCGCACGCCTTCATCATGCAAGGTGCAGATGATCGGATTATTGGCGGGCAGACGGGTGCGAGTGATGCCTTCGGAGACCATGCGCGCATCGCACAGGATCGGCGCTCCGGCGGCCAGAGCGTTGCGCCCGGCAGTACCGGCACCCGGCGAGAAGCGCAGGTCTTCGATGACTTCGACCATCCCGCAGGCATGGATCACGCGCACGGCGAGTTTTTCCAGGTCGGCAGGGATCGTGTCAAGACGCGCTTCGGCGCGAATGATCGAGAAAGAGTTGCGATATATCTCCTGACCATCGCGGATGTAATCAATCATGCATGTTGCTCCGTGAGCCGGCGTTCAACTGCGCGCCGACTGCTTCAATAGTAAGGTTGCGCGCGCGCAGCACGCCGAAACCGGCATGCGCTGCATCGCGAAAATAAAGATCGTAACGGCCCGGCGCGACAGCCAGCAAGGTTACTGGCGCTACGTGAGCGGCAGCGCAGGAACGCGTGCAGCCGCTCACGTGCACAGCCTGGCCGGTAGCCAGCCCGGCAGCCAGTTGCAGGGCGTCGGACTTGGTATCGGCCAGCCCCTTGGCGCACCCGGCAGAACCGGTACAGGCGAGCATCTGCGCCAGTGGTTGCTCGGCCGCCGCGACGAATCCCGATGCCTGCAACGCGTCCAGCACCGCCGCGGCGCGCTCGACCGGCACGTTCGGCAACAACAGGCTTTGCCAGGGCGTCAGGCGCAGCGTGCCGTCGCCCTGATCCGCCGCCAGTTGCGCCACACTGGAAAGCATCGCCGCATCGAGACGCCCCAACGGTACTGCAGCGCCCACCGCCACCCGATTCGGCTGGGCCTGTGGATAAACACCAATGTGGCGAATGCCTTGAATGGCCGGACGCTGCCAATCGGTGATCGCCTTATCGGTCCGCACTGTGCAGCCGGACCGGGTCGACAGCTCGCGCAGCATATCGTCGGTCGAAACCTCGGCCAGCAGGTGTCGCATCCGGGTGTGCTCGGGACGGGCAAGGTCGAGAAACAGCTCCAGCAGTGCGACAACCAGCGTCTTCCCCTCGGCCACAGGGACAGCCGCCAGCGGTCGGTCATGGGCCGGGCAGCCGGCCAGCCCGAACGCCAGCAACACTTCGCCATCGACTTTCAGCGCCGACAGCCACACGTCATGCGGGTGTTCGAGCATGACCAGCGCTTCACCAGCGTCCAGCGACAAGGCAAACTTGGGGGACAGCTCATGAAAACGCGGGTGATGTTCCAGCGCGTCGAGAATCTGCGCCGCCAGCGGCCGGGCATCGAAGAGCATCTGCGGGTCCAGCCCGGCCGTCGGGCTGAGCATCAGGTTGCGCACATCGTCGCTGGCCGGGTTGGCGGGGCCGAGCCCTGCCGCCATCAAGGCGCCGATCAACCCGTCGTGATTGGCACCAATGCCGCGAATCTGCAAATTGGCGCGGTTGGTGGCTTCGATAACACCCTGTGCATACGTGCTCGCGGCCTCGGCAACGGCCATGGCCTGCGCACGGGTGATCACCCCGCCCGCCAGCTTGATCCGGCAGATCCCGCCGTCCAGTGCCGGGACGATACGCAGCAACCCCGGGCAGGCCGAGGGGCGTAGCGTTGCAGAGGATGTGCGAGCGGACTGCTGCTCGTTCAATGGGTCACCCGATGTGAACTGGCTGGAAACGGACGTTGATTAGAGCACTTGTACCCCGTCGGGCGCGGTATTATGCCTGCTTTGTCCGCAGGCATGAAAAGGCGCTCTGTCGGAAGTTCGGATTGAGGTAGGTACATGTCACCGTGGCTGACAGTCGTGGGAATCGGAGAAGACGGTTACAAAGGGCTCGGCAAGAACGCCAGACACGCTCTGCTGCACGCTGATCAGGTGTTCGGCGGCCCGCGTCAGCTGGCGTTGCTGCCGCCGTGCATTCGCGCCGAACGACGTGCGTGGCCGAGTCCTTTCTCGTTGAACCCGGTGCTCGAGCAGCGGGGTGCCGAGATCTGCGTGCTGGCCAGTGGCGACCCGATGATGTTCGGCGTCGGCGCCAGTCTCGCACGCGTGGTCAGCATTGACGAAATGCGCATTCTGCCCGCGCCCTCCTCTTACTCTCTGGCCGCCGCCCGCCTCGGCTGGCCGCTGCAGGACGTCGTCACCCTGTCGGTGGTTGCCCGGCCGGTGGCCGCGCTGAACGCACACGTCCACCATGGCATGCGTCTGCTGGTGTTGAGTAACGACGGCAGCAGCCCCGCCCTGATTGCCGGTTTGTTGCGCGAACGCGGCTTTGGTCCAAGCCGCATGACCGTCCTGGAACATCTGGGTGGCGAAGCCGAGCGGCGCGTCGAAGGACTGGCCAGCGAGTGGGGCAACCCCGAGATCGCCGCGCTGAACCTGGTTGCCATCGACTGTCGTGCCGACGCCAGCGCCATCCGTCTGAGCCCCATTTCAGGTTTGCCGGACAGCGCGTTCGAACATGACGGCCAGCTTACCAAGCGCGACGTGCGCGCCATCACCCTCGCCCGCCTTGCACCGCTGCCGGGCGAACTGTTGTGGGATGTCGGCGCGGGTTGCGGCTCCATCGGCGTCGAATGGATGCGCGCGCACCCGACCTGCAGGGCGATGGCTATCGAAGCCGATGAAGGCCGCCAGCAACTGATCGAATTCAACCGCGACGCACTCGGCGTGCCCGGCCTGCAATTGGTGCGGGGCAGCGCGCCTCAGGCCCTGAGCGGTCTGGAACGCCCGGATGCGATCTTCATCGGCGGTGGCGTGACGCGTGTCGGCGTGCTGGAAACCTGCTGGGAACAACTGCGTCCGGGCGGCCGACTGGTCGCCAATGCGGTCACCCTGCAAAGCGAAACGGCCTTGATGGCCTGGCGCGAACGGCATGGCGGCGAGCTGACCCGTATCCACGTCGCCCATGCACAACCCCTTGGCGAATTCGACACGTGGCGTCAGGCGTTGCCGATCACCCTGCTGGACGTAGTCAAACCCTGATGCGCGAAGAAACCGCCGAACAGCCTGCGCCACTGCGCAGCGGCCTGACCACTGGCAGTTGTGCGACCGCAACCAGCCTCGCAGCCGCGCGGCTGTTGCTCTGTGGGCAGATCAGCGATGCGGTGGACATCGTTCTGCCCAAGGGCAAACAGGTACAGATGCGCCTGGAATTCTGCCGGCTTGTGGATGACTTCGCGGAAGCTGCAACGCTCAAGGATGCAGGCGACGATCCGGATGTCACCCACGGCGCGCTGGTATTTGCCCGCGTCAGGCTACAGGCGGCAGCAGGCGTGCGCTTCGTGGCGGGTGCAGGCGTCGGCACCGTGACCCGCCCCGGGCTGGTGCTGGCAGTCGGTGAGCCGGCCATCAACCCGGTGCCCCGGCGCATGATGACCGAGCATCTGCTTCGGCTGGCCGAAGAACAAGGCTACAGCGGCGGATTCGAAGTCACGATCGGCGTCGAGGGCGGCGAGGCGCTGGCGCTCAAGACCATGAACCCGCGCCTGGGCATTCTCGGCGGACTGTCGATTCTCGGCACCAGCGGGATTGTCCGGCCGTTCTCCTGCGCGGCCTATATCGCCTCGATCCATCAGGGCATCGACGTCGCCACCACCAACGGCTATCGGCATATCGCCGCCTGCACCGGCAATGCCAGCGAAGACACCATGCGCCGCGTCTATAAAATCCCCGATATCGCCCTGATCGAGATGGGCGACTTTGTCGGTGCGGTGCTCAAGCACTTGCGCAAGGTGCCTGTGGATAAGTTGAGCGTGTGCGGAGGCTTCGGCAAGATCAGCAAGCTGGCCGCCGGCCATATGGACCTGCACAGCCGCCATTCCAGCATCGACCTGCCGCAACTGGCGCACTGGGCTGCGCAGGTCGGCGCGGATGCAGGCCTGCAACAACGGATCCTTGAAGCCAACACCAGTCAGCAAGCGCTGGCGATGAGCGCTGCGGCAGGTGTGCCACTGGGTGACGAAGTGTGTCGCCACGCGCTGAGTTTCGCGCGCAGCATCGTGCCTGCGAGCGTTCAGGTGGAGGTTTTCGCCATTGACCGTCAGGGCGGACTGGTGGGTCAGGCTGGCGTTGATTTACAGAGAGAAGCGACATGAAACGCATCCTGCTGCTGGGCGGCATTACCGAGGCCTTGGCGATTGCGCGGAAGCTCGGGCCTGAGCACATCTACAGCCTCGCGGGCGTGGGCCGGGTGCCGTCTGACCTGGCCTGCCAATTGAAGGTCGGCGGTTATGGCGGCGCCGAGGGGATGGCGCAGTACATGGGCGAACAGGGCGTCGACTTGCTGCTGGACGCCACCCACCCGTACGCCGCACAGATCAGCCACAACGCAGCGCGAGCGGCCAGGCTGGCCGGCATTCCCTGCTGGGCCTTGCGCCGCACCGCGTGGCAGGCAGGTCCAGAGGACGACTGGCGCGAAGTGGCTGACTGGTCAGAACTGGCCACTGCCCTGCTCCCGTTCAAGCGCCCGTTGTTCACGCTGGGTCGCGAGCCCTTGCAGCACCTGAACGAAATCCCGCCGCACCAGTTCTGGACACTCCGGGCACTGGACGACTACCCCGGCAACCAACGCTGCGAAGTGATCGGCGCACGTGGCCCGTTCATGCTGGAAGACGAGCGCCAGTTGTTCGAACAACGCCGCATCGACGTACTGATCAGCAAAAACAGCGGCAGCAGCTCCACCGAACCCAAGCTCGACGTCGCCCGCGAACGCGGCCTGCCCGTCCTGATCCTCAAACGCCCGCAGTTGCCTGACGCTGATAGGCTGTTCTGGGGTGTGGATGCAGTGCTGGAGGCGTTGGGCCTGGATTGATCAGCCGTCTTTAGTCCTCACTGAATGGACCTGTGGGGAGCTTGCTCACGAAGAGGTCGGGGGAGCCGCTGGAAATCTGTGATCCGTTAATACGCCTTCGCGAGCAAGCTCGCTCCCACAGGAT